>JAGQUO010000125.1 GCA_020438445.1 Solirubrobacterales bacterium
GGCGGGCGGATGAAGGCGGGCGGCGTCAAGTTCGCCGACACGCCGGACGAGGCCGCCGGGCACGCGGCGGCGATCCTCGAGCTCGAGATCGGCGGCCACATGCCGGTCGGAGTCCTCGTCGACCCGAAGGCCGAGGTCGAGCAGGAGTACTACGCCGCCGTCCTCTGGGACGGGCGGGCCAAGCGGCCGATGATGCTGTTCAGCGACATGGGCGGCATCGACATCGAGCAGGTCGCCGAAGAGCACCCCGATCACGTCGGCCGCGCCCACCTCTCGAACCTCCATCCGATTCCCGACTTCCGCGCCAAGGAGGCGGTCGCCCGCTGTGGGATGACCGGCTCCGAGCTCGGGCGAGCGGGCCGCGTCCTCGCCGCTCTCGCGCGGCTGCAGCGCGATTGCGACATGACCCTGGCCGAGATCAACCCGCTCGCCCGCCTCACCGACGGCTCGTTCGTCGCCCTCGACGCCCACATGGAGATGGAGGACGAGGCGGTGGGCCGGCACAGGAAGATGCTCACCGAGATCGGCGTCGATCTGGCCGAGCCGCGCGAGCTCTACGAGCCGAGCGAGTTCGAGCGCAACGTCAAAGCGATCGATGCGGCCGACCACCGCGGCGTCATCCAGGGCAAGGACCACGGCTTCACCGGCAACATCGGACTCGTCATCGGCGCGGGAGGCGGCTCGCTGACCCTGACCGATGCGGTGCGCAGCCAGGGCGGCAAGCCCGCCAACTACGCCGAGATCGGCGGCAATCCCTCGGTCGCCAAGTCCTGCGGCCTCGCCAAGGAGGTCCTGAAGAAGGACGGGGTCGAGAAGATCGCCGTGATGATGTCGATCGTCTCCAACACCAGGGTCGACATCGTCGCGCGCGGCGTCATCAAGGCATGCCTCGAGCTTGGCAAGGACCCGGCCGAGACGATCGCGATCTTCCGGATCCCGGGCGCCTGGGAGGACGAGGGCTACAAGATCCTCGACAAGTACGGGGTCGAGTACTGCGACCGCTCGGTCTCGATGTGGGAGGCGGCCGGACGGGCGGTCGCCAAGGTCCAGGGAGAGGCGGCGTAGCGATGGCCGTGCTTCTCGACGAGAACTTCACCTTCATCGTCCAGGGCATCACCGGCCGCGAGGCGGTCAACCTGACCCGCGAGTGCCTCGACTTCGGGTCGAAGATCGTGGCCGGAGTCACTCCCGGGCGCAAGGGCCGCGAGGTCCACGGGGTGCCGGTCTTCGACACGGTCGAGCAGGCGGTCGAACACCATGGCGGGCCGATCGACGGCGCCGTCGCCACCGTCCCGCCCGCGTTCACCAAGGACGCCGTCATGGAGGCGATCGAGAACGGCATCAAGTTGATCGTCGTCGTCACCGAGCGGATCCCGCGCCGCGACGTCGCCGAGATGGTCGAGCTGGCGAACGAGCGCGGCGCCAGGATCATCGGGCCGAACTGTCTCGGGCTGATCGCTCCCGGCGTGGCCAAGATGGGCGGCATCGGCGGCCCTGCGAAGGACGCGGCGAAGGCCTACGTCGCCGGCCCGGTCGGCGTGATGAGCCGCTCCGGCGGCATGACCACCGAGATCTCCTCGACCCTGACCGCCGCCGGCCTCGGTGTCTCGACCGCGATCTCGATCGGCGGCGACGCGATCATCGGCTCCACCTACGCGGAGCTCATGCCCCTCTTCGAGGACGACCCGCAGACCGAGGCCATCGTGATCTACACGGAACCCGGAGGCCGCATGGAGGCGGAGCTGGTCGAGTGGCGCGAGCAGGCCGGATCGACGATGCCGATCGTCGCCTTCATGGCAGGTCGCTTCATGGACGACGAGGAGATGCAGGGCATGAGCTTCGGCCACGCCGGCACCATCGTCGAGGGCAAGGAGGACTCGGCGACCGAGAAGATCGCCCGCCTCGAGGCATCCGGCATCCCGGTGGTCGAGCGGATCGACGAGATCCCCGACCGCGTCAAGGAGGCGCTGGGCCGATGAGCGAGGAGCTGAACGGCACGTTCATCGACGTCGAGGTCGGCGATTCGGTCGCCGGCGACGCCGCCCTCGCCGAGAAGCTGGCCGAGGTCTGCCCCGTCGACATCTTCACGGTCGCAGAAGGCGGCGTCGGGATCGTGCGCGAGAACCTCGACGAGTGCGTCCTCTGCAACCTCTGCGTCGAGGCCGCACCGGCCGGGACGATCCGGATCGTCAAGCTCTACGAGTAGCCGCGGGGGAACGCGCGGGGACCGGCCGGGTGGCTTGCCTCGCCCGTCGCGGCGCTACCGTTTCCGGCCCGGACGGGCATGAACTTCACCGAGGACGTACTCAGCAACTTCCCTGCGGCGCGGCTCGCGATGGTCACGGTCGCCGAGGACGGCGAGCGCCGCGAATGGGGATTCGGTGAGGTCGGAGCCCGCTCGGCCGGGCTCGCGGGAGCGCTCGCGTCCCGCGGAGTCGGGCGGGGCGACGTGGTCATGACGCTGATCGGAAACCGGCCCGAATGGGTGCTCGCGATGCTGGCCTGCTTCCGGATCGGAGCGGTCGCCCTGCCCTGCAACACCCAGCTGCGCCGGGCGGATCTCGCGCACCGCGTCGCCGTGAGCAACCCGGTTCTCGCGCTCGGGGAGGAGCGCTTGCTGGCGGAGCTTCCCGCGGGCGTGCCCGGCATGGACCTCGCGGACATCCAGAGGGTCCTCGACGAGGAGCAGCCGCAGGAGCCGCCGGCGCCTGCGGCTGATCTGGACCCGTCCGATCCGGCGCTGATCGTCTTCACCTCCGGAACCACGGGACCGGCCCGCGCCGCCGTCCATCCTCAGCGTTACCTGCTCGGACAGGAGCTGCAGGCCGTGCACTGGTTCGGAGCCCGGCCCGGAGAGCTCGCATGGTGCACCGCTGCAAGCGGCTGGTCCAAATCGGCGCGCAACGCGTTCATCGCCCCCTGGCTCGCGGGAGCTGCCGCCTACCTCCGCGAGGGTCGTTTCGACCCGGCGGAGCGGCTCGAGATCTGCGAGCGCGAGCGCATCAACGTGCTCTGCCAGGCACCGACCGAGTACCGGATGCTCGCGAAGCGGACCGAGCTCCGCCCGGTCTCATGCCTGCGTCGTCTCGTCAGCGCCGGAGAGCCGCTCAACGCCGAGGTCATCGCCGCCTTCCGCGGTGAGATGGGACTCGACATCCACGACGGGTACGGGCAGACCGAGACCGGGGCGCTGACCGGGGCGCTGACCGACGGCGAGGTCCGTGACGGCTCGATGGGCCTGCCATTGCCCGGCATCGACCTGCGGATCGAGGACGGCGAGCTGCTGCTCCGCACCGCGAGCTGCCCCACCTTCTTCAGCCGCTACATCGGTTCCGAGCCCTACGCCGCGGAGTGGTGGCACACGGGTGACCTCGTCCGTGCCGATGACGACGGCTACCTCTGGTTCGAGGGGCGAAGCGACGACGTGATCCTCTCCTCGGGCTACCGGATCGGCCCGTTCGAGGTCGAGTCGGCACTCGTCTCGCATCCGGCCGTGTCGGAGGCGGCCGCCGTCGCAGCGCCCGATCCCGAGCGGGGGTCGGTCGTCCGTGCGGTCGTCGTCATTCGCGACGGGGTGCCCGGCGAAGAGCTCGCACGCGAGCTTCAGGAGCACGTCAAGGCACAGACGGCTCCCTACAAGTACCCGCGGATCGTCGAGTTCGCGGAATCGCTGCCGAAGACGGCCAGCGGCAAGATCAAGCGCGCGCAGCTCCGGGCCGCAGCCGGATCGTGAACCCCCTCGCCGCCGCCGGCCGGGGCTTCGACCGGACCTTCGCCGCGTTGTTCGCGGTGACGCTGCTGGTGCTGCTCAGCATCGGTGCCACCCTCCCCGTCCTGCCGCAGTACGTGAAGGGCCCGGTCGGCTCGACCGATCTCGCGGTGGGCGTCGTCACCGGCGCCTACGCCATCACCGGCCTCGCGTTCCGGCCGCTCGCCGGCAGCTTCGCCGACCAGCGCGGGCGCCGGCCCGTCGTGATCGCGGGGACGATCGTGACCGTCGTGGCGAGCCTCCTCTACTTCCTCCCCTTCGGCGTTGTCGGCCTCGTCGTCGCGCGGCTCATCCTCGGGGCGGGCGAGGGCGTCGTCTACACCGCGAGCTCGGCATGGGTCGTCGACATCACCGATCCGAGACGCCGCGGCCGGATCATCGGCCTCTACGGGCTGGCGATCTGGGGCGGCCTCTCCTTCGGCCCGCCGATCGGCGATGCGCTGCACCGCGCCGTCGGCTATGGGGCCGTCTGGGCGTTCGCAGCGGCGGCGCCGCTCGTCGCCGCCGCGATCGCCGTCCGCATCCCCGAGCCCCCGCGCCCCGCGGTCGTTGCGGCGCCCACCCGCAACCGGCTCTTCGCGAGGGAGGCGCTCGGGCCCGGCCTGGCGATGACGATGGCAACGCTCGGCTACGCGGCGCTCGCCGGATTCATCGTCCTCCACCTCGACGCCCGCGGGATCGACCACGGCGCGAGCATCTTCACGGCGTTCGCGCTGACGGTCGTGGCGGCGCGGGTCCTGTTCGGGTGGCTGCCCGACCGCTTCGGCGGTGTCCGCTGCGCGATCGGTGCGGGGCTGCTCGAGGCGGCGGGACTGCTGACGATCGCCCTCGCGGACGACCTCGCGGTCGCCCTCGCCGGAGCGATCGCCGTCGGCGGTGCCTTCTCGCTGATCTTCCCGAGCCTGGTCCTGCTCGTGATGGACCGGGTGCCCCCACAGCGCCGGGGAATCGCGATGGGGACCTTCACCGCCTGCTTCGACCTCGGGGTCGGGATCGGTGCGCCGATCGCCGGTGCGGCAGCCGCGCTCGGCGGCTACGGGTCGTCGTTCGTCGTCGCGGCGCTCGCGGCGGCCGGCGCAAGCGCACTGGCACTCACCGTCGGCCGCCGCCACCGTCCACTCGCGGCGGCGCTTCCAGCCGGCGCGGCGCTGTGCCTGGCGGGCTTCGTGCTGATGCCGGGCCAGGCCCGTGCAGCCGACCCGGACTGTCTCGCCACGACCGTCCCCGCGGTCACCCGTCCGGCCGAGCCGCTCCGGTTCGGGATCACCCCCCTGGCCGCCGGCAGCGCCGGGGCCTCGCAGGATGCGCCGGTGCCGGAGGATCGAGCGCGGGCGATCGAGGAGCTGCGCGAGCTCGTGCCGGCACACCGCCCACTGGTCGTCCGGCTCAACCGGATGTTCTGGTCGGACGGCACCGCCGGCATCCATCGCTATGCGCGGATCACCGACCGGTTCGCGGCTGCGGGATTCGACGTCGAGCTCCAGGTCCGCTACCACCCGCCGGAGGGCCGGGCCGGCGACATGGGAGCGTGGAAGCGGTACGTCCGCAGAGCTGCGCGGATCCTCGGTCGCCGTCCCTCGGTGACGGCTCTGACGATCACCAACGAAGCCAACTTCGACGTGTCGCCGAACACGAGCGACGGCAGCTATCCCGGCGTTCGCAAGGCAATCGTCCGCGGGATCCTCGCCGCCCGTCACGAGCTGAACTCGATCGGGCGCGAGGACGTCGAGCTCGGGTTCTCGTTCGCGTGGCGATGGCTGCCGAGCTCCGATCGCCGGTTCTGGGAAGTGCTCGGCCGCCGGTCGACGCCGAGGTTTCGCCGCGCCCTCGACTACGTCGGGCTGCAGATCTATCCGGGCCTCGTGGTCCCGTCCGCCATCGCTCCGGGCTCGAGCGCCGGCGAGGCCACCGTCGAGGCGCTGACGCTGCTGCGGCGCTGCTACCTGCCGAAAGCGGGGATCGGGCGCCGGACGGACCTCTGGGTGACCGAGAACGGCTACGTCACCAACCTCGGCCGGACCGAGCGGGCTCAGCGACACGCGCTCGCGTCGACGGTGGAGGACGTCCATCGCTGGTCCGGGACCCTGGGCGTCACCGACTACCGCTGGTTCAACCTGCGCGACAACGTCAGCGGCGGACCCGGCCTCTTCGACTCCGTGGGGCTGCTCCGCGACGACTATTCCCGGAAGGCCGCGTTCGGAGCCTTCCGTCGCGCGATTCGCGCTCACGGCAGCCCCTCCGGACCGTAGAGTCCCCGCGATGAGCGAGCAGCCGACGATCACCCTGCACGGCCTACCCCCCTCCCACCCATCCCGCGCCGCCGAGGTCGCGTTGAGGGTGAAAGGGCTCCGGTTCGAGCGGGTCGAGATGGACATGGGCAGCCACAACGAGCAGATGGAGGCCATCTACGGGCCCGGCAACCGGACCGTGCCGGGAATCGTCGTCGACGACGAGCCTGTGCACGGCTCGCGCGCGATCTTCGTGCGACTCGAGGAGATCGCGCCGGAACCGGCG
>JAGQUO010000126.1 GCA_020438445.1 Solirubrobacterales bacterium
GAGCCGCGCCCTCCCTTCGTCAGCAGGTCTACGAGGTGGAACCGCTCACCGTCGACGGGCACCCGGGGGGAGGAGGTGTCGGGCCGCGAGTCGACCGCGCCGCAGTTTCCGGGGCCGTCCTCGAAGTCGAGCCCGCAACCGCCCTGCTCCTGCATCAGCCGCTGACCGAGCTCGGCGTGGGCCTGCGGGATCACGTAGCGATCCCCGTAATCGGCGATCGCCAGCAGCCGGTACATGCGCTCGAGCTCGGGGCCGCTGAGGCCGACCCGCCCGGGGACCGCCTCGTCGGTCTCGCCGAGCACCTCGCGCTTGCGCATGTAGGAGCGCATCGCGGCGAGCCGGCGCAGGACGGACCTGATCTCGTCCACGTCGCCGGCGGTGAGCAGGTTCGCGAGGTACTCGAGCGGGATCCGCAGGTTGTCGATGGCGCCGAAGACGTCGTCGGGGTCGGCCTCGTAGCCGTCGGTCTCCAGCGTCGCCGCGACCGGCGAGAGCGGCGGCACGTACCAGACCATCGGCAGCGTCCGGAACTCGGGGTGCAGTGGCAGGGCCACGCCCCATCGCATCGCCAGGTCGTAGACGGGCGAGCGCCGCGCGGCCTCGATCCAGTCCTCGGGGATGCCGGCCTCGCGCGCCGCCTCGCGCACCGCGGGCTCCTCCGGGTCGAGGAAGACGTCGCGCTGAGCGGCCAGCAGGTCGCGCTCGTCGGGCACCGAGGCCGCCTCCTGCACCCGGTCGGCGTCGTAGAGAACCAGGCCCAGGTAGCGGATCCGGCCGACACAGGTCTCCGAGCAGATCGTCGGCTGACCGGCCTCGATCCGCGGGTAGCAGAGGGTGCACTTTTCGGCCTTGCCGGTGTTGTGGTTGAAGTAGACCTTCTTGTAGGGGCAGCCGGAGACGCAGTAGCGCCAGCCTCGGCACTTGTCCTGATCGACCAGGACGATCCCGTCCTCCTCGCGCTTGTACATCGCCCCGGAGGGGCAGCTCGCGACGCAGGAGGGGTTCAGGCAGTGCTCGCAGATCCGCGGCAGGAAGAACATGAACGCCTGCTCGTAGGTCATCCGCACCTCCTCCTCGATCCCCTGCAGGTGCGGATCCTTCGGCGCCGATTCGAGGCCGCCGGCCAAGCCCTCGTCCCAGTTCGGGCCCCACTCGACCTCCATCGGCTTGCCGGTGAGCTGGGAGTGGGGGCGGGCCACCGGGTCGCGCTTGCCCAGCGGCGCCTCGACCAGCGTCTCGTAGTCGTAGGTGAAGGGCTCGTAGTAGTCGTCGATGGTCGGCAGGTCGGGGTTGGAGAAGATCGTCAGGAGCTTCTTCAGCTGACCCCCGGCCCGTAGCCGCAGCCGCCCGCGGCGGTCGAGCTCCCAGCCTCCCTTCCATCGCTCCTGATCCGACCAGCGGCGCGGGAATCCCTGCCCCGGGGCCGTCTCGACGTTGTTGAACCAGACGTACTCGGTGCCGGGCCGGTTCGTCCACACCTGCTTGCAGGTGACCGAGCAGGTGTGACAGCCGATGCACTTGTCGAGGTTCATCACCATCGAGACCTGCGCCTTGACTCGCATCAGTACTCAACCTCCTGGCTGCGCTTGCGGATGATCGTGACCGAGTCGCGGTTCGATCCGGTGGGGCCGTAGTAGTTGGGTCCCCAAGAGAGCTGCGCGTAGCCGCCGACCATGTGGGTCGGCTTCATCGCGATCGTCGTCAGGGCGTTTTCGGTGCCCCCGCGGCGGCCGTCGATCTCCGAGAGCGGCGTCCCGATCTGGCGGTCCTTCGAGTGGTACATCATGCAGACGCCCTTTGGGACCCGGTGGGAGACGACTGCCCTCGTGACGAGGATCCCGTTGCGGTTGTGGGCCTCGACCCAGTCGTTGTCGCGGACGTCGATCGCCTCCGCGTCCTCGGGGCTGAGCCAGAGCCCCGATCCGCCCCGGAACAGGGTCAGCATGTGCAGGTTGTCCTGGTACTCGGAGTGGATCGACCACTTCGAGTGCGGCGTCAGGTAGCGCAGCGTCACCTCGGGGGCGCCGTTGCCGTCGACGGGCTTGCCTCCGGCCATCATCAGCCGGTGGTCGACCGGCGGCCGGTAGGCGGGCAGCCCTTCACCGAGCTCGCGAATCCAGGCGTGGTCGAGGTAGAGGTGCATCCGGCCCGAGAGGGTGTGCCAGGGTTTGTCGCGCTCGACGTTGATCGTGAACGCCGCGTACGCCCGCCCCTCTTCGTCGATCCCCGACCACTCGGGGGAGGTGATGACCCGGCGTGGCTGCACCTGCGTGTCGGCGAAGGTGATCCGCGTCTCCTCGGCGGCTTCGGCGAGGTCGGCGAGCGGGACACCGCAGCGCTCCTCGAGTGAGCGGAAGCCCGCCGTCGCGATGCGGCCGTTGCTGACGCCGGAGAGGGCGAGGATCGCCTCCGCCGCCTGCTCGGGCCGGGCGATCGTCGGCCGCCCCTTCGCCGCCCCCTCGGTGACGACCCCGTTGCGCTCGGCGAGCTGCTCGACCTCGGGGCCGGGGATCCAGGAGGCGCTCTTGACGGCCGAGCCGAGCCGCTCGGTCAGCGGGCCGAGCGCGGCCCACTCGTCGGCGACCGCTCCGTAGTTGCGCTCGACGACGGTCAGGTTCGGCATCGTCGCCCCCGGGGTCGGCTCGCACTCGCCGGCGCGCCAGTCCGTCGCTCGCCCGGCCGGCTGCGCGATCTCGCCGGGGGTGTCATGCAGCAGCGGCGTCGTGACGATGTCGCGGCGCACCCCCAGACGCTCGCCCGCGAGATCGGAGAAGGCACGCGCGATCGTGCCGAACGTGTCCCAGTCGGTGCGTGCCTCCCACGGGGGAGGGACCGCCTGGTTGAAGGAGTGGACGAACGGGTGCATGTCCGTCATCGACAGGTCGAACTTCTCGTACCAGGTGGCGGCGGGCAGGACGACGTCGGAGTAGAGGCCCGTCGTCGTCATCCGGAAGTCGACGTTGACGAGCAGGTCGAGCTTGCCCTCGGGCATCTCCTCGCGCCAGCGGACCTCGGTGGGACGCTCCCCCTCCGGCAGCGGCTCGGCAAGCGGGCCGTCGGGCCCGGCTCCGAGCAGGTGGCGCAGGAAGTACTCCTGCCCCTTGCCGGAGGATCCGAGCAGGTTCGAGCGCCAGACGAAGAACACGCGGGGGAAGTTCTCGGGGGCGCTGGGATCGTCGACGGCGAACTGCAGGCGCCCCGACTTCAGCTCCTCGACCACGTGCTCGGCCGGGTCAGTCCCGGCCGCATCGGCCTCGGCGACGAGATCGAGAGGGCTGCGGTTGAACTGCGGGTAGGAGGGCATCCAGCCCATCCGCACCGCCTTGGCGTGGGCGTCGATGGCGGTCATCCCGTCGAAGATCCCCTCGCCGAGCGGGGAGGCGAAGGCCTCGGGCCGGAGCCGGTCGTAGCGCCACTGCTCGCTGTGGGTGTAGTACCAGGAGGTCCCCTGCGCCTGGCGGGGCGGGCGCCGCCAGTCGAGCGCGAAGGCGAGCGTCTGCCAGCCGGCGAAGGTGCGGATCTTCTCCTGCCCGACGTAGTGGGCCCAGCCGCCGCCGTTCTTGCCGACGCAGCCGCACATGAGCAGCAGGGCGATGAAGGAGCGGTAGGTCTCGTCGGAGTGGAACCAGTGGTTGGTGCCCGCTCCCATGCAGATCATCGAGCGGCCGCCCGTCAGCTCGGCGTTACGGGCGAACTCGCGGGCGACCTTCACCGCCTGCGCCCGGTCGACCCCGGTGATCGCCTCCTGCCAGGCGGGCGTGTAGGGGGTCTCGGCGTCGTCGTATCCCTCTGGCCACTCGCCGGGGAGGCCGTCGCGCGCGACGCCGTAGGTGGCGAGCATCAGGTCGAGGACCGTGGTCACCGTGCGCCCCGCGACCTCGACGGTGGGGACGCCACGCCGCATCTCGCCGCCGCCGGGTCCGTCGCCGACATCGAAGCGGGGGAGGGCCACCTCGACGTTCCGTCCGACCCGGCCGAGGAGGGTCAGGACCGGGTCGATGCCGTCGAGCCGCAGGTTCCACCGGCCCTTGCCCTCCTCGCCGTGGCGGAAGCCGACCGATCCGTTGGGGATCGCCGGCTCGCCGGTGGCGGCGTCGAGGAGGACCGGCTTCCAGTCGGCGTTCTCGCCGGCCTCTCCGAGGTCGGCGGCGGTCAGGAACCGCCCGGGCACGCTGACGCCGTCGCGTTCCTCGAGCTCGACCAGCAGCGGCAGGTCGGTGAAGCGCTTGCCGTAGTCGCGGAAGCCTTCGACCTCCCGGTCGACCCAGAACTCGCGCAGCATCACGTGGCCCATCGCCATCGCCAGGGCGCCGTCGGTTCCCGGTTGCGCGGGCAGCCACTGGTCGGCGAACTTGACGTGGTCGGAGTAGTCGGGCGAGACGACCACGACCTTCTGGCCCCGGTAGCGCGCCTCGGTCATGAAGTGGGCGTCGGGCGTGCGCGTGATCGGCAGGTTCGTTCCCCAGACGATCAGGTAGGCCGCGTCCCACCAGTCGGCGGACTCGGGCACGTCCGTCTGATCGCCGAAGACCTGAGGGGAGGCGGGCGGGAGGTCCGCGTACCAGTCGTAGAAGGTCGTCGTGTGTCCGCCGATCAGCGAGAGGAACCGCGAGCCGGCGCAGAAGGAAACCGGGGACATGGCCGGGATCGGGGTGAAGCCGCCGACGCGGTCGGGGCCGTGCTGGTCGATCGTGTGGACGGTGGCAGCGGCGATCAGCTCGCTGGCCTCCTCCCATCCGCAGCGCACGAAGCCGCCGCGCCCGCGCTCGGACCGGTAGTCGCCTTCGGCGGCGACCGCGGCGAAGGCGGCAACCGGATCACCGGTGCGGGCCTTCTCCTCGCGCCAGCGCTCGAGCAAGCCGCCGCGGACGTAGGGGTGCTTGAGCCGCGCGGGCGAGTACGTGTACCAGGAGAAGGAGGCGCCGCGAGGGCATCCGCGCGGCTCGTGGTTGGGCCGTCCGGGGTCGGTCTGCGGGTAGTCGACCGCCTGCGACTCCCAGGTGATCAGGCCGTCCTTGACGTAGACGTTCCAGGAGCAGGAGCCGGTGCAGTTGACGCCGTGGGTGGAGCGGACGATCTTGTCGTGGCGCCAGCGGTCGCGGTAGGCCGACTCCCAGTCGCGTCCCTTGGCGATCAGCAGGCTCCAACCGTCGGCGTTGGATTCCCCCCGGCGAAAGAACTCGTGGGCGGCCGCGAGGCGGGCCCCGGCGCTGTCAGCCGCTCCGGCTATCGCTGCACCCTCCTGGCCGGGAAACGCTCCCGGCTCACGGCGGCATCTCGATGCACACGTAACATTGCCGTGGACGTTATCCCACTACGGTGTGAGAAGTGATCGACGCGCAGGAACTACCCGGAGATCAGCGGTCTGACCCGCTGTCCCAGCCGACTCGCGCGCGGCTCTTCGCGGTGCTTTCCCGGCTGGGTCGTCCGGCGACGACGCCCGAGCTCGCGGAGTACCTGGGGCTACATCCCAACGGGGTCCGGCGCCAGCTCGGGGTGCTGCGGGAGGCGGGCCTCGTCGTCCAGCGGCAGGTCAGGAGATCGCGAGGGAGACCGCACAACGAGTGGGCCATCGCGCCGGGTGCCAATCCCGGCGGCGAGCGGCCGACGGGGTATCAGGCGCTCGCCGGCTGGCTCGCGGGCGCGGTCCCGGTGAGCAAGGAGCGGCTGCGCGAGGTGGAATCAGCCGGTCGCGAGATCGGCAGGGACCTGGGGGCGGGAGCAGGCGGCCCACCTGAGCGGGCCATCGAGGACGTGCTCTCCGCGCTCGGCTTCCAGCCCGAACTCGAGGGTCCGGCCAACGGGCGCCTCGGCTGCCGGCTCGGCAACTGCCCATACCGGGACTCGGCGCAGGACAACCGCGAGGTCGTCTGCACCCTCCATCGCGGCGTCATGCAGGGCATCCTCGATCGGGTCAGCGCCGACGCGGTGCTAACGAGGTTCGTGCCCCACGATCCCGCTACCGCGGGCTGCGAGATCGAGATCGAGGGGCTGGTCGTGGAGGCGTAGTGCCCCCGTTCTCCGCTCAACGCTCGGTCCGGCGGTCGTTACCTCCATAATCGCCCCCGAATCCTGGGGACTTGGGCCCGCCGCGCCCCGACGTG
>JAGQUO010000127.1 GCA_020438445.1 Solirubrobacterales bacterium
CCATGACGATCTTGCAATCGCCCTCGCACTTGCCGCTCGAGTAGCCGGCCTTCTTCATGTACTCCGCCGCCAGATCCGGGTCTCCCTCGGGGTTGGCGATGAAGTCCAGATCCGGACCCTCGAGCCCGCCACCTTCCTCGAAGCCGGGGAAGTCCGGCGGGAGGTAGTGGGTGGCGACGGGGCCGGTGAGCTCACCGCCGCGGGTGTTGCGCAGGTCGACCCTGTTCGAGTTCGCGATCACGGCCTTGCGGACGTTGATGTCGTCGAACGGAGCCATCTGCGTGTTCAGGGCGACGTAGCGGTTACCACCGCTCGGGGTCAGCGAAAGCTGGCCCTCCTCACCCTCCTGCGCGGCCTGCTTGATGGCCGCCGGCGGCGTCGTGAAGTCGCCGTTGACCAGCCCGTTGCCGGTGAGGACCTTCTTCGCCGCCGAGACGGTGTCGGCGAAGCCCTCCTGGATGGTGATGTCGTCCAGGTACGCCGGCCGGAAATCGCCATCGGACGCCTTCCAGTTCGGGTTGCGGACGAGGTGGATCTCCTTGTTCGGCGTGTAGCCGGTCAGGTTCCCCGAGCTGTCGTTCTCGATCATGTACGGACCGGTCGCGACCTGGTGCTCGCCGTACGTCGACGGGTTCTCCGCGTCGTACTTCTCGGCGTACTCCTCCGGAACCGGGGCGCTGACGGGCAGCGACAGGGCGCCGATCACGCCGATCGAGGTCGTGTTGTCGAGCTTGATCTCGAGCGTCGTGTCATCCGGCGCCGTGATCCCGCTGATGTCGGGCGCTCCGCCCGTGGGGTTGTCCTGGGCCTCCTTGATGGCCTTGTCGATCCCCTGGACGCCGGACAGGTACGTCTGCACGAACCCGTTCGGGACGCCCGGCAGCAGCGATCGCTCGATCGCGTACTTGACGTCGGCGGCGGTCGCCACACGGTTGACGGGCGGCGAGAACTTGACGTCGTCACGCAGCGTGTACGTGATCGTCTTGCCGTCGTCGCTGACCTCAGGCTCGCCGGTTGCGAGCAGCGGCGACGCCTTCTCGATGTCGCCCGGCGCGTAGGCGGTCAGAGACGACTGCGTCGCGCTCGTCACCATGAAGGTGAACTGGTAGTACGCCGCGCCCGGGTCGATGTAATCGACGTCGCTGGCCGCGATGACCGTCAGGTCACCGCCCTGCTGCGCGTCTGAGGGCGGCTCGGTGACGGCCGCGAACTGGCTGTCGGCATCCCCCGAGCTCGATGTGCTGTCGCTGCTGCCACCGCACGCGGCCAATGCCACGGCCGCGGCCACGATCAATCCGGGCAATAGGACCCGGAGCAACTTCTTTCTCATGGACGTTCCTTTCTTCTTTCGGACAAGTTGGACGAGTTGGAAGAGTTCGAAGAGTTGGAAGAGTTGGACGAGCTGACCGGGCGCACGGGTCAGGACCTCCGCTTGCGGGGGTTGAGGGCGTCCTGCATGGCGTCGCCGACGAAGTTGAAGGCGAGCACGGTGAGGACGAGCGCTATGCCCGGGAACAGCATGTACCACCAGGCGGTGCTGAAGTTGGGGGTGGCGTCGGAGATCATCTGGCCCCAGCTCGGCTTGTCGGTGACGCCGACGCCGAGGAACGAGAGCGCGGCCTCGTAGAGGATCACCTGCGGGATCAGGATCGACGAGTAGACGATGATCGGCGCCGTCAGGTTCGGCAGCAGCTCGCTGAAGACGATCCGCGCGTCGGTCGAGCCCATCGAGCGGGACGCCTCGATGAACTCCTTCTCGCGCATCGAGAGGATCTGGCCGCGGACGATCCGGGCCATATACGTCCAGCTCGTGAAGCTGATGACGAAGATGACCACCCCGAGCCCGGGCTTGACGAGGCCGCCGAGGCAGCCGCTGCCGCCGCCCTTCGTCTGCGCGAGCGTGCACGCGGAGGCGAGGCCGGTCGCGAGCAGCAGGTACGGGATCGCGAGGAGGACGTCGACGCTGCGCGAGATCAGCGAGTCGACCCAGCCGCGGAAGTACCCGGCGAGGAGCCCGGCGATGACCCCGAAGACCGTGGCGAAGAACGTCGCGGCGAAGGCGACGGTGAGCGAGACGCGGGCGCCGTAGACGACGCGGCTGAAGACGTCGCGCCCGAGCTGGTCGACGCCGAAGAGGTGATCGGCGGAGGGGCCGGTCGGGGTCGCGAAGAGCGGATCGAGCGCGCCGGTGTCACGGGCGTCGGGGTCGGGGCCGCCGACGATCGAGACCACGAGCGGCGCGAAGATCGCCATCAGGACCAGCAGGCCGATGAAGACGAGCGAGGCCATCGCGATCTTGTCCTCGCGGAACCGCGCGCGGAAGAGCTGGCCCGGCGAGCGCGGGGGCAGCTCGAAATCCGAGTCGACGAGCTCGGCCGACGCGCCCACCGGCGCACGATGTTCCTCTCCGAATTGACCTGCTTCCAAGCTGCCCTACTTGGTGGACGAGATTGAGTGACGAACTCCCAGTCCTTGCCCAGCCACCCTACTCTCCATTCACGGATCCGCCGTCGGCTGCCTCGGGGTCGTGGAGGTGGCATCGCACCACCGCGCCGCCGATGTCCAGCGGCCGCGGCTCCAGCGATGCGCGGAAACGGACCCTGACCCCATCCCCGGCGGCCTCCATCGACTCGACGCCGCGCCACAGTGGATCGTCGGGCGCCGCCTCGCGGATCGAGTCGAAGATCGCCATCACGTCGCCTCCCTCGTGCCCCGAGCCCGCCGGGATCACCACCTCCCGCTCGGAGGAGTCGAGCGCCCCGAGATCACCGAGGACCGCCCGCTCGGCGTCGAACTCCTCCTCGGAGAGCTCCGTCCAGCGCGACTCGAGCGCGGTGCGCAGATCCCGCGGCTCCCAGCCGCAGGGCTCGAAGGCCCGCGGGCAACGCGGGTGGAAGGAACAGCCGATCGGCGGCGAGACGGCGTCGGGAACCTCCCCGCGCGGCAGGTCGCGAGGGACGGCGCGGCGCGGGTCGGGCTCGGGGATCGCCCGCAGCAGGGCCTGCGTGTAGGGGTGGCGCGGCTCCCGGTAGATCTCCTCGGCCGGGCCGATCTCGACGATCCGGCCCAGGTACATGATCGCGATCCGGTCGCAGAAGAACTTCGCGGTGGCGAGGTCGTGGGTGATGTAGAGGTAGGTGAGGCCGAGCTCCTCCTTGAGCTCGAGCATCAGCTCGAGGATCTTCGCCCGCACGCTCATGTCGAGCATCGAGACGGGCTCGTCGGCGACCAGCACCTCGGGCTCGAGGATGATCGCGCGGGCGATCACGGCGCGCTGCTTCTGCCCGCCGGAGAGGTCGGCCGGGTACTTGTCCAGGAACTCCTCCGCGGGGCTGAGCCCGACGCGCTCGAGCGCCGCCGTCGCCCGCTCGCGCAGGCGCTCGCGGTCGCGCTCGATCCCGTGGAAGCGCAGCGGGTCGGAGACGAGCGCACCGATCGTCAGCGCCGGGTTGAGCGAGGCGTGCGGGTCCTGGAAGACGATCTGCAGGCGCCGGCGCAGCTCCCGCATCTGCCCCTCCGAGCGCCCCGTGATCTCCTCGCCGCCGACCTTGATCGAGCCGCTCGTCGCCGGCACGAGGCCGAGCAGGGTGCGGCCGAGCGTCGTCTTCCCCGAGCCCGACTCGCCGACGAGCCCGAGCACCTCGCCCTTGCGCAGCTCGAGCGAGACGCCGTTGACCGCGAGGACCTGGCCGCTGTCGCGGTCGCGCAGGCGGTCGAGGAAGGAGCCGCGGACCGAGTAGGTCGTCTCGAGGTCGGTGAGCTCGACGAGCGGCTCGCCGGGGGCGATAGCCACGTCGCCCTCGCTGCGGTCCTCGCCGCTGTCCACGTTGTCGTCCGCGTCGCTCATTCGCTCACGCCTCCTCCGCCGCCGCGATCTCCTCGCGCTCGAGTGGCTCGCGGCCGCCCTCGGGAATCCGCTCCTCGGGACCGTTGAGCCAGCAGCGCACCCGCTGGCCACCGCCGCCCGTGGTCTCCTCCGGCGCGAGCTCCGCGCAGACCGCCATCGCGTTCGGGCAGCGCGGGTGGAAGCGGCAGGCCGGGGGCGGGTCGATCAGGCTCGGCGGCGCCCCGTCGATGTAGTTGAGCCCCGTCGTCTCCAGCGAGATCGTCGCCCGCAGGAGCTCGCGCGTGTAGGGGTGCGCGGGCTCGGCGAAGACCTCGCGCGCATCCCCCTGCTCGACGATCTCGCCCGCGTACATGACCGCGACCCGGTCGCAGGCCTCGGCGACGATCCCGAGGTTGTGGGTGATCAGCAGGACGGCGGTGTCGAAGTTGCGCCGCAGGTCGGCGAGGATGCCGAGGATCTGCGCCTCGACGATCACGTCGAGCGCGGTCGTCGGCTCGTCGGCGATCAGCACCTTCGGGTTCAGCACCAGCGCCAGCGCGATCATGATCCGCTGCCGCATCCCGCCCGAGAACTCGTGCGGGTATTGCTTGAAGCGGGTCGGAGGGATCCCCATCCCGGCGAGCGCCTCGAGCGAGCGGCGGCGCACCTCGTCGTCGTCGAGGTCGGGCTCGTGGGTGCGCAGGGTCTCGCGGAAGTGCTTCTCGATCGTCTGCAGCGGGTCGAGCCGCGTCATCGGCTCTTGGAAGATCAGCCCGAGCTCGGGACCGCGCATGTCGCGGAGCTCCTTCGGGTCCATTCCGACCAGCTCGCGGCCGTCGTAGCGGACCGACCCGGAGACCGAGGCCATCGGCGGCAGAAGGCCGAGCGTGCCGCGGCCGAGCGTCGACTTGCCGCAGCCGGACTCGCCGACGAGCCCGAGGGTCTCCCCGGCGCCGATCGAGAAGCTGACGCCGTCCACCGCCCGCACGGGATCGCCGCGGGTCCCGTACCAGACCCGCATGTCCGCGACCTCGAGGATCGCCGCGTTCTCCTCAGCCGCGCTCATGGGTCCCTCCCGCGGTCGATGCCGACCGGCGCCTCCGGCGCCCAGCCCCCGACCTCGCCGCCCGCGGCGGGGATATCCGGCGCCTCGGTCGGCCGCGAGCGCACGAGCGGGTTGATGACGTCGTTGAGGCCTTCGCCGAGCAGCGTGAAGCCGACCACCAGCATCACGATCGCCAGGCCCGGGAAGAGCCCCGTCCACCAGATCCCCGCACCGGCGTCGTCGATCGCGCGCTGCAGGTCGTAGCCCCACTCCGCCGCCTCGGTCGGCTGGATCCCGTAGCCGAGGAACCCGAGGGCGGCGAGCGTGAGGATCGCGTCGGCGGCGTTCAGGGTCGCGAGCGCCGGCACGTTCTGGATCACGTTCTGCAGGACGTAGCGGCCGATGATCGTCCGCCGCGGCGCCCCGAGCGCCCGCGCCGCCTCCACGTAGGGCTCCTCGCGGACGCTGATCACGTGGTTTCTCACCACCCGGAAGTACTGCGGCACGTACACCGCGGTGATCGCGATCGCCGCCGTCACGACCCCGGCCCCGAACAGGTCGGAGAGGAGGAAGCCCTCGAGCTTGTCGGAGAGGAGGAAGGCGATGACGATCGCCAGCAGCAGGTAGGGGAAGGCGAAGAGCGCGTCCATGATCAGGACGAGGATCCGGTCGAGCTTGCCGCCGATGTAGCCGGACATGAGCCCGAGCGGGACACCCACGACGAGCGAGAAGGCGACGGCGAGCAGCACCACCTCGACCGCTGTCCGGGATCCCCAGACGACCCGCGAGAGGACGTCGTAGCGGCCGACGGTCGTCCCCCACAGGTTCGTCGAGTCGGGCGCGTGCTGCTTGGGGAAGTCGACGCCGCCGCTGGAGACCTGGTCGAAGCTGTAAGGGGCGAGCAGCGGCGCGAAGATCGCCATCACGACGAAGACGGCGACGATCACCACACCCGCCCAGAACATCCAGCGCGAGACCCCGACGGTGTCGCGGATCGGGGCCAGCCAGCGCGGCAGCTTCATGTTCTTCAGGCCCCTCACCGGTACCTCACCCGCGGGTCGATGAAGGCGTTGACGAGGT
>JAGQUO010000011.1 GCA_020438445.1 Solirubrobacterales bacterium
CCGGGCCGTCGGCGGCGCCTATCGCACTTTCGAACCAGACCTGATCCACGCCCACGGAGCGCAGGCGGGAATCGTCGCCCGCCTCGCCCGTGCGGCGGAGCCGCGGGTGCCGCTCGTCCACACGCCGCATCGCTACCCGTTCGATGACGGCACCGGGCCGTCGCCATCGCATCTCGCCTATGAGGCGGTCGAGCGGGCGCTGATGCCGCTCGCAACCCGCGTACTCTGCGTGTGCGAGGCCGAGCGCCGCATCGCGGTCCGGCTCGGGGTCGGCGATCGCGCGCGCGTCGTCTACAACGGAATCGACCGCCTCGAGCCCGGTCCTCCGGAGCCGCGGTTCGCGGCTTTTGCCGAGAAAGGGCCGCTGATCGTCGCCGTCTCGGAACTCTTCCGCCGCAAAGGGGTGCCACTGCTGATCGCGGCGATGCCAAGCGTTCTCAGTTCCTTTCCGGACGCTCGTCTCGTGGTCGCGGGGGAGGGCCCAGACCGCAAGGAAGCCGAGCAGATGCGGGATCGTCTTGGGCTCTGCGATCGGGTCCATCTCGTCGGACACGTCGACCGGCCGGGGGCACTGGTCGCGCTCGCTGACGTCTTCGTCAACCCCGCCTTGGCCGAGTCGTTTCCGTACGGGATCCTGGAAGCGATGGCGCAAGCGTGCCCGTGCGTCGTCACAGACGCCGGAGGCTCGGCGGAGGCGATTGCCGATGGTCATACGGGTTTGGTCGTCCCGACCGGTGACTCAACCGCGCTGGCAGCTGCGGTTACGCGGCTCCTCGCCGACCATGACTTGGCTGATCAGCTCGGAGTGGCGGCCAAGGCGAGGGTAGGGGAGCGCTTCACGCGCGAGCGGATGGTCGCCGGCACCGAGGACGTTTATGCCGAGTTGCTCGGTGGCTGAGACAGTGGTTGCTCGGATTGCCGGCAATCGCGCCTTCACCGGGATCGCAGCAGCGGGAATCGATCCTTCTTCGGACTAGACTGCCCCCATGAGCAGCGAAGACCCGACCAGCGTCATGCCCCCCGACGACGGCGGCCGCGGTGGCCGCGGCGGTGGAGGTCGCCGGAGCGGCGGCGGCCACCAGGGAGGCGGCGGCATGAGCACTGGTCAGAAGATTGCGATCGGGCTCGTCGCGGCCTTGGTGATCGGGCTCGTGATCGCCGTGATCGCTCTCGCCGGCGGTGGTGACGACGGCACGACGACGACCACCGTCCAGCCGACGTCGTCGACGACGAGCCAGACGACCACGACGACCACGCCGACGACCAGCAGCACGACGACGACCACGAGCAGCACGACGAGCTCAACGAGCACCACCGCAACGACCACGAGCACCGACACCACCGAGACCGGCTCCGGTGGCATCTCGCCCTGAGCGGGCTCGTCCCAGGGTGCGACGCGAGATCGAAATCGCGCCCGGCGTGGCGATGCCGCTGCTCGGCTTCGGCGTATACCGGGTCCCGCCGGGCCACCAGACCGAGCGTGTGGTCGGATGGGCGCTCGAGGCCGGATACAGACACGTAGACACCGCCCAGGCGTACGGGAACGAGGCCGACGTCGGCCGTGCGCTTCGATCGAGCGGGCTTTCCCGCGACCAGGTTTTCGTCACGACGAAGTTCAGCGCCGGCCGCCGCGACCCGGAGGCCGAGCTGGAACGCAGCCTCGAGCGGCTCGGCCTCGAGACCGTCGATCTCTATCTTGTCCACACCCCGCGAGGTGGCCCGCGGCGAGCCTGGCCGGCGATGGAGAGTGCGCATGAGCGGCGGCTGGCCCGCAGCATCGGCGTCAGCAACTTCAGCACCGCCGAGATTGAGCGACTGCTCCCGGCGGCCGGCGTCAAGCCGGCCGTGAACCAGGTCCAGTTCAGCCCCTTCAGATATCGCCGTCGGCTGCTTGAGTCGTGCAGGTCCCACGGAATCGAGCTCGAGTCGTACGGCTCGCTGACTCACGGAGAGGAGCTCGACGACCCGACCGTTGCGGATGTGGCACGGAGGCTCGGGCGGACCCCAGCTCAGGTGCTCCTTCGCTGGGCGATCGAACGCGCCGTCGCGGTGATTCCGAAGTCCGTCCACGAGGACCGGATCCGCGAGAACGCCGCCGTGTTCGATTTCCAGCTCAGCGGCGAAGACCTTGCACGGCTCGACGGCCTCGATCGCAGCGGAGCTGCTGCGATCGCCGTTGAGAGGCCATGGTGGACGTTCTCCGCGCGGGCGCGCGCCGCCGCCCGGCGTCTGCTGCGATCGCCGCTGCTTCGCTCCTAGATCAGATCGCGAAGACCTCGCCGTCGAGGCGGGTGAGCAGCGATGTGCTCGAGGCGAGCGTCGCATCGAGCTCGCTCCCGGAAGCGCGGAGGATCGGCTGCCGTACGAAGCTCAGCACCGCTCGCTGCCTTCTCAGCGCCTCCTCGAGATGGGGCTCGGCCCGCCCGGCCACCACAGCGCTGCCACGGCCGCGCGCGTCGGCGACCAGTTCGGACAGCACAAGATCTGCGCTGCGCGCGCGGGCGGCAAGGTGCAGCACCCGGCTGGCCCCGCCCGGCCGCGACAGATATGCGTACCACCCGATCGGCGACGATCCGCTGTGAACGATGCGGGTCACCAGCCCGCCCTCGACGTGGTCGACCACCCCCAGGATGTGGTCAAGCTCCGCCTCGTCCCAGTCGACCCGCAGCGAGAGCCCAGAACAGATCGTCGGCAGGGCCGCGACGACCTGCTGCGCGCTTGCCGATTCGCTCCGGATCGTGCTCGGGGGCGGGTCCGGCCGCAAACGTGGGAGCAGGGACCCCAGCGCCTGCAGGGGCAGCCCCGGGACCGGAACGAGCCTGCGATCGATCTGCTGCCGGCGAAGGATCGCCTTGATCAGCGTCCATCCCCAGGTCCCAGGGCGCACCGCGAGCATGAAGTCGGCCGCGCGGGGGTAGTCGACCCTGCCCCCGAACATCTGAAAGATGCGCGCGACCGTGTCCGTCGCCGAGTCCGACCAGGTGAGGTCCTGTGGACCGTTGAGCATCTGCTTGATCATGAGGGCGCCGAGGGCTCCCGCGCGTGCGTCCGGGTCGACGACGAGCTGTGTGCAGCAGACACCTCGCAGGAGCTCTTCGCCGCGCCGGAGGCGACGCACCTGCGAGCCCATGAACCCGACCACCTCGCCCGAATCGCTCTCGGCGATCAGGGAGGGGCACTCGTCGTCGGCCCACGGATGCGCGAGCACGGTCTGCCGCAAGACTTCCGCGTCGAGCGACCAGCCACCGAGATGGGCGCGCAGCAGGGACTCGACGGCCGGCAGGTCGGCCTCTTCGATGGGTCGGATCGTCGCCATCTCGGGTGGAACCTACAGGCACGGGTCGGCCGGAGGGGATCGCGGCGCGAGCGATCTGGGCGATCGAGCTGCGGATAGGATCGCCCGGTGAGCGGTGAACGGGAGGTCGGCACGACCGGGGCGGAATCGACGAATCTCGATCAGTGGCGGGAGCTCGCGTGCCGCCGCGGCAACGCGTTTCTGCTGCCCGAGTGGTTCGCGTGCTGGAATCGGGTGTACGGGGACGAAGGCGGTGAGCCCGCGATCGCAGGCGAAACAGCAGCGGACGGCTCGCTACGCGGGTTGATGCCCTTCGTGCGGACGGGACACTGCCTCCGGTTCGCGGGGGCGAGCCTCGGCGACAGGTTCGGGCCGGTGGCCGGCGTCGGCGACGAGGATCGCGTCGCCGCGGCGGCTGCGGCGGCTTTCGACCGCCGCGACTACCTCGTCCTCGATCATGTCGATCGTGGCGCGAGTTGGCCCGGCGCGATCGAAGCGGAGTCCGGTCGCCGCTTGAAGCGTGTGACGACGCGATACGACGTCCTGCCGTCGATCGAGCTCGACGGGCTGGACTGGGATGGGTTCCTGCGCGGTCGCAGCCGCAATTTCCGCAGCCAGATCCGAAGCAAGGAGCGGCGACTGGCGCGAGATCACGAGCTCGACTACCGGCGAACGACTCGACCGGAGGACCTGGATCGCGACATGGATGCGTTCTTCCGCCTCCACGATGCGCGGTGGACCGACCGCGGGGGGTCGTCGATCGCGACCGAGCGGGCGCGCCGGTTCCATCGCGAGTTCGCCGCTGCCCTGCTCGAGCTTGGATGGCTCCGCCTCTGGTTCCTCGAGCTCGACGGCGAGGCGGTCGCCGTGTGGTACGGCTGGAATGTCGGCGGTCGCTACGCCTATTACCTTGCCGGCCTCGATCCGGACTGGCACCAGCTCAGCGTCGGATTCGTGCTCCTTGCCCATACCGTGCGTGAGGCGATCGCCGAGGGGGCCCGCGATTACGACCTCCTTCGCGGCAGTGAGTCTTACAAGGATCGGTTCGCCAGCGATCGCCGCGAGGTCGAGACGATCGTCCTCGCCCCGTCGAGGAGCCGGGCGCTCGCCGTGGCCCGTCTCGAAGCGATGGCGTGGCGACGGAGCCGGAACATGCCCGCGGGGTTGCGGGCCGCCGGCAGCGGTCTCTACAGGCGGGCGGGACGGCTGATGCCGACCGCGCGCCGCCGATGAGACCGTGCTTTCACCCTGCCCGGCGGATCGACGCGTCCCACACCGAATCTACTTAGACTGCCCGCCATGAGCGCTCCGGGCGGCCCGCTGCACGGCTTCGATGCAGCCGCGACGATCGATCGGCTCGCGAGCGAGACCGTCGAGGCCGTCCGCGGCCTCGGCCGCCGTGGAGCCGTCGTCGCCACATCCGGCGGTATCGACTCGAGCGCCGCCGCCGGCATCTGCGTCCGCGCCCTCGGCGCTGACAAGGTTCAGCTGCTGCGGCTCCCCGAGCGCGACGTCGGCGATTCCTCGTCCGACCTGGCTCTCGAGCTGGCCGAGTCGCTCGGCGCCGACAGCGTCGAGGAGCCGATCACGGCCGCGCTCGAGGGACTCGGTTGCTACGCGCAGCGCGACGAGGCGATCCGTGCCGTCTTTCCCGACTACGAGCCGAGCTGGAAGCACAAGCTCGTCCGCTCGGCACCATCTGCTTCGATCACCGTCTTCTCGCTCGTCGTCGAACGTCCCGATGGCAGCCGCGAACAGCGTCGGATGCCGGCTGATGCATATCTGACGCTGCTTGCCGCGACGAACATGAAGCAGCGGGTCCGCAAGCTGCGCGAGTACACCTGGGCCGACCGGCTCTCGTATGCCGTCATCGGCACGCCGAACCTGCTCGAGTACGACCAGGGCTTTTTTGTCAAGGGCGGCGACGGGCTCGCCGACATCAAGCCCATCGCGGGCCTCTACAAGGGTCAGGTCTACGCGGTCGCACGCGAGCTCGGCCTGCCCGACACGATCGTCAGCCGCGCCCCCACCACCGAGACGTTTTCATTGCCGCAGACGCAGGAGGAGTTCTACTTCGGTCACTCCTACGAGCGCATGGATGCCTTGATGTGGGGCCACCTCCATGACGTCGACCCCGCCGACCTCGTCGCGGAGGTCGGCCTCAGCGTCGAGGAGATCGAGGCCGCCTACGCCGAGATCGAGCGCCGGCGTACCGCCACCGCCTACCTGCACGCGCCGGCGGTGCTGTTCGCTCGGGAGGCCTGAGGTGTGCGGCATCGCGGGCATCGTCCGCGCCGACGAGGGGGAGGCGGTCGAGGAGAGGGCGTTGCTCCGGATGGCTCGCGCGATTCGCCACCGCGGCCCCGACGGCTTCGGGCTCCTGCTCGATCCTGGCGCGGGCCTCGTCTCAACACGGCTCTCGATCGTCGACCTCGAACACGGCTGGCAGCCGCTCGTCGCAGCGGGGGACGACAGCGTGCTCGTCTACAACGGCGAGGTCTACAACCATCCGGAGCTGCGCGAGTGGCTCCGCTCGCGCGGTGTCGTGTTCAGGACCAGAAGCGATACCGAGGTGGTTCACGCCCTGCTCGAGTACGAGGGTCCGGCCGGTCTCGACCGGCTCAACGGCCAGTTCGCGCTCGCCTGGTGGCAGCCGCGCCGGCGCCGGCTGACGCTGGTCCGCGACCGCTTCGGGGTCCGGCCGCTGAGCTTCTCGTTCCGCGAGGATGGGACCATCGTCTTCGGATCGGAGACGAAGGCGCTGTTCGCCTCGAACGAGGTTCGGCCGGAGGTCGATCTCGCCGGCCTCGATCAGGTCTTCACCCTGTGGGCGCCGCAGGCGCCGCGGACGGTCTTCGCCGGTGTCGACCAGCTCGAGCCCGGGGGCCTGCTCGTCTGGGAGCGTGGCGAGGTGATCGAGCGACGCCGGTGGTGGCGAGCCGGACCTGATCAGGAAGATCCCGTCGAGGATCTCGAGGCGCTGATGCGGGACAGCGTCGGCT
The DNA here is from genome assembly GCA_020438445.1 of Solirubrobacterales bacterium. Lineage (GTDB taxonomy): Bacteria > Actinomycetota > Thermoleophilia > Solirubrobacterales > 70-9 > RHKX01. The sequence continues at coordinate 6,298 of JAGQUO010000011.1, forward strand.
TGCGGTTGCGCGCTGACGTACCCGTCGGCGCCTATCTCTCCGGCGGTCTCGACTCGAGCGTGATCAGCGCTCTCGCGCAGGTCGAGAAGGCGGGCGAGCTTCGGACCTTCTCGGTCGCCTTCGACGATCCGACCTACGACGAACGTGCCGAGCAGGAGCTCGTCGCCCGGGCGCTGGGAACCAGCCACCACGTCGTCGAGGCGGATGCCGCGGCGATCGCCGCGGCGTTTCCGGACGTGATCCGGCACGCCGAGACCCCGCTCGTCCGGACCGCGCCGGTCCCGCTCTACCTGCTCGCTCGCGAGGTCCACGACCACGACCTCAAGGTGGTCGTCACCGGTGAGGGCGCGGACGAGCTCTTCTGGGGCTATGACCTGTTCAAGGAGGTCGCAATCCGCAGTCGCCATCGCGACGACCCCGAGCGGGCGATGGAGCTGCTCGGCGAGCTCTATCCCCATCTCGGCGGCAGCGCCGCACGTCGCGGCCCCGGTTGGGCGCGTTTCCTGCTCGCCGCCGGCGCCGGTGGCGATTCACTCGCCTCGCACATGACGAGGGTCGATGCGACCGCATCGGTTCGTGCTTTCTACCGCGACGACATCGCAGCCGGGCTCAGCGTCGATGCCGCATTGGAGCCGATTCGGGACGGTCTGCCCGAAGGCTTCTCGGAGCTGGACGAGCTCGAGCGGGCCGCATGGCTCGAGGTGACGACGCTGCTCGAGCCGTACCTGCTAGCGGCTCAGGGAGACCGGGTGGCGATGGCGCACGGAGTCGAGGGGCGCTATCCGTTTCTCGACCACCGCGTCTACGCTCGCTCGGTCGCTCTGCCGGAATCGGAGAAGCTGACCGACACCAGCGACAAGGTCGCCCTCCGCCGGCTTGCGGGGAAGCTCCTGCCCAAGTCGATCTCGACCCGCCGCAAGCAGCCGTACCGTGCACCCGAGGTCGTTCCCTTCTTCGCCCCTGGGGCCCCCGGCTGGGTCGAGGAGGCACTGGCCCCGGCCGCGCTCGAGGAGGTCGGGATCTGGGATCCCCGCCGGGTCGAGGGACTGTTGCGCCGCTGCCGCAGCGGCCGCGCGAACGGAGTCCGCGAGGGAATGGCGCTGATCGGGATTCTCTCGACCCAGGTCTGGCACGAGATGTTCTTCGGCGGCGAGGGCGAGCAGCCCGCCGAGACGGCCGTCCCTGCAGTAAGAATCGACCGTACGGTCGACCAATCGATGAGCGAGGTTTCATGAGCGCAGCAGCCGATGGTGACGAGAACGTCCGCACCGAGATGCGGGCCTTCATCGAGGACAACTTCCTCTACCTGGACCCCGAGGCGGATCTCGCCGACGACCAGGATCTGCTCGCGGCCGGAATCGTCGACTCGCTCGGCTTCGTCGAGATCGTCGAGGAGGTCGAGGCGCGCTACTCGGTCGGGGTTCAGGACGTCGAGATCACCGAGGAGAACTTCGGCTCGGTCGATGCGATCGCCCGCTACGTCGAGCGAAAGCGAGCGGGGTCCTGATAGCGACGGTCCTCGCCGATGATCTGAGGGCGGTCGCGGCGGCTCGCCCGGGCGACGCTGCGATCGTGACGGCCGAGGAGGAGGTCAGCTATGCCGATCTCGACGCCCGCGTCGATGCCGCTGCCCTCGAACTACGTCGCCTCGGAGTCGGACGTGGAGATCGAGTCGCCGTGGTCATGTCCAACGGCGTTTCGATGGCAGTCGCCGTCTATGCGATCCTCCGCGCCGGCGCTGCGTTCTCACCGATCAGTCCCGAGATTCTGCCACCGAAGCTGGAGCGGATCCTGGTCGATGTCGGCGCTGCGGCCGTCGTCTGCGAGCCGAAGACGCGAGACAAGGTCGTGGCGGCGGCGCCGCCTGAGGTGACCGTCGTCGACTCGAGCGCCGCCCCCGGCGCCACCGGTGAAGACCCCGACGGAGGCTTCACGCCGATGGTCGCGCCCGACCTCGCCGCCGTCATCTACACCTCGGGCTCGACCGGTGAGCCGAAGGGGGTGACGCTGACTCACGGCAACATGGCGTTCGTCGCCGACTCGATCATCGATAGCATCGACATGAAGCCCGCCGATCGCGTCCTCTGCGTCCTTCCGCTCTACTTCGGTTACGGCCTCTACCAGCTCTTGACCTGCGTCCGCCTCGGGGCAACGCTCGTCCTCGAGCCCGGTTTCGGCGCCGGCGGCAGGATCGTCCAGATCCTCGAAGAGCAGCGCATCACGGGTTTCGCTGCGGTGCCGACCATCTATCAGCTCCTGCTCTCGCTGCCCGGGCTCTCCGACCGTGAGCTGCCGCACCTGCGCTTCCTCACCAATGCCGGGGCCGGTCTGCCGACGCCGGTCGTTCGTGCGGTCCGCGAAGCGTTCCCGCAGGCGCGCCTCTACCTGATGTACGGCCAGACGGAGTGTCAGCGAGTCTGCCGACTGCCGGCCGAGGACGTCGACGAGAACCCGTCATCGGTTGGCGAGGCTATCCCCGGCACCGAGGCCTGGGTCGAGGACGAGGACGGCGAGGTGGCGGCCCCCGGTGTCGTCGGAGAGCTCGTCGTCAGGGGCCCACACGTAATGCAGGGCTACTGGGGGAACGAGGAGGCGACCGCGCGGCGCCTGCGCCCTGGCCGCTGGCCATGGGACCGGTTGCTTGCGACCGGTGACCTGTTTCGGGCCGACGAGCGCGGCTACCTGTACTTCGTCGGCCGTCGCGACGACATCATCAAGTCGCGCGGGCAGAAGGTTCCGCCGCGGGAGGTCGAGGACGTGTTGCACTCGTTCCCGGGCGTCCGCGACGCCGCTGTGGTGGGGGTTCCCGATCAGCTTCTGGGCGAGGCCGTGATCGCCCACGTTTCGCCGGATCACGGAATCGAGCTTGACGGGAACGCGCTCCGCCGCCATTGCGCGGAGTCCCTCGAGGGTCACATGGTGCCCAAGCGCGTTGTGATCCATGCGGAGCTGCCACGGATCGGAGCCGGGAAGATCGACCGGCGTGCCTTGGCCGGCTGGTCTCCACCCCGATGATCTTCGACGCCGGCGCGGTGCGCCGCCGACCCGAGCTGATTCCGGGCCTGCTCGGATTGGCCGCGTTCATAGTCCTCGCGACGTCCGGAGGCGGCTGGGAGGTGACCGGCTGGGCCCCCGCAGGCCTGTTCATGCTCGGCCTCCTGGTCGCTGCGGGGTTCTCGTACCGGAGCCGGCTCCGCGGGCTCGATCGCGTGAACCTGATCGCGATATCGCTACTCGGCGGATTCGTCCTCTGGAGCTTCGCCTCGATCATCTGGGCGGATGTCCAGGGGACGGCCCTGGAGGCAGCCAATCGCGCCCTCGCCTACCTGATCGTCTATGCGGTCTTCTCGCTGGTCGCCTGGCGGGCGGACTCGGCGATGATCGTCCTCGCGGGTTACGCCCTCGGGCTTGTGGTCATCGGAGTCGTGGTGCTTGCAGAAGCAGCCGACTCCTCGGAGGCGGCCCTGTCGCTCGTCAACGGCCGGCTCGCCGAGCCGACCGGCTACGCGAACGCCGCTGCAGCACTGTTCATCGGCGGGTTCTGGCCGGCGGTCCACATCGCCTCGCGGCGCGATGTCCCCTGGCCGGCCCGTGCCCTGATGCTCGCGACCGCCGGATTCCTCGTCCAGATCGCGCTGATGCCCCAGAGCCGGGCATCGCTGATCGTGATCCCGTTCGCCTTGCTCCTCTACATGCTGGTGACGCCGAACCGGATCCGGGCCGCGATCTCGCTCGGTCTGGTGCTTGCGGCGACGGCGCTCACGGCACCCGCGGTCCTCGACGTCTATGCGATCGCCTCCGACGGCGGCGACGTCGGCGCGGCATTCGGTTCGGCCCGCAACGCCATGTTGATCTCCGCCGTCGCCTTGCTCGCCATCGGGAGCGTCGTCGCGCTGGCCGACCGCCGCCTCGAGATCGGCGAGGCGACCGCGCGCGTGGCGGGGCGGGTCGGCCTTGCCCTGAGCATCGCAGCCGCCGTCGTCGGGCTCGGAATCGCCGTCGTCGCACTCGGCGATCCCATCGATTGGGGAAGCGCACGATGGAGCGACTTCAAGGGCGACTACGACGAAGGGGGTTTCGGGTCGTCCCGATTCAGCGGCGACCTCGGCAGCGGTCGCTACGACTTCTGGGACGTGGCACTGACCGACGAGTTCGCCGATTCCCCGATCCTGGGTTCCGGAGCCGACAACTTCGCCGCCGACTATCTGCAATACCGAAACACCGGCGAAGAGCCTCTCTACCCGCACAGCCTCCCGATCAGAATCCTCGCCGGAACCGGACTCGTCGGCGCGGTGCTGTTCGCCGGGTTCGTCATCGCCGCGATAACGGCCGCGGTGCGGACCCGAGCGCGGGCGCCTGATCCGCTCGGGCGTGGCGTCGCCGCGGTTGCACTGGCTACCGCAGGCTACTTCCTGCTGCACAGCAGCGGCGACTGGCTCTGGACGTTCGCTGCCATCGCCATGCCGGCGCTGGCCTGGCTGGGAATCGCCGGTGGCGGCCTGCGCGGCAGCGGCGCGCAGGCCCGCCCGGCACCGATGGGGCTGAAGGTCGCTGCGTTCGCAGTCGCCGCCACGCTCACGCTCGCAGCCGCTGTCGCGCTGGCGCTTCCGTGGATATCTGCACGGCTCACCGACAGTGCCGCGGCCGGTTGGATCGACGACCCGCAAGCAGCCTTCTCGAGGCTGAAGACAGCCAGGGACCTGAATCCGCTGTCCGCCCGCCCGGATCTGGTCGCGGGCACGATCGCTGTCCGCGACGGCCGGCGTGGCACAGCAGCGGCCGCATTCGCTCGAGCCGCGGCCCGTGAGCCGACCAACTGGTATGCCCGGCTCGAGCTCGGAGCGCTCGAGATCGCAGGGGGCGACCTGCGCCGAGGGGAAGCGGAGTTGCGGCGGGCCAGAGCGCTGAACCCGAGGGAGCCGTTGATCGCGATGGCACTCCGCCGGGCTCGCGGCGATCGACCGCTGACGACAAGGGAGATCGATCGCGAGCTGGTTCGTCGGGTTTGCGCCCGGGTGGGACCGACGCAAACCACCCGCTATTGCAAGGATTAGCCAAGAACCTCGAAGTTCCTTGTCAAGACGCCGCAGGTTGTGTAATCATTCCGGCACCGTTCCCCTGGGCGCCGGCACCGTTCGTCGGTTTGTCGGTCGGCCATCTTGATCAAATACAGCACTCGGGGGCTATGGCCGGTCGCTGGAAGATCCACGAGGAGTAATTCGTGAAGTCGAGAATGATTCTCAGCACGATTGTCTTGGTCGTTGCGCTGGCGGTCGCTCCCGCGGCGTTCGCCAACAACTCGTCGGTCGGCACCTATGGGGGCCAGGGCGGCGAAGTTGCCGGCTCCGTTGCCGGTGGCGAGGCGACCGACCCGGGCACTGCGGCATCGAACAGCAGCGCGCTGCCGTTCACGGGGCTCGATCTGAAGTTGCTTGCCGGTGGCGGCCTGTTGCTGCTGCTGGGTGGCTTCGGCATGGCTCGCATGGCCGGTCATCGCGAGGATGTCCTTTAGACGGGGATAGCCTTCGATCACACGCTGCGCCGCCGCAGCAAGGATGCGGCGGCGCGTTCGGGGGGAAGACGAGAGCCTGCTACCCGCCGCTTTGAGACGCGAGCGATTCGAGTTCGCGGACAAGTCGTTGTGCCTGGGTTTCGCGGAGGTAGTGATGGGCGAGTTCCCGGGCGCGCTCCCCGAGCACCCGTCCGAGCCCGGGGTCGTCCCGGAGCTCGCGGATCGCAGCGGCCATCGCCTCCGGATCCCCTGGAGGCGCCAGCAGCGCTGCTCCGTCGGCCACCCGGCGCGTTTCTCCGGCTGCAGCGACGACGATCGGCTTGCCCAGCGCGCAGTAGTCGAACAGCTTCGACGAGATGACGTCATCGAGCGACGCCCGCAGCGCCACCAGGAGCGCGTCGGCCGCGATCATGCGGTCGGCCGCGTCATCCGGCGACATCAGTCCTTCCAACCGGACCTGTCCCGGCGGCATCGCCGCCGCCCGGCGTTCAAGCTCATCGCGGAGTGGTCCATGCCCGATCAGGAGGAGCTGAAATCCGTCACCGAGCAGATCGGCAGCGTCCATCGCGGTATCCAGACCGTGATACAGGCCGAGGTTGCCGGCGTAGGCCCAGACGAAGCGGTCCGTCGGCATCCCCAGATCGACACGTGCGGGGCGGCGATTTCCGCGCTCCAGCCATTCGTGAGTGGTGCCGTTGGGCAGCACCTCGATCTGGGTACCCACGGGGGCGCGATCGTCGATGTGGCGGCGGAACGGCTCGGTCACGGTGGTGATGAGGTCCGCTCGCCGGTAGAGCCAGCGCTCGAGACGCTCGGTGGCTGCGATGGTCCTCGCCGAGTTGAGCTCGCCGAGGACCACCGCAGCCTTCGGCCAGAGGTCGCGGACGTCGAGAACCCACGGAACCCGATGACGGATCGCGACGAGCGCGCCGGCGAGGCCGACGGTGAGCGGCGGAGAGCTCGCGAGGACGATGCTCGGCCGGGCCGCGGCGCTTCCGACAGCGACCGCCATCGCCGCGTAAGAGCCGTAGAACTGCAGCCGTGTCCGCGTCGTCTTCTGCGGCGTCACGCTTACCCAGACATAGTCGACCGCAAGGCGCGCGCTGCGCTTCCGGACCAGCTTACGACCGCGAAACTCGGGACGGATGACGCCTTCGGGATGGTTCGGGACGGCGCAGATGATCTCGACGTCATGGCCGCTGGCGAGCAGTGCATCGACGAACGGCTCCATCCTGAAGCGTGCGGCCGTCACTTCCGGAACGAAGTGCTGTGTGAGGATCATTACCCGCATCACGTCATCTTCGCCGCCGGAGTACCGGAACCTTGCAATGATTGAGAAGGTAGAACGGTCCGCCGATAGGACGTCACGGATGGCGAAGAACGGCCCAACGCCCGATGCCCGGATGCTCGGTGACGGCGCTACAGCACAGGCGCGCAAGCGTCGACGAAGTGACCTCATCATCGGTGGCCGCGCGCGAAGACATGCCCGCAGCTCGGGCCCACCGATATTCGACGCGACGAGTCTCGGAATCGACGCGGCGATGCTTGCACTGGCGGCCGTTGCCTCAGTTGTCAGCGCACCGGCGGCAAGCCTGCGGACGGATGCGTTTTCGCTGGCCGTATTCTCGGTCCTCGTACTCTCCTTCCTCATCTACCTGGGTCTGTACCGGTTCTCGTTCGCGACCCATTTTCTTGAGGATGCACGGACGATAATCGCCGCGACCGCGATCGCTGCCATGTGCATGACCTTCGGCCGGGTGCTGATCTTCGACAACCCTGATGCAGCCGCGCAGGCGGTAAGAGCCTGGCTGTTCGCGTCAACCTACGTGATCGCGGCCCGGGGCGGACGCCACATCGTCGAGATGCGCCGTCGACGCGAGGGGATCATCGGTCAGCGGACATTGATCATCGGCGCGGGGTCGGTGGGTCGGCTGTTCGCCGAACGCCTGCTGCAGCGTCCGGAGTTCGGCCTGCGGCCGATGGCCTTCCTCGATGACGACCCGCTCGAGTTCAGCGAGGCGGAGGCTCCGATTCCGGTGCTCTCGTCGCGCCCGACGGGCGTCGGAGACACCCGTCTTTTTGGCCCCGGCCTGGAGGCGGCGCTGGAAGAGCTGAGGGCATCGCACGTCGTGGTCAGCTTCTCGACAAGCTCTCACTTGGCCGAGCTGGACCTGCTGCGCCGCTGTCAGGCGCAAGGCGTGACCGTCTCGGTGCTGCCACGTCTGTTCGAGGGTGTCACCGATGACCTCGAGCTCGAGCGGATCGGCGGTATCCCGATCGTCTCGGTCCGACCGAGCGATCCGCATGGCTGGCAATACGCCCTCAAGTACGGATCCGATCGCGTGATTGCCGCCGTGGCAATCCTCCTCATCTCGCCGCTTCTGGCCCTGGCCGCGCTCGCCACGCTTACGACCTTGGGTCGGCCCGTCCTCTTCAGGCAGGCCCGTGTCGGCCTGGACGGCAGGGAATTCAACGTGCTGAAGTTCCGAACGATGAGGGAGCCCGACCCAGAAGAGCAGGCTTCGACATCGGAGGTCATCGTCACCCGGGAGAGGGATGTAGCGCCAGGCGGGGTCGAAGGGGTCGACCGTCGGACACGGACAGGTACCTTCCTGCGCCGCAGCTCGATCGATGAGCTGCCGCAGCTCTTCAACGTCCTACGCGGCGACATGTCACTCGTTGGGCCGCGTCCCGAGCGCCCGAGCTACGTGCGACTGTTCGACGAGTCCGTCTACCGCTATGCAGATCGGCATCGCGTCAAGTCAGGAATAACCGGCTGGTCGCAGGTTCAGGGGTTGAGAGGGAACACCTCGATCGCCGATCGGGTCGAGTGGGATAACTACTACATCGAGAACCGATCGCCGTGGCTCGATTTCAAGATCATCCTGATGACGGTGCCGGCGATGCTCCGGGACTTCGGCAAGCCGCGATCCTGAATCCACGGCGGGCTCCGGCGGCTCATCCGTAGCCGAAGACCTTTCGGTGACGGCTGGTGGCTTCCCGCACCGTGGTCGCCTCTTCCTCCGTCAGGATCGATCGCCAGCGCTCGTCGAGGACGATCTCATTCGAGTTCGACAGGCGCATCCGATTGCCGATGATGTGGTGATCGCTCGCCAGGAGCTGATATGGGCCCTCGATCCTCTCGAGGTCGAGCATGTCGCAGATCCTCCCGAACTCACGCTCCGGGTTTTCGCAGAAGTCCTCGTAGCGGATCCGCAATCGCCGGCTCGGGGGCAGCGACGTGAGCAGCTCTTCCGCCCACGCGCTGCGCTGGTTCCAGTGACGGGTCGCGTTCCCGATCCTGCCGCCCCTGGCGGCGCGGCGGTTCTTGCCGGCCCGGGACTTCTTCGAGGCGACGAAGCCGAGTGAGTCCCGGACGAGGTGGATCACGTAGGGATCGAGATCGGTCGTGCTTGCGAGAAGACGGACGCGGCTGACGCTCTTGGATGCATCGGCGAACACCGGCTTGCCCGTGACCGACCGCGCAGCAGCGACCAGAGCCTCGTTGCGGCGAGCGATTTCGCGCAGATGGCGTCCGAGAAGGGGTGCGTGGGCGGCTACCGCTCCGCGCGTGACATCGGCCCGGCGATTTGCGAGGAGCCGCCGACCGGCTCGTGTGCCTGGGTTGTAGCTCATTCGCCAATGCTCGGGGTCGAATCGCATCCCGTGGGCGGACATCTCCACCCCGACGGCAGTCCAGAAGGGGCATTCGGCCAGGGTGGTGCCGCATGAGCACGGGTATTGGTTCGGGTCACGCCAGTTGCTGAGGTTCGGATCGCATTCGCCGACGCTGACGATCTGCGGGTGCAGGTTGAGGAGAAACGACAAGAGCGTCGATCCGGTGAACGATGTTCCGACGACATAGAGGAAGCGCTCCCGCGCTCGCTCATTCATGCTTGGCCATCAGGTGAGGTGGTCTCCGAGTCCGGAGCTCTCGTGGGTTCGGTGGCGGCGCTCTCCGTGCGTTGCATGAACTCGATGACGCGGTCTCCCTCGGCGTCGGTCAGGTGCTTTCGCCAGGTCTGGGTCGAGTCGTAGAACTCGGTTTCTTCGATCACCCGTTCGAACTTCGGGGTCCATTCGAGCTCCGCGAATCGGCAGATCATGCGCATCGTGGCCTCCGGCTCAGTGATCAGCCGCTCGTAGGTGAGCTCTTGGACGCGCCCGGGAAGCTGTGCCGAATTCGCCGCGATGTCGTCGAGATCGAGGCGAATCTTGAGCGCCGTCGACAATTGCGGTCCGCCCCCGAGATCGCTCCAGGTCGCCATGTAATGGTCGGGTACCTCTCCCCACTGCCAACCGGGGCTGCCGGGGGCGCTGGTGACGTCGAGCCAGCCCGCCTTGATCCAGGAGCTGACTACCGACCGCGGATCGCGCTGCAGGAAGAGGAAGCTCGCATCGGGATAGATGCGATCGAAGTAGGCCATCCGGGCCCAGCCGGTGACCTTGACCAAAAGCCGGCTCCGCCCGTGGAAGTGCAGGATCCTCGCGGTTGCGGAGCGGACCGGGTCCAGCCAGTCCGGGTTGAGGTCATCGGGCACCTGCGGGCTCTGGCGGCGCGAGAACCCCGGCAGGTACTCCTCCCAGAACCGATAGGCCTCAAACGGCTTTGGAAAAGCCTTCGCCTCCTTCATCCTCCGAGGTAGGGGAGCTGCATAGAGCCGCGAGAATGCCGAGAGCCAGTGCTGACGCGGAAAGGTCTCGTTGAAGGTCGAGAGCCAGCCCAGGGCTTCGTGGAAGGCGAGGACGCGGTGGAGGAACGTCGATCCGCAGCGGCCGGTGCCGACGATGATCAGAGGGCGTTGCCCAGACATTCGGCAAAAACTAACACCCGATGCGCGCCCCGTGACAACGCAGTTGCGACGTGGGCGGTCAGGTCGTGGACGAACGTCCGGTCGCTGCTCGGTTGCTTCGGCCACCGGGAGTGCCTTCCGATAGCGGTGGGGACCAAGGGTGGATACCCGCTCGCGGCCGCTGAACGGATCGGATCATCTCCAAGCTCGCAAAGATCGCTGCATGTGCACTCGCCGGGCTGGTCGCGATGGCCATTTGGTCCGGCTCCGAGTCGGCCTCCGCCGCCTCCGGCTGCGATCTCGTTGTCGCTCCTGACGGCTCCGACTCCGCGGCGGGTACCGACGCAGCGCCCCTGAAGTCCGTCACCACGCTGCTCGGCGAGCTGCAATCCGGTCAGACCGGCTGCCTCCGCGAGGGAACCTACGTCGACCGGCAATTCGAGATCAGGACTCCCGGCGTGACTCTGACCAGCTACCCGGGAGAGCGCGCGACGCTGCGCGGGCAGCTGCGGATCGGCTACAAGGCCGACGGATCGGTCGCTGAGAACATGAACCTCGACGGTCGAAATTCCGACGGCCTGCTCGGACCCCTCATCTACGCCGACGACGTCATCCTCCGCGGCAACGACATCACCAACCATCACGAGTCGATCTGCGTCGCCGTCTCCTCCTACAAGAACGAGGGACCTACGCGCGGCGTCCTGATCGAGGACAACGTGATCCACGATTGCGGCGAGCTCCCGGCGACGAATCACCATCACGGCATTTACGTCTCCAACGCGACTGGAACCGTGATCCGCGGCAACGTGATCTACGGTAACGCCGACCGCGGGGTGCAGCTCTATCCCAACGCCGATGACTCGGTCGTGACCGGGAACATCATCGACGGCAACGGCGAGGGCGTGATCTTCGGCGGTGGACGGGATTCGTCCTCGGACGACAACCTCGTTGCGAACAACGTGATCACCGGCTCGACGATCCGCTGGAACATCCAGTCGAACTGGCAGGGCCCGGTCGGCTCCGGCAACATCGCCCGCGGTAACTGCGTCTGGAGCGAGCGCGGGGGCTACTACGGCGGACGGGACCCCGAAGGCGGCGGGATCCAGGAGATGAGCGGTGCCCGTGCATTCGACAACGTCGTTGCCGACCCCGGCTATGCCGATGCCAACGCCGGTAACTACAGGGTGAGTGCGAGTAGCCCCTGTCTGGATGTCCTGGGCGGCAAGCTGCCGCAGGTGCCCGAGCAGCCGTCTGGACCCGAGCCCGGCTCCGACGGCGAATCGGCCTGCGCGCCGACTGGTGGGGTAGAAGCCCGGCGGTCCATGGTCGGAGGACAGCACCGCGATCGGCTGATCGGCGGATCGGGTAGCGATCGCCTTGCGGGGAAGGGTGGCGGCGACAAGATCGTTGGAGGCAACGGCGGCCCCGATTGTCTTCTCGGCGGCAGCGGTCCCGACCGGATCCGGGCGGTGAACGGGCGTCGCGACGTCGTCACGTGCGGCCACGGACGGGATCGGGCCACCGTCGAGCGAGGTGACCGCGTTCGTGGGTGCGAGCGCGTGATCGTCCGCCGCCACGGCTGAGCCCGATAGGCGCTGAAGCTAAACTCGTGGCCGGTTGGGACACCGTCTGCAAGCCCTGCTGCCACTCGCGCTCGTCGCGATCGTGCTGGGTGCGGTCTTCGGCGGTGCGGGAAGCGGAGAGGACCACGCCACGCCCACGGTCAGCGACAGGGAGCCCGCGGCGAAAGCCCCATCGCCGAGGATCGAATGTGACGCCGTTCTCGCCGTCGGAGATGAAGCTGCGGATTTCATCGCTGGGCTGGACAGCGGTGAGACCGGCTGCCTTCGCGGTGGAGTGCACGAAGCCGACGGTGTCGTTTCGATCACGGCGCCCGACGTCGAGCTGACCAGCTATCCCGGCGAGAGGGCGACGCTCAGGGGCCGGCTCTGGGTCGAGCCCGAAGCCGATCGGGCGGTCGTGGCCGGGCTCACTCTCGATGGCCGGAATCCGGAGTCCAAGCCCAGCCCGACCGTGAATGCGGACGGCGTGGTCCTGCGCGGCAACGAAATCAGCAACAGCCACACGACGATCTGCGTGAGCGTCAACGATTACGGGGGGGAGCCGCCTCCGCGCGGGGTCGTGATCGAAGACAACGTGATCCACGACTGCGGCGAGCTTCCGGCCACCAACCACCATCACGGGATCTACGTGGCTGACGCGGAAGGCACGGTGATTCGCGACAACCTGATCTACGGTAATGCCGACCGCGGGGTGCAGCTCTATCCCAATGCCGATGACTCGGTCGTGACCGGGAACATCATCGACGGCAATGGCGAGGGCGTGATCTTCGGCGGGGGACCGGAATCGTCCTCCGACGACAACCTCGTCGCCAACAACGTGATCACCAACTCGACGATCCGCTGGAACATCCAGTCGAGCTGGCAGGGACCGGTCGGATCCGGCAACGTCGCCCGCGACAACTGCGTCTGGAGCGAGCGCGGGGGCTACTACGGAGGAGGGGACCCGCGAGGCAGCGGGATCCAGGAGATGGACAGCGCCCGGGCATTCGACAACCTCGTGGCCGACCCCGGCTATGCCGACGTCGCCGGCGGCGACTACAGCTTGAGCGCCAGCAGCCCCTGCCTGGATGTCCTCGGTTCACATCCGTGAGCGACCGGTATCGCAGTCGTCGACGGGCCGGCTCGTTTCCGCGGCACGCATTACGATCCTCCGCCTGATGCTCAACGAACGTTTCCGAATCCGCGTTCGGCGACGGCTCGGCCTGCCGGTCAAGGCTCCGGCAGGGTGGAGTGCCGGTCCGCCGGACTTCGTCGGCGTCGGCACCCAGCGGTCGGGCACCACGTGGTGGTTTCGCCAGATCATCCGCCACCCCGGGATCGTCGCTCCCTGGGGTAAGGAGAGGCATTACTTCGATCCGTTCTGGGGCGAGGCGTTCTCAGCCGAGGACCGGGAGGCGTACGGGGAGCTCTTTCCCCGTCCGGCCGGAGCACTGACCGGGGAATGGACTCCCCGGTACATGTACGACCCCTGGGCGCTACCGTTGCTGGGCGAGGCGGCTCCCGATGCCCGGATCCTGGTCCTGCTGCGTGACCCGTGGAGGCGCTTCCTCTCCGGAGTGGCGCACGAGGAGCGGGTCCTGGCGCGCGACCTCGGTCGATCGAACGGCGATTACCTGCGGCTGATGATCAGACACGACGCCCTGCAGCGCAGTCTCTACGCCGGGCAGATCGAACGCATCAATACCTATTTCGATCCCGCCCGCGTCCTGATCCTCCAATACGAGCGGTGCGTGAACGATCCGGACGCGGAGTTGTCGCGAACGCTCTCGTTCCTCGGACTCGATCCTCCCGAGTCCGGGCTCGAGGTCGACCGGCGTGCTCCCGCCCCGCCGCCGGCGTCGGGACTGCCGTCAGCCGTCGAGGAGGACGTGCGGGCGCAGCTGGCCGCCGACGTCCGCGCGCTGGTCGAGCTGGAGCCCGAGATCGATCCTGAGCTCTGGCCGGAATGCAGGTGAAGCTGGTCTGGCTGATGGGATACGGCGGCCCGTATCCCGGCTCCTCGATCCCGCTCCTGCGCGCTGCGCTCGACGAGGCGGACCGGCGGGACTGGGAATCGCTCGTGGTGTTCGGCGAGGAGGCCGCCGCTCGTCCCTGGTTCAGCGAGCTCCGCGACGATGGATATCGCGTCGAGACGACGGGGTCGTCGCCGGCGCAGACATTCGCCCGAGTCGGATCGATTCTCGGTTCGGCGCCGCAAGCGACCATCCTCCACACCCACTACTCGCGCTTCGACATGGCCGCCGCTCTGCGTTCGCTGTTCGCGCGTCCTCCGCGGCCGCCGGTGTTCTGGCACGTTCGCACCGCGCTCCAAGGCTCGGCTGCGAAGCGGGCGCGCAACGCCGTTCGCTTCGGCCTCGTGGGGCGTTCGATCGATGCGATCTTCACACCGTCGAGCGACCTCCGCGACCAGGTCATCGCTCGCGGTGCCGCATCCGGCAAGGTCCATGTCCTGCCACACGGGCTCGATACCGACCGGTTCTCCCGCCGCACGGAAGCCGAGCGATCCGCCGCGCGGCGGGAGCTCGGAATCGATGAGAACGCGACGGTCCTGCTCCACTTCGGCTGGGACTGGCACCGAAAGGGGGGTGACCTCTTCCTCGAGGCCGTGCGTCAGTTAGCTCGCGGGGCCCGAGACCGGCCGCTCGTCGCGTTGAGCAGTCAAGGTGGGGAGGAGGCCAGATCGCTCGCCAAGCAGCTCGGCATCGAAGAGCAGGTCGTGGTCCTGCCCGCAACCGACCGGGTCGAGGTCCTGCATGCGGCCGCCGACCTTGTCGTGGCTTCGAGCCGGGCCGAGGGCGGGATGCCGCCGTTCGCGGTCGCGGAGGCTCTCAGTCGGGGAACGCCGGTCGTCGCCACCGACATCCCCGACCATGCTTACGCTGCGGAGAGGACCGCAGCGTGCCGCCTTGCCGCTCATACGGGTGGCGCGATCGCGGACCAGATCGTCGCTACGCTCGAGCGCTCACCCGAGGTCGCGGCAGCGGAGGCGGAGGAAGCCAATGCGTGGATAGTCCGCGAGAAGAGTATGTCGGCGTGGGTCTCGGCAATGTTCGGCTACTACGACGACGCTCTCCGCCGGCGCGGTCACCACGGCGTATGAACGATTCGGCCCTCAGCCCGACGCGATCCGATCTGACTCTTCGAGCCAGGCGGTGAGATCGAGGCCGATGAGCTCGCGCAGCTCCCGGCACTGGTTCTCGACCTCGGGCAGGAGGGCCGCGGCCACTGCCGGCGGGATTCGGCCTCGTGGGCGGTTTCGGGTGTTGAGACGGGACAGCCGCGACTGGAGCCACTCCCGTGAGTCCTCTGTCGTGACCACCCGCAGCGCCCTTCGAACCGACGTCGGCGGGCGCTTCACGAGGCGCTGAAACCCCGGAACGCGGGCCTCCTTGTTCGCGTTGACGATGCGGATCTCCGGATCGAAGTCCGAATCCACCCCGAGAAACCGGCAGACCCCGCGGAATGCGCCTGCGGTGTCACGCTTGAAGTCGTCGAAGACGACGATGTGAATGCTCTCCCGTCCGAAGAGATCGAAGTAGGCCTTGAGCTGCTCCGCGTAGCGGAACGCCGACCGGTAGGACGCCGGCGGGAATCCGGGGGGTGCGCCACCCCGCACCCTCTCCTCGTCGAGTGCGAGCGCCGATTCGAGATCGCGCACCGGCTCGATGCCCATGTGCACGAACTCGGAATGAAGCGCCGGTACCGCCGTGATCGGATTCCGGATCATCGCGATCAACTGCGCGTCCGGGCGAAACGCCTTGATCCGCTCGCCGCTCCCTCGCGAGTACAGGTACCAGACTGACGCCTCTCCAAGGCGACGGCCCTGAAGCGTCTCGAACCAACTCAGGTACTCGGTTAGCGTCTTGCGGCGCCGACCCGGATGCATCTGTTGACGCCCGAAGAGCTGATCGTCGGCGAAGAAGTGGGTCTCCTTCCGCGGGCACATGCCGATCTCCGGGTGCTGCCCGAGATAGTCGGCGAGCGCGCTGGTCCCGCACTTCGGGGCACCGATGAGAAAGAAGTCCGGTCCGCGGGTCATGGGCCCTGGGATTATCGCGAAGCTCTTCATCGTTCCGGGGCCGACAGCGAAACTCGGATGTCCTATCCCGGCAGCATCGGCTCCCCTTCGTCTTCGAGCAGTTCCTCGTCGCCTTCGACATCGACGGCCTTGCCCGGTCGTTGCCGCGCGACCCGGACGAGGCCCAGCAGCTCACCGCCGAGGCCGGGGGCCAGTAGGCGCAGACCGAGAAGGTAGACCGCGACCCCGGCGAGCCCCTCCGCTGTGAGCAGCAGCAGTCCGAGGACGGTTCCGCGGTCGGCGGCGTTGACGATCAGGTTCTCGAGCGGGAACAGCACCGCGATCATCACCACTGCGGCTGCCGCCGCCGGGGCGATCGCTGCGAGGAAGGCGCGAACCGGAATCCCCATCGCGCCACGGGCGAGCAGGATCGCGACCGCGGCGCCGGCGGTCGCGTCGACTGAGATCCCGACGCCGACCCCGTAGAGCCCGATAAGCGGGGTCAAGGCGAGCATCGCCGCTGCCCCCGTGAACACACCGATCGCGTTCACGCGGGTGCGCTTCGCCGGAATCCCGGTTCCCTTGAAGCCCTCGCCGATCTCCGCTGCGATCGTCTGCGCCGGGATGAACAGGCAGACAGCCGCCGTGACCTGGCCGGCAACGCTCCAGCGATCGCCGAACACGAGGACCGCCAGCGGCTCCCCGAGCGGCGCCAGGATCAGGCCCATCGGCATCGCCACCACCGACGACCATCGCAGGGTCCGAAGCAGTGCGGGCTTGAAGCGCTCGCGATCGGTCGCGATCCGCGCGAACGCCGGAAAGACGACATAGGAGATCCCTGCGACGAGCAGCGAGTACGGGGTGGTGACGATCCGGTTCGCGTACTGAAGCTGGCCGACGGAGCTCTGGTTCAGCATCCCACCGGCGACGAACACCGGCACCTGGTCGCCGACGCGGCGGATCGCGGTGCCGGCCAGAACGTGGCGCCCGTACCCGACCAGCTCCCGCCACATCGGGAATGACACCAGGCGCCACCGGGGACGCCATTGGACCAGCCCCCACGAGAGCGCAACATCGACCACGGCCTGGGCGTACATGCCGATGACCAGACCCCAGACCCCGAGTCCCTGCGAGGTTGCGATGATCGAGGCGATGCCGAACGCGAGGATGGAAGCCGGCTCGACGATCAGCCGGCGCAGGAAGGAGAAGCGTCTCTGCAGGATCGCGTTCGGGACGGTGCGGGCCGATTGCAGGAACAGGATCCCGGCGCTCACCGCCGCGACCTCGCCGACGGTCCGGCTACCGAAGAAGGCGGCGATCAGCGGCGCGACGGCGACGGCGAGCGCCGCGAGGATCACCCCGGCGCCGATGGTCGCCACGGTCGCCGTTGAAGCGGCCTCGTCGATCCGGTCCTCGCGGTGGACGAGAGCGGCCAGCATTCCCGACCCGGCGAGCAGGAGGCCGAAACCGACGAGTACCGATCCGGAGGTGTACTGGCCGAGCTCCTCCGGCGTCACCAGCCGGGCGAGGACGACGAACGTGATCAGCGTGATGACCCGGCCGAGCAGGAATCCGCCTCCCGCGAGGCTGACCCCCCTGATGACAGTGCCGGTTAGCCCTCCCCGGCCGTCGCCTCCGTCGTTCACCGCACCCGTCGCAACAGGAAGCGGACTCGCCAGAGATGCGAAGCGCGGAGCCGCCGGATCGCCGGTGACGCCTTGAGGCGGAAGCGGGCCGCCCCGTCCTTGCCGTAGATCCCGACGCGCGGGAACAGCATCGCTCCGGGCTTCCGCACGCGCCCGGCAAGTGCGCCGCCGGCCGTGAAGCCGGCGGACCGCGAGGCGTCGACCACGGCCTCGTCGTAGTCCCCGTAGGGGTAGGCGATCGAGGTGCACGGGGTTCCGGTCCGCGTCTCGAGGTCCTCGCGCGAACCCCCGATCTCGTCGCGCAGCGCGTCGCCGTTGAGGGTGGGCAGCCGCGGATGTGTTCGCGAATGCGATCCGAGTTCCCAGCCGAGCTCGCCGAGCTCGCCGAGCTCGTCCCACGACATCGGGATCAGCTCATCCTCATATGGGGAGCCGAGCCATTGATCGGTGCCGCGCCAGGCCATCGGCTGCTCGCTGCCGACGAGGGCCGTGGGGACGAATACCGTCCCCGTGACGCCGAGCGAATCGAGAACGGGCCGCGCGTTGGCGTAGACGGAGCGGAAGGCATCGTCGAACGTCACCGCGAAAGTCCGCGGTGACGGCGGAGCTGCGACGGCGTCCCGGAAGGTCGCCCCTACGTACCCGCGATCGAGCAGGGTGCTGATCTGGCGCTCGATCTGGGCCGCGGGGACGGCTGACCCCGCCGGCCAGACGTCGCTGACCCCGTGGTAGCAGAGCACGAGCACGTCGGTCATCGAGGCTCTCGGTGACGCCAGGGCAGCCGGTGGGCGAGCCATCGATTCCGCGGAACGAGCATCCGAAACGCGACCTTGTGCGCGTACGCTCTGGCGAGCCCGAAACGCGACCGCTCGTAGCCGGCGAAGCGCTCGGCGGTGGCCGCGAAGCGCGGATCATCGCTGATCGCTTCCATCGCTCGGAGCTGGTTGACGTGGAGGCGGTGATACATCGGGCTTGCGATGTTGAAGATCGGGTGCGGGAAGAGGTCGTAGCGGGACCAGTAACCGGTGTCGTACCGGTGCAATGAGTCGGCGATTGTGTTCACTCCCTCGCGGGCGAGCTCGGCGGCACTCTCGTCGCCGAGGGCTGCTCCGACGTCGTAGACGCCCCAGACGCCGAAAATCGCTCCGTTCAGGACATGGGAGGCGGGTTCGGTCGGATACTCCTCGGGCAACCAGCCACCGTCGAGCTCGCCGGCGACCCCGCCGGAGGGAACGGGACGTCTCATCGGCTCGACCGCGGCAAGTGCGGCCTCCGCATATTCGTCCTCGCCGGTCTCGAGGTGGATCCGAACCAGCAGGCTCGCGGCCTGCCCCTGCGCCATCCCGGACATCCAGGGCGGGTCGATTCGGTAGGTGTGCCGGTGCCGGTACTCGTGTGTCCAGCCCCCACGCTCGGAGCCGGACTGGTGCTGCTGTGCGACCATTTGATCGGCCGCCCACCGTGCAGTCCGCAGCCACTCCTCGTTCCCTGCCTCCAGGTAATGCTCGAAGCAACCAAGCGCCCATTGGAGGATGACGACCCTCGGCGCGTGCGGCGTTCGCGGCCACCACGGCGGCGGATGTCCCGGCACATCGGCCTTCGAGCGAAGATCGAGGTAGTAGCCGGTGGGGCGCCGTGGGTCGACCCTCGTACCCGTCGGGGCGGCGAAGTCCCCCGCGGTCCCGAAGGCGCTCTGCTGGCCGGGCGGCTTCGGAAGGTCGCGCAGCGCGTCCATCGGATCGTCTGTGCGAGCCGTCATCGTGCGGGATCCTAGATGCTCGGTGAAATGGACATGCATCGCCGGCTGCGCGTGGTGACACTGGTCGACGGGATCGGCCTCTCCGGCGGCGCCGAGCGGCTCGCCCGCGAGATCGTGCTTCGTCTCGATCCCGAGAGATTCGAGCGGACCTTCTGCGTCTCGCGATGGTCGGCCGCGCGCGAGCACGAGGCCGTCGAGGCCGGAGCGCTCGCCGGGCTCGAAGAGGCCGGGGTCCGCTTCCTGGGCCTCGAGCGCCGAGGAACCTGGGATCTCACCGCATGGCGGCCGCTGATCTCGCTCCTTCGCAGCGGTGCGGACATCATTCACGCCCACAAGATCGGCTCGAACGTCTGGGCGTCGGTGCTCGGGACACTGGCGCGGACACCGTCGATCGTCGCCCACGAGCACACCTGGTCGTTCCAGGGGCAGCCGCTCAGGAAGCTCCTCGACCGGCGCCTGATCGCTGCCCGGGCCGATGCGTTCCTCGCGGTCTCGGAGTTCGACCGCGAGCGAATGATCGCGATCGAGGGCGTCGACCCGGCCAAGATCATCTTCGTCCCGAACGGGATCCCGGAACCACCTCCGCACGAGGCCGTCGACATCAGGCGTGATCTCGGCATCGGCAGCGCGGCTCCGATCGTCGGCACCGTCTGTGCCTTGCGCCCGCAGAAGGCGCTGGACGTCCTGATCGACGCCGCCGCCATCCTCGCGGATCGGCTCCCGGGCGTTCGCGTCGTGATCGTGGGGGAGGGGCCCGAGCGACCGGCGCTGGAACGCCGGATCGGCGAATATGGACTCGATGGGACCGTGATCATGCTGGGCCACCGCGATGACGTCCGCGACCTGATCGGGTCCTTCGATGTCGCGGTCTGCTCTTCCGACTTCGAGGGGACGCCGCTCTCGGTCCTCGAATACATGCAGGCCGGACTCGCGATCGTCGCCACCGACGTTGGCGGCATTCCCGATCTGATCGGCGACGGCGAGCACGGGCTCCTGGTCAAACCCCGAGACCCGGGCGCACTCGCCGGCTCGGTCGCGCGTCTACTCGAGGACGCGGGGCTCGCGTCGAGGCTTGGCGCTCAGGCGCGAGAGCGACAGATCAGTGAGTTCGACATCGGCGTCACCGTCCGCGCGGTGGAACGAATCTACGAGGGCCTGGCGAGCGGCCTGACCGCAGCCGACCTCGGGGCGGTGCCGTAGGCGGGACCTCGCCGCACCGGATGTCGCGCCGGGGGAGCGCTCTCGGCGACGGCGAGCAGCGCCGGACCCATCGCCATCATCAGCCAGATGACCTTATTCGACTCGGCACTGATGAAGAACGCGGACGTCAAGATCCCGATCAGGGCGATCAGCAGCCCCCGCGTAAGCACTTCCATCGGCCCGTCGCGGTTGCGCTCAAAACGCCTGTACGCCTGGACCGTGCAGGCCAGCGAGAGGACGATGATGCCCAGCAGCATGATCACCCCGATGATTCCGATCTCGGCGAACGGCCCGAGATAACTGTTATGGGCGACGCCTGGGTTATCGATCACGCGGTCGGTCCGATAGGTGGTTCCGGGCTGGAGGATGTATTCGACCGAGCGTGCCTCGAAGTTCCCGATCCCGACCCCGGTCACAGGATGATCCTCGGCCATGCGCCATGCCACGGTCCAGATTGTCGATCGGGTGTCGGCGCGACTCACCTCGCCAGCGGTGGCTGCGACGATCCGCTGCTTCAGAAGCGGCGGCGCGAACATCGTGTAGTAGCCGACCAGTAGAACCGTCGCAAGTGCGGCTCCAAGGGCGATCCGTAGACGCCATCGGCCTCCGAGGGCGATGCCGGCGATCAGCGCGACGCCGAGACCGACGATACCGCCACGTGAGCCAGTCAGCAGGAAGGCCACGAAACTGAGGCCCACGGCGATCAGCGCCCCGAACTGAAGCAGGCGGTGGCCGCGAGCGGCAAAGAATGCGGCTGCACCGAGCACCAGGCCGACAACGAGGATGGCGGCGAGGAAGTTCGGATCATTGATGGTCGAGGCGAGGCGCTCGGAGGTCTGGGTGTTCGGGTCGGGGCGGAGAACGAGACCATAGGCGGCCGTGAAGGCGGTCCCGAGCACGAGCGCCCCGATCACCCAGATGGCCTGCCTGCGGTCTCGGATCGCCGTGAACACGATCAGGTAGAGGATCGCGACGAGAAGGAAGACGACAGCCGCGTCGAACGCCAGTGCGCCGTCCCTGGCCCAAGTGGTGCTGAGCAGGACCCACGCGACGAAGGAGACCAACAGATAGGAGAGGGCGGGATGGGCGGCGAACAGGACCGAACGCCGCGTCTCCGGCTCGGTGGCGACGCGGGCGATCCAGCCGAGCACGAGCAGCATTCCTGCGATCTTGGTGGCACTGAGCGCCGGTCCGGCGAGTGGGGTCGACTCGGCGAAGACGATGATGATCAACACCGTGAGCGCCGCCGAGAGGTTCGTGAAGACGAGGACCGCGTAGACGAGGACGAGCGCCGCTGCGATTCCAAACCGCGGCTGGGCCCCGGCGATCAGTCCGATGGCGAATAGGAGCGGGACCGCCGCTCCCCCCGCGATCCAAGCGATCGGAGGTCGACGCGCGGTCATCCGGCCGATCAACCGGCGCTGGTGGCAGGGCGACTCGGCTGCATCTCGACCACCTGCTGACTACTCGGGTCGCCATAGTAAGGCTCCGAATGTCCCGGGACCCCGATCAAGACGAATCCGGAAGGCGTGATCCCCGATTCGGCGAGAAGCTCGGCGAGTTCCTGGGTGCGATCGATGCGACTTGTGCCGAGCTTGATGGCGATCACCACCTCATCTACGGCGCGCGCAAGAGGCAGCGCATCGACGACGGTCGCGAGTGGCGGCGAGTCGACGACCACGACGTCGGCCATCTTCGTCGCCTGGTCGAGCAGCTCGAGCGCAGTCGGCAGTGCGAGCAGCTCGGCACCGGCCGCGCCGGACTCCTCTGCCAGGAGCAGCCCGAGATGACCTTCGCCTATCGGTGAGGTGACGAGACAGTCCTCGAGCTTAGCCTCGCCCGCCAAGACGCTGATGATGCCGCGGTTGACGCTTATGTTGAAAGCCTTGCCGATCGTCGGGCGCCGCAGGTCAGCTTCGATCAGGATCACCCGCTTCTCGGTCAGCGCCAGGGACGCGGCGAGCGAGATCGCGGAAGTCGTCTTACCCTCACCGGGACCCGGACTCGAGATCAGGATCGAGGGCGCTCGGGAGTTGCGCGTAGCTGAGCCGGCGAGGACTGCCCGCAGTGTGCGATAGGCCTCGATGGAACCGCCGACGAGGTTGCTCCAGACGAGCGGTCGGTCCCTTGGTCCTCCTCGTTCCTGTGGGACGCGTGCCAGAATCGGCAACCGATAGCGCACCCGGACTTGGTCCTCACGGCGGATCAGCGGGTCCAGCATCCGTAGCGCGAATACGGCCCCGACTCCGAGCACGAGGCCGGCGAAGATCCCGGCGAGGATGCTGAGCAGCGGGCGCGGCGAGACCGCGCTCCCGGGCGGCACGGCCGGA
The DNA here is from genome assembly GCA_020438445.1 of Solirubrobacterales bacterium. GTDB lineage: Bacteria > Actinomycetota > Thermoleophilia > Solirubrobacterales > 70-9 > RHKX01. The sequence continues at coordinate 29,139 of JAGQUO010000011.1, forward strand.
TCGATGATGCGGAGCGTCGGATCGCCTGAGACCCGCAAGGCCTCGAACTGGGCGATCTGCGCCGCGAGAGTGTCGCGGGCCACGCCCGGCGGGAGTTCGCGAAGGCGTGCCTCCAGCGCCGGCAATTCGGTGTCGATGGTCTCGCGCAAGGTGCTCGCTCGCTCACGAAGCGCTGCCTTGGCGAAGGAGTTGGCCAGGTCGGCCGCGCCGACTGCGGTCGGCGCGCTGGCAGTCAGCGAGACGACATCGCTCTCGGCGATCGGCTCGGCCGAGATGTCGCGGAGAATCGAGTCGGGGCTGCGGTCGGTCTCTGCGGCTACGCGCTCGGCAGCGCCACGACTCGTGATCAGCGCCACCGACGTCTCGATCGCCCGCAGGGGGTCGCTCGAGTTGTTGATCAGACCGAGCGAGGAGAGCCTGCCGTCGGGATCGTCGATTGGGACGACCTGGATCTGGGTCTCGGCCTCGTAGACGCTGTCTGCCGTGGCGACATAAAGCCCCGCCGCCGCAGTCGTGATCATCACCGAGACGACGACGATCCAGATCCGCTCCCTGATGGTCTCCAGGAACCGTCTCAGGCTTTGTTGCTCAGAGGGCGGCTCGATCCATCCGGCGGGGCTCTCGGTTATCTCTCTCATTGCGTCCTGGGATTATCGGTTTGGAGCGTACGTCTTTGAGCGGCGCTCAGACACGTGCAATCCCTAGCCCACGCTCGGTCCTTCTAACGTACTCTACCGGGATGCGACTCGGGGTCTACACAGACTACGCCTACCACCTACGCTGCGGAGAGCCTCACGGAGAGCGAGCTTTCGTCATCTTCATCGCTCGGCTTGCGGCGCGATTCGAGCGGCTTTCCGTCTTCGGGCGCCTCGATCCGTCGGCCTCGTCCCGGGCCCGTTATCGCCTCAGCGACGAAGTCGATTTCGTCGCTCTGCCCTACTACCGAACGCTCGGCAAGCCGACCGAGGCGATGCGATCGCTCTGGCCCGCGATGCGACGTTACTGGCGTGGACTCGACAATCTGGACTGCGTTTGGCTGCTTGGCCCGAATCCGTTCGCGATCGTCTTCGCGATACTCGCGATTCTGCGCCGCAGGCGGATCGTGCTGGGCGTCCGCCAGGAGTACCCAGAATACGTCCGTGCGCGTTATCCGGGTCAGCGTGGAATCCGAATGCTCGCGGCGGTCATCGACCTGGCATTTCGGGGTCTGGCACGCGCCTACCCCGTCGTCGCGGTCGGCCCTGAGATCGCAGCCATCTATTCACACAGCCCGGAAGTCCTCGAGATCGCGGTGTCATTGATCGAGGCCGACGAGATCGTCAGCCCCGAGGAGGCGGCCTCGAGGTCGTGGGACGGTGAACTCAACGTGCTCAGCGTCGGCCGGCTCGAGGAGGAGAAGAACCCGCTGCTTCTGGCCGACACGCTCCGACTGCTGGCTGCTAACGGTCGGTGCTGGAGGCTGCGGATATGCGGAGAGGGGCCGATGGAGCGGGAGCTCGAGGTCGAACTGGAACGTCTCGGGGTCGCCGAGCGAGCGGAATTACGCGGCTACCTGCCGCTGAGCGAGGGCCTCAGCCAGCTCTATCGCGAGAGCAACGCGTTCCTGCATGTCTCCTGGACCGAAGGGCTCCCGCAGGTGCTGCTCGAGGCCTTTGCGGCGGGGTTGCCGACCGTGGCCACCGACGTCGGCGGCATTCGCCGCGCCGTCGGCGATGCGGTTCTGCTCGTCCCTCCCGGTGATGCCGAGGCGGCGGCTGCAGCGTTGGACGAGATCGCCTCCGATCCTGAGCTGAGGGCGCGGCTGGTCGGCGCCGGACACGACTACGTTGCGGGTCGGACTCTTTCCGGCGAATCGAAGCGGGTCGCCGACTTCATCCACGAGCAGGCCGGCGACGGGCAGCCGAAGGCGGCGCGAACGTGAGGGCCTTGGTCACGGGGGGTGCGGGCTTCATCGGCTCGAACCTGGTCGACGCGCTCCTCGCGGCGGGCGCGGAGGTTCTCGTCGTCGACGACCTTTCGACGGGCCGTCGCTCCAACCTCGAGGAGGCGCTTGCCCGCGGCGCCGGACTCGCCGAGGCTGACATCGCCGACGGCGCCGGCCTTGCGGAAACAGTCGACGGCTTTGGACCCGAAGCGATCTTCCACCTCGCAGCGCAGGCCGATGTTCGGAAGGCGATCGCAGATCCGGTCTTCGACGCGAATGTCAATGTCCTCGGTACGATCAACCTCCTCGAGGCGGCGGTTCGTCATCGGGCTAGAGTCGTGTTCGCGTCGACCGGAGGCGCGATCTACGGCGAGGGGGAGGGGCGTGAGCTCCCGTTCAGAGAGGATGCGTTGAGCCTGCCGGAGACGGCCTACGGAGCAAGCAAGCTCAGCGCCGAGGCCTATGTGGGCCTGTACCGGCGCCTGTATGACGTCCCCGGCCTCGCGCTCCGGTTCGCAAACGTCTACGGCCCGCGCCAGGATCCGCACGGGGAGGCGGGCGTGGTCGCCATCTTCTCGGGTCTGCTGCAGGAGGGAAGACCGCTCCGCGTCTTCGGCGACGGCGAGCAGACCCGCGACTACGTCTACGTCGGTGAGGTCGTCGCAGCACTGCTTGCGGCCGAGGCTGTGCTGGCCGAGCGTGGCACCGCGATCGAGGGGCCGTACAACATCGGCACCGGCGTCGAGACCAGCGTTATCGACATGGCCCGAAAGCTCGCGAACGCAGCCGGCGCAGAGGCTGAGATCGAACACCACCCCGCTCGGACCGGGGAGGTCCAACGAGTCGCGATCGACCCGGAGGCGGCTCGGCGTGACCTCGGCTGGGAGGCGAGGGTCGAGCTCACTGACGGGCTGGCCTCCACCGCAGCGGCGCTCGCGCGCTCCTGAGGTCGCGAGGGTGCTCAGGGCCGGGCCAGCTCGAAGCGCTTCAGGTCGGCGAGGACCGCGTAGCGCTGGGCGGCGCTGTACAGGGGATGGCAGGAGGTCAGAACGAGCCGCTCTCGGCCGATGTCGCGGACGATGCCAGTCTGATCGGGATCGACGATCCGGGTCTTCCCGACCTCGTAGGTGAAGCGTCCGTAGGGCATCTGCAGGGAAATCGTGTCGCCCACGTCGATCGAGTCGATCCGATTGAAGGGGGCTCCGTACGTCGTCCGGTGACCGGCGACGGCGACGGTCCGTCCCTGGCCCGGGAACGCCGACTCCGGATAGTGGCCCGGCCCGAGCTTCAGGTCGGCTTCATCGGTTCCCTGGATGAGCACGTAGTCCGCATCGATCGACGGAACCAGGATCCTCCCGATCGGCTTCCCATTCTGGGCTTGCGCCGCGAACAGCTCCGCGAGGCGTTTCGCCCGTTGCTCATCCTCAGCGTCGCTGGTCGCGGCGGTGGCAACATCGGGATCCCCGAAGAAGCCGCTGCGGATCTCGTCGAGCTGATTCGCTGCCTGGTTCTGGCGGATCTCGGCATAGATGGCCGAGAGGGGCTCCTTCCACAGCAACGTGACAGCGACCTCGGCGAGGAGGACGATCCCCGCCGTAACCAGCGCCACCGAGACGATTCGGACGACTCGCCGCATCCGAGCCATCATCGCTGATCGCGACCGCCTGCTCACGCTCACCTGCAAGACTGAGCGTCGCTTGACTCCTCCCGAGCACCGACCGATCGCCGCTTATCAGGCCGACCCCGAGAACATCGGGCGCGTATTGCTGCTCTACTCGGGGGGTCTCGACACCAGCGTGATGCTCCACTGGATCCAAGCGGAGTACGGGGCCGAGGTCGTGACGCTGACGGTCGAGCTCGGCCAACCCGACGAAGATTGGACCGCGATCGTCGAGAAGGCGCGCGACATGGGGGCGATCGAGACGGTCGTCGTCGACGCCCGGGAGGAGTTCGCCGCCGACTTCGTCGTGCCGGCAATCCGCGCAAACGCCCTCTATGGCGGTGGCTATCCGCTATTCACGGCGCTGGCCCGGCCGCTGATCGCACGCACGGCAGTGGGCGTTGCCCGGGAGCATGGGTGCGACACGATTGCGCATGGCTGCACGGGGAAGGGAAACGACCAAGTCCGTATCGATGCGACGATCGCGGCCCTCGGGCCCGAACTCCGGGTCCTGGCTCCCGTGAGGGAGTGGTCGATGGGACGCGAAGAGGAGATCTCCTACGCACGTGCACACCGGATTCCGGTTTCGGGCGGAACCGACAAACCCCCGTACTCCATCGACGACAACCTCTGGGGACGCTCGTCGGAGGGTCAGGTGATCGAAGACATCGAGCAGCCACCGCCGGACGATGTATTTCAGTTGGTGACGACGCCGGAGCAGGCGCCCGACGAGCCGGAGGTCGTGCGACTCGGCTTCGAGGCCGGCCGGCCGATCACCCTTGACGGCGAACGGCTGGGCATCGTCGAACTGATCGACAGGGTCACCGATCTCGGCCGCCGCCACGGTATCGGCATCGTCGATCACATCGAGGACCGGATCGTCGGACTCAAGGTGCGTGATATCTACGAAGTGCCTGCGGCGACCATCATCCTCGCCGCCCACAAGGACCTCGAAAAGCTCGTATCGACCATTCATCAGAACAACTTCAAGCCGAGCCTCGATAATCAGTGGGCCTACCTTTGCTACGCCGGACTCTGGTACGAGCCTTTGCGTGCGGATCTGGAGGCCTACATGGTCGCCGCGAACGAGTACGTAACCGGGGAGGTGTCAGTCCGGCTCTACAAGGGCTCGGCGATGGTCGTCGCCCGCAGTTCGCCCTTCGCCCTCTACGACAAGTCGTTGGCCGGGTTCGGCGAGTCGGGGGGAGAGTTCAGTCAGCTCGCCAGCCCCGGTTTCATCGAGCTCTTCTCGCTCCAGACGCGGATGGCGCAGCGGGTTCGAAACGCCGATCGCTAGCCTGACCGGATGACCTTCGTCTATACAACCATCGGTCGCCTCGTCGTCTACGTGATCCGACGCCGATTCGGCCGCCAGCTCCGTGTTGTCGGCGGCATCGCTGTGGCCGGCGCCGTGATCGGTGGTGCGTTGGGCGCCTACCTGCTCGCCTCCCGCGGGGTCGAAGAGGGCTGAGTCAGGATCAGCGGCTGTCGAGGACGCGACTGATGATCGGTTCGGGATCGGCAACGCCCCAGAGTTGACGCAGTACGCTTGCGATCGTCGCCCGATCGCTTCCGGCGATGGCCAGTCGCCGAGCGTGATCGACGGCGTCGGATCGCCAATGTGGGTCGCCGTTGAGTCGCGAATGCCTGGGTTCGTCGGTGCCTACGGGAACTGCCTGACCCGCTCGTAACCGATCTGACGTGTTGCCACTCTGCGGTTGCATACCGACCGGTTCCGATTTCGACGGCGCTGGTCTGGTCACAGTGCCCGCATAGCTTTCGCACGGCTCAGTGGCAGCATCACGCCGCTCGACGGGAGCTGCAGGTGTCGCAGACCCCTGAGCTCTCTGGGCGCCGGCTTGCTCCGAGTCGATTCGCTGACTCAAATCCCCCCCTTCGATCTGATCGGAGAGCCTGCCGATCGTGCCCTCGAGAACCCTCACCATCCGGTCCGATTGGTCACGGACGCTGGCCGTTTGCCGGATGAGCTGGTCGGTCATCTCAGAGATCGTGCCGACCCGCTCTGCCGTGAGCCGGTCGGCGCGCTGCTGTGCCTCTACCAGGTAGAGCCGTGCCTGCCTCTCCGCGTCTTGACGAATGGCTTCGGCGACGCGCTCCGCAGCCGCAAGCACCGGTTGCATCAGGTCAGTCATCTGGTCGATCGTCGCTTGGAGCCCTCCCGACGGCGCCGGCCAGGACGCCTGGGTCCAGCGAACCGGGGCGATCGGAGGTCCGGGTGATTCCTGAGGGTCCTGATCGATCATTCAGCGATGTTAGAGCCGCGAATGGTAGAACCTGACCGGTCCGACCCACCGTCGGACCGGAACAACGTGCGGTTTACGACTCTTCGGTGAACACTCGGTCGAGGATGGGATCCGGATCACTGATCCCATACGTTTCTCGGAGCACCTGCGCGACAGTCTCCCGACCCTCCCCGGCGGACACCATTTGGGCTGCCCGCACGAGGACGTCTTGGGAGACCGCAACCTGCTGACTGGCTTCAGGCGACCATTGGGGCTCGGGTACGGCTTCCCCGGGATCAGCAGGCGGTGGCGGGGAGCCACTCGGCGGTGGCGGCGGAGGAGCCGCGCTGGGTGGCGGTGGCGGTGGCGGACCGGTGGCCCAGGCAGGGGTGGGAGGGAGAGACGGGTTGCCGGCTTCCTGCGGCGACCCGGGCAACTGTCCTTCCGGCGTGGGTGAGTCGCCTCCCGAGGTGTGAGGCTCCGCGGGCGGCGGAGAAATTCCGACGAGATCGGTGTAGCTGGGCTCGGGCTCAGGCGCCGGAGCCTCGGAGCCGGTTGCTGAAGCACCGGAAGGTGGAGGAGGAGGCGGAGGAGGCGGCGGCGGAGCGGGGGCGGTTATCTGGTCGGTGTCCTCACGAGTCGAACTTTCGGCCGATCTCTCGGGGACTACTTCATCCGGTTCGCCTGCGCCGAGGCCCGACGCCTCAAACTCGGGGGTGACTGGAGGGGGAGGAGGGGGCGGCGGCAGCTCCGAGGTGAGTCCGGGCTCCGGCGAGCTTTCCCTGCCCGCGACTTCCGCTCCCGGCTCCTCGAATTTCGGCGGCTCGGATGCGAAGGACGGTGATGGAATCGGGGAGCCAGGACCGGACGAGAACGGCTCCGTCATACCGGGTTGATCGAGCTTCTCGGTGACTGAGTTGATGGCGTTTTCGAGTGCCCTGATCATCTGCTCGGAATGATCCCGCACGGTTGAGGCATGACGCATCAGGTCGTCGGTCAGCTCGGAGATCAGCCCGACCCGTTCAGCCGTCAGTCGATCTGCCTTCCGCTGGGCCTCGGCGAGGTGGCGCCGCGCCTGTTCCTCGGCGTCGAAGCGGATCGCCTCCGCGGCGCGCTCGGCTGCGGAGATGACCGACTGCATCTGGTCGGTCATCTCCTGCATCGTCTGCTGGACGTTCGGCGACGGCAGCGGGGATGCCTCGCTCGACCAGTCAGTCGAAATCCCTTCCCGTTCGCTTGGCTCGTAGTCGCTCACTTCCGATCCTCCTCGCTCCCGATCGATTCTAGACCGACCGCCGTGCTCCTTCGACCCGGACCGGAACCCGCAGCTTCGATCCTGAACGTGACCTCCCGGGTCTCGGCGAAGCGGACCTCGATCGTGCGACGGATCCCCTCCGGCCAGGCCGGAATCGAGAAGTCCGCGTTTCGCGCGGCGGCGGTCAGCTGCTCGGCCTTCGCAGCCATCGCCTCGGCGAGCGCGACGTAGGCAGCCTCCATCCGCAGCTGCTGGGCCTGGATCTGCCGCTGCAGGTCCCGCAGCCGCTCGATCCGAGCGCTCGCCAGCGCCAGGTCTGCATCCGCCGCGAGCGCGGTCAGCTCGTCGGCGCGCTGCTCGGCGTCGGCGCGGATCCGGTCGGCCTCACGACGCCGCGCGACCAGCGACGCGCGCATCTCCTCGCTGACCGAGACTGTCACGAGGGCCATCCTAGGTGCCGCGGTGGCGCAAAAAAGGGGCAGCGGGTTCCGCAAAAGCCGCGAAATGCGGATGCGCGACGGCGGTGATCGTGGTAGGACCCTCTTCCCGTGGCCGAAAGAGGAGAGACCAGCGAGCAGGACGACGCCGTCGAGCGCCGGATCGAACGGGCGCGGACGGCCATCGGCAAGAGCTTCGAGGAGCTGCTCGCCCGCGGCGAGCGCGGTGCGGGCGAGCCGGCGGGAGAGACCTCCCGCCGTCCCATCG
>JAGQUO010000128.1 GCA_020438445.1 Solirubrobacterales bacterium
GAGCCGGGCATCGCGCAGCACCCGCTCGACCTCGTACTCGCGCATGTAGCCGTAGCCGCCGTGGATCTGAACGGCGTCGTCGGCCACCTCGACCGCCGCACGCTGCGTGAAGAGCTTCGCCTTCGTCACCTCCGCGAGCGCGTCCTGCCCGCTCGTCAGCAGGCGCAGCGCGTGGTAGGTGAGGGCCCGCCCGACCTCGAGCTTGGTCGCCATCGCGGCGATCTTGTGGCGGATCGCCTGGAAACCGCCGATCGGCCGCCCGAAGGCCTCGCGCTCGCCCGCGTAGGCGATCGAGCGGCGCAGGCACCAGTCCATCGAGCCGACCGCGCCGAGCGCCATCAGCTCCCGCTCCCACTGGAAGTTGGCCATGATCAGCTTGAAGCCGCCGTGCTCCTCCCCGAGCAGGTTCTCCTCAGGGACGAAGACGTCGGTGAAGGCGAGCTCGCCGGTGTCGGAGGCGTGCCAGCCGAGCTTCTCGAGCTTGCGGGAGACCTCGTAGCCGGGCATGTCGCGCTCGAGGATCAGGAAGGAGATGCCGCCGTGGCCGCCCTCCGGCTTCGTCCGCACAGCGCAGACGAGGAAGTCGGCGCGGACCCCGTTGGTGATGAACGTCTTCGACCCGTTGACGACCCAGCCGCCGTCGACCTTCTCGGCCCGCGTCCGCAGCGAGGCGACGTCGGAGCCCGCCCCCGGCTCGGTGATCCCGAGCGCGGCGATCTTCTCGCCGGCGATCGCGGGACGCAGGAAGCGCTCGTGCTGCTCGTCGGTCCCGAAGCTCCAGACCGGGGGAGTCGCGATGCCCGTGTGCGCGCCGATTCCCGCGCCGACCCCTCCGGACATCCCCGCCGCCGCGATCTCCTCGGCCCAGACGGCGTCGTGGAGGTTGTCGCCGCCCTGCCCGCCGAGTCGCTCGGGGTACTTGAGCCCGAGAAAGCCGAGCTCGGCGGCGCGTGTGAAGAGCTCGCGCGGGAACTCGCGCCGCTCCTCCCACTCCGCCTGACAGGGGAGGATCTCGCTCTCCACCCAGCGGCGGATGGTCGCCCGCAGCTCCTCGTGCTCGGGCTCGAACGGGGGGACGAGCGCCCGCTGCCCGGTGTCCTTGACTATGGTCACGGCGACCACGCTACCCGTCGCCCGGCAGTGGCGGCCGCAGGAGGGAGAGCACGACTCATGCTGACCGGCTTCAGGAACTTCATCACGCGCGGGAACGTCGTCGAGCTGGCCGTCGCGGTCGTGATCGGCGCCGCGTTCGGGGCGGTCGTCACCTCCCTCGTCACCGACCTGATCACGCCGCTGATCGGCGCCATCATCGGCGAGCCGGACTTCAGCGGCCTCACCTTCACGATCAACGGCTCCGAGTTCACGTACGGCAACTTCATCAACGCGCTGATCGCGTTCCTGTCGATCGCCGCCGCGGTCTACTTCTTCGTGATCGTGCCGCTGGAGAAGCTCGACGAGCTGCGCCACGGTCCCAAGGAGGCCGGCACCCGCGAGTGCCCGGAGTGCATCTCCGAGATCCCGTTCTCGGCGACGCGCTGCGCCTTCTGCACGACCGAGCTGCCGCCGGCCGATCCCTCGCCGGCCTCGGCGAGCTAGACAACAAGCGCCTGACATCCCCGCGCCGCCCGCGTTCCCTCTTGTGAGGGAAGGCAGTTGGCATGGAGAATGCAACCCGAGATGACCGAATCACCGTTACCCGCCGCGACATCCGCGGAGCGGCCGGGGACGAAGCCGGAGCAGATGGGCCGGAGCATCTCCCTGCGCCGTCTCAGGCGCGGGGACCAGCGGGAGTTCGACCGGCTCTATCGGCGACATCACCAGGAGATCTACCGATACTGCCTGGCGATCCTGCGCAGCCCCGAGGACGCCGAGGATGCGTTGCAGGCGACGATGGCAGCGGCGCTGCGATCGCTCCCCGGGGAGGAGCGGGACATCGACCTGCGTCCGTGGCTCTTCCGGGTCGCCCACAACGAGTCGATTTCGGCGATGCGGCGCCGGCGGACGGATGCGGAGCTCATCGAGGCGGAGGATCCGATCGCCGGCTCTGCCGAGGTCGAGGCAGGGCGCAGGGAGCGGCTGCGCCAGCTCGTCGCCGACCTGCGCGAATTGCCCGAACGGCAGCGCTCGGCCCTCGTCATGAGGGAGCTGAGCGGCCTCTCCTACGCGGAAATCGGCGCCGCGCTCGGCAGCGCAGAGGGAGCGGCTCGGCAGAGGGTGCACGAGGCGCGCACCGCCTTGAGCGACCTGGCGGAGGGCCGCGAGATGGAATGTGAGGAGATCCGCACGCTGATCTCGGCCCGCGACGGCCGCCGGCTGCGCGGCCGCCGCGTCCGGGCGCACCTGCGTGGGTGCGACGGGTGCACGGCCTTCGCGGCGGGGATCGAGCAACGCCGCTCCGACCTGCAGGCGCTCTGCCCGCCGATGCCGGCGCTCGCCGCCACCGCGGTCCTGAGCGGCGTGCTCGGAGGGGGCGGCGCGGCCGGAGCGGGTGCGGGGGCGGCGGGAGCCGGAGCGGGTGGACTCGCCGGTGGCGGTATCGCGGCGTCGGCCATGGTCAAGGGGGCCTCGATCGTCGCAGCGGGAGCCATCGCCGTGGGAGCCGCAGATGTGGGTGGTGTCATCGACGTCCCAGGGCTCGGATTCTTGAACGACGGGAGGGAGCAGCCCGCGGCTGGCAACGGCTCCGACGCGGGCTCCCCGGACACCGGCATCGGCGCGTCGGGCGACTCAGGCGACGCGCCCGGACACGGAGGCGGGGCCCCAGGCAATTCGGGGGATGCGCCCGGTCATCAGGGTCAGGGCCTCCCAGGCCGTTCGGGCGACGCGCCGGGGCACGACGGTTCCCCGGGGCGATCCGGCGACGCTCCCGGGCACGACGGCTCGCCGGGGAACTCCGGCACGGCTCCCGGCCACGATGGATCGCCCGGGAAGTCGGGATCGGCTCCGGGGCACGACGGCTCACCTGGCAATTCGGGCGATGCGCCGGGGCAGAGCGGCTCGCGCGGCAACTCCGGATCGGCCCCCGGGCAGAGCGGGACCGCGGGCAACTCGGGCTCCGCCCCCGGCCACACCGGGTCGACCGGCGGGGGAGGGAGTGGCTCGAGCGGCAACGGCTCCGGTGGTGGCAGCCAGTCGACGCCTCCCGGCCAGGGGACGACGCCCCCCGGCCAGGGCTCCCCGCCCCCCGGTCAGGCCGAAGGCCCCGGCAAGGGTCCCAAGCCCTGACCCGCATCTCCGGGGATCCTTTGAGATAGGACCTGACGAACGGCCCGCTCGCTCGTTTCACCCCTGACAGCGACGGGAACGACTCGTCGCCGAACCACGGAGGTGACCCAGATGAAGCGAACGACGATGGCTTGCGTGGCGTTGGTGAGCGCGCTGATGCTCAGCGCATCCCTCGCGTCCGCGAAGCCCGCGCACCCGACCCACCCCGAGCACCCGTCTCAGGCGGCGGATGCGGCAGCCAAGCAGTGCGCCGCGTTGAAGAAGGCCGACAAGGCCGCCTTCAAGTCGCTCTACGGCAAGGGCGCGATGTCGAAGTGCATCAAGGCGGAGACGAAGCAGTCCGACGCGGAGTACAAGAACGCCGCCAAGGAGTGCAAGGCCGAGCGCGCCGAGGACCCCGAGGCGTTCACCGAGAAGTACGGCAAGGGCAAGAAGAAGAAGCGCAACGCGCTTGGGAAGTGCGTCTCGGCGACGGTCAAGGTAGCCGCCGAGCCCCTGGCGGGGCTCTGAGGCAACCAGATCGGGGGTCCGACCCCCGGATCCCGGCGTCCCAGCGCCGGGGCGAGGAGCAGCACCGGCCTCTTCTTTCCAGGCCGGTGCTGCTCGCTGTCTCGCTAGGCGAGCAGCTCGCGCAGCCGCTCCAGCAGCGTGCCCGCGTCGAACGGCTTGTCGATGAAGTCGACCCGGCCCGCCGTCGGGCCGAGGTCGGTCGGCGGCGCCTGGTCGCTGTAGCCGGACATGAAGAGGACGTTGAGGCCGGGACGCATCGCTACCGCCCGGCGGGCGAGGTCGTCGCCGCGCATCCCCGGCATCACCAGGTCGGCGAGCAGCAGGTCGACCTCGACGCTCGGGTCGTCGAGGAGATCCAGCGCCTCGGTGCCGCCACCGGCCGAGCGGACGCTGTAGCCGGCGCTCTCGAGGATGCGCTCGGCGACGCGGCGGACGGCGATGTCGTCCTCGGTGATCAGGATCGACTCGCCGCGCCCCGCCGGAGCCGCCTGCGTGGGCCTCGTGGCCTGGGCGACGCCGCCCTCTGCGGCGGGAAGGTGGATCTCGACGCTCGTCCCGAGTCCGGGCTCGGAGGAGAGGTCGATCATGCCCCCGGACTGGGTGACGATCGTGTACACGGTCGCGAGGCCGAGGCCCGTGCCCTGGCCCGACGCCTTCGTCGTGAACATCGGCTCGAACGCCCGCGCCGCGACCTCGCTGTCCATGCCGGTACCCGTGTCGGAGACGAGCAGGCGGACGAAGCGGCCCGGCTGCACGTTCGGGCTCGCGAGCGTCTCTCCGGCGCCGATCTCGACGTTCTCGGTCTCGAACGTGAGCACGCCCCCGCCGGGCATCGCATCCCGAGCGTTGACGGCGAGGTTGATGAGGATCTGCTCGATCCGAGCCGGGTCATCGGCGATCGGCCACAGGCCCTCGCGAAGCCGGCGCTCCACCTGGATGTGAGCGCCGATCGTCGAGCGCAGGAAGCCGTCGAGGCCCGAGATCAGCTCGTTCAGGTCGAAGACGACGGCCGTGCCGGCCTCACGCCGGGCGAGGATCATGAGCTGGCGGACGAGGCCGACGCCGCGCTCCGCCGCCCGGCGGATCTCCTCGATGTCGTCGTGGGCGGGGGAGCCCGGCGGCAGCGAGCCCGAGGCGAAGCGGGCGTAGTTGATGATCACCCCGAGGATGTTGTTGAAGTCGTGGGCGATGCCGCCGGCGAGCTGGCCGATGACCTGAAGCGGTTGCTCGTCCGGCCCGCCGGGCCGCTCCGGCGTGCTCACTCGAGCAGTCCCCAGCGCATCGCCGTCGCCACCGCGGCGGCGCGGTCGGAGACGCCGAGCTTCTCGTAGAGGTTGTGCAGGTGCGTCTTGATCGTCGCCTCCGAGAGGTGCAGCTCGGCGCCGATCTTCTGCGCGGTCCGGCCCTCGGCGAGCAGCGTCAGCACCTCCGCCTCGCGTCCGGTGAGCGCCGGGCGGTCGGAGGTCTCGCGGAGCTGGATCTCGTTGGCGATCCCGGCGGCGAACTGCGGCGCGATCACCGTTTCGCCCCGGCCCGCGGTGACGATGGACTCGATCAGCTCGGTGTGGTCGGAAGCCTTCGACACATAGCCGGTCGCCCCCTGGGCGAGCGCGTTGTAGGCGGCCGCGGAATCCTCGTAGCCGGTCAGCAGCACGATCCGCGTTCGTAATCCGTCGCGCTTTGCGGCCGCGACGATCTTGAGCCCGTCGAGCCCCGGCATGCGCACGTCGACCACGGCCACGTCGGGCTCGAGCTCGTTCAGCCGCTCCAGCGCGTCGCGCCCGTCGGAGCTCGACGCCACGAGCTCCAGCTCCGGCCGCTCCGCGATCGCGCGCTCCAGCCCCTGCCTGTAGACGGGATGGTCGTCGGCGATGAGGATCGTCAGACGACGGGCCGATTCGGACATCGCGGCCATTCTTTCAGGCGCTCTGGCGGCTCTCGGGGCGCTACCCGACTTCATCCGATCGGTGTAGCCGCCGTTCATCCGGTGGGTCGTCCGTTCGGAGTATCGGGACGCGTCCGGCGAGCGCCGATGGTTGGTGCGACGACACGGTTACCCCCGGCAGGAGGCTGCAGCGGCGGAAGGATCCGCCGGCTCCAACGCCGGGGCAAAGGGACGGGCGGGGGCGTCGCGGAGTGCGGCGCCCCCCTCGTTTCACGCCTGAGTCGTACTCCACAGCGGCCAAACCATGTTTGGGATCGGGCCGCTT
>JAGQUO010000129.1 GCA_020438445.1 Solirubrobacterales bacterium
TCGGCACCGGCGCCTGGCGCACCCGCTCAGCCCGCCGCCGGCAGACCCGCGTCCGGCGTCCGCCGGCCGATCACCCAAGCGCCCGGGGCGAGGCCGCCGACCGGCCCCGTTCCCGCTCGCCCCGTCAGCGAGCTCGACGGGCTCAGGTCCTGGGTCGCGGAGCTGGATCGCAAGCTCGGGCTGCGCACCTACCTGACCCTGGCCGCCGCCCTGCTCGCGCTCGCGTGCTCGATCGTCGCGGTCGTCCTCGCCGCCGACGCGCGTGACAACGCCGCCAGCAGCGACGACATCGCCCAGCTCGAGGAGGAGATAGCGACGCTCCAGGGGACCGCAGCCTCGGCGACTGCGACCACGGACACGACCGCACTCGCGGATCGGCTCGACGCCCTCGAGGGACAGGTCGACGACCTCCAGGCGAGCCAGGACGCCACCGACAAGAGGGTCGGGGTCATCGAGGACGACATCGACGACCTCCGGAGCCAGATCGCCGACCTGAACCGCAGCGGCGGCGGCTGACCGTCCGGGCCGGCGGTGGCGTCCGGAATCGGCTCTACAGTGCGGGGCGTCAGGTGCTTGTGCCGTCCGGCACGATCATCGTCGAACCAGGGCGGTGTCCCGCCCGGAAGGAGAGCCGACCATGCCCGAGGGTTACTGCGTCAAGGAACGCAAGAAGGTCGAGATCAAGGATCCAGAGCAGATCACGATGAAGAACGGCCGCCCCGCGATCACCGGCACCTGCCCGGACTGCGGGACGAAGATCTTCAAGATCGGCAAGCTGAGCTGAGCGGTCCCGCTCCGGGACCCGCACGAGAGAGATACCGCCGCCCGAGCGGGGATCGGTGGTCGGCGATTTGCCGGCCGGCGCTCCCTGGTGACGAAAGTCGCTTTCGGTGGAACAATGCTGCGACCGTATGTCCGGTCCGCAGAAACCGCTCGAGCTGATCCTTGCCCGGAACCTGCTGACGAGCGTCACCACGCCGGCGTTCCTGGTCGCCAAGGACGGGACGCTGCTGTTCTACAACGAGGGGGCCGGGGCGCTGATCGGCCGGCCGTTCGAGGACACCGGCCAGCTCGACCTCCAGGAGTGGACGCGGCGGTTCGGCCCGTTCGACGAGAACGAGGAGCCCCTCTCCTTCGACGAGCTGCCGCTGACGAAGGCGCTGCGCGAGGGCCGGCCCGCGCACGACGAGTTCTCGGTCCGCTCGGCGGACGGGGAGATGCACCGGATCGCGGCCAGCGCGATGCCGATCGTCGGCGCCGCAACCGGCGCTTCCGGGGTGATGGTGATCTTCTGGCCGGTCGACGAGCAGGTTGCGCGCGAGGTCACGACCGGCCGGCACGAGGTGACCAGGTGAAGGTCCGGATCTGGGGCGCCCGCGGATCCGTCCCCGCGCCGGGGCCGGAGATGAACCGCTACGGCGGCAACACCTCGTGCGTCGAGGTGACCCTGGCCGGCGGCGAGAGGCTGATCCTGGACGCGGGAACGGGGATCCGCACACTCGGCTTCTCCCTGCCGCCCGACATGCCCCGGATCAACATCCTGCTCACCCATCTGCATCTCGACCACATCCAGGGGCTCATGTTCTTCCCGCCGTGCTTCCGGGCCGAGTCGGACATCAGGATCTTCGGACCGAGCTCTCCGGAGGCCTCGCTGGAGTCGCGGATCGCGCGCTACATCTCGGCGCCGCTGTCGCCGGTCGAGGTCCGGGAGCTTCCCTGTGACGTCTCCTTCCTGGACGCGCCCGCAAGCGAATGGCAGATCGGCGGCGCCACGATCCGCGCGGAGGCCGTGACCCACCGAGGCCCGACCCTCGGATACCGGATCACCGACGGCGACACGACCCTCTGCTACATCCCCGACCACGAGCCCGGCCTCGGCGCCGATCTCGCGGCGCTGAGCGAGGAGTGGATCTCCGGATACAACCTCGCCCGCGATGCCGATCTGCTGATCCACGACTGCCAGTACACCGACGAGGAGTACCCGGGGCACGAGGGCTGGGGGCACTCTCCGATCACCGAGGCGATCACCTTCGCGCGCCGCGTCGGCGCCCGGCGGACGCTGCTGTTCCACCACGACCCGCTCCACACCGACGGCTTCCTCGACGACCTCCATCGGACCGCGCGCCGGGCCTGGCAGGGTCTGGGCGGCGACCCCGAGCAGATCGGCATCGCCGCCGAACGGGCCGAGCTGACGGTGGGCGCGACCGCCGCCGAGACGCCCGCCCGCCCGCGAATCGCGGTCTAGCCCCGGCGCAGCGTCCGCCGGCGCGGTCGATCCCGCTCCCGCAGCGGGTTCCGGCGACTACGGCGCCCCGAGGTACAAAGCCGCGGGGGTGAATTTTCGACGCCGGTACAAACACGGCCGGACCGGGCGATCCCAGACTGGTTGCGTTGGCAAACCACTCCCGCCGGACGATGCTGCCCGGCGGCAAGGAGGAAACCGAATGACTAAGAGGCTCAGCCTCACAGTCCTGCTGGCGCTGATCGCCGCCCTCGTGATTCCGGGGGTCGCGTCCGCGCAGGACGGTGCAAAGCTGTTGGAGGCGAAGTCGGTCGAACTGGACATGGTCTGGGTCGCCGTCTCGTGCGCCCTCGTCTTCCTGATGCAGGCGGGGTTCCTGTTCCTGGAGATCGGCTTCAGCCGTGAGAAGAACGCCGGTGCAGGCGTCGGCAAGATCCTGATCAACCTGGGCATCGTGACGATCGCCTGGTGGGCG
The DNA here is from genome assembly GCA_020438445.1 of Solirubrobacterales bacterium. Classification (GTDB taxonomy): domain Bacteria; phylum Actinomycetota; class Thermoleophilia; order Solirubrobacterales; family 70-9; genus RHKX01. The sequence goes on from JAGQUO010000129.1 coordinate 2,718, forward strand.
GTCGGCTACGGGATCAGCGGCTTCGGCAACAAGGTGTTCGGCACCGACGGGTTCTTCTTCCACTTCGGCCAGACGATCGGGTCGGGGGCGGATGCGTTCAACGTCGCCGGGTCCGACGCGATGCTGATGCTGTACGGGCTCGCCTTCGCGGCGGTGTCGCTGGCGATCGTCTGGGGCACGACGCTCGAGCGCATCAAGTTCAGCGCGTACGTCATCTACGCGGCCGTGTTCGGCGCGATCATCTATCCGGTGGTGGCCCACTCGGTCTGGGGCGGCGGCTTCCTCTCCGACGTCGGCGGCAAGCCGGTGATGGACTTCGCCGGATCGTCGGTCGTCCACCTGACCGGCGCCGTCGGCGGGCTCGCAGCCCTGCTGCTGCTCGGCGCTCGGCGCGGCAAGTACGCATCCGATGGCACGCCGCGGGCGATCCCCGGGCATTCGATGCCCTTCGTGGGCCTCGCGGTCCTGATCCTCTGGATCGGCTGGTTCGGGTTCAACGGCGGCTCGACGTTCGGCACGGCCGACTCGTTCTTCGGCGAGGTCATGCTGAACACGCAGCTCGCAGCAGCCGCCGGCGTCATCGGCGCCGTCCTGGTCTGCTACCTGAAGACGAGGACGCTCGACGTCGGCATGGCCGGCAACGGTGCGATCGCCGGCCTGGTCGGCATCACCGCCCCGTCCGGCTTCGTCGAGTACTGGGCGGCCCCGATCATCGGGTTCCTCGCGGGCGTGTTCGTGGTCTACAGCGTGATCGCGATCGAGCGGCGCCTGGACGATCCCGTCGGCGCTCTGTCGGCGCACGGGATGGCAGGCATCTGGGGAACGATCGCCGTCGGGATCTTCGCCTCGCCCCGTCTGATCGCGGACGGTGCGGCGCCGGGGATCTTCTACGGCATCAAGGACGGCGACTTCGCCAGCTCGCTCGGCCAGCTCGGCGTCCAGGCGCTGGCGGTCGTGGCGACGTTCACGTTCGTCTTCGTCGTCTCCTACGCCGTGTTCGCAGCCATCAAGGCTACGATCGGGCTGCGGGTCTCCGAGGAAGAGGAGCTCGCCGGCCTGGACATCTCCACCCACGGCATGTACGGCTATCCCGAGTCGTTCATTCCGCGGGAGGAGTACCCCGGGATGTACGAGCCCAACGTGGCCGGAACACCGATCGCGACGCCTGCGGCGGCGAGCCCGCCTCCGTCCGGCACAGCGGCCACACCGAGCGCCTAGGAGGAGGTGAACGAAATGAAGAAGGTCGAAGCATTCATCCGGCACGAGGCGTTCGAGCCGATCCGCCAGGAGCTGCTCGAGCGGGGCATCCCGTCCCTCTCGATCTCCGAGGTGAAGGGATCGGGCCGCCAGAAGGGCGTGGTCGAGCACTACCGGGGGGCGAGCCTCACCGTGAACGTGCGGCCCAAGCTCAAGATCGAATGCGTCGTCGACGATTCGGAGAAGGAGCTGGTCGTCGAGACGATCCTCAAGCACGCGAGGACCGGCTCGATCGGCGACGGCAAGATCTTCGTCCTGCCGGTGGAGGAGGCGATCCGCATCCGCACCGGAGAGGAGGGCGACGACGTGCTGCAGGCCCACGAGGGGCCCGAGGTTCCGGCTGTATAGGGCGGGAACCGAGTACAGAGGAACGCGCGCGGGCCGGCCGGGACGGCCGGCCCGCCGCGTCTTTCGGGACAGGAGGAGGTGGAGAGATGAGCGAGGACGCGACGGTCGTCCGGTTTCCGCACCGGGACGAGCGCCAGATCGTCGCCTTCGGCGGCGGCGGCTTCTCGATGGAGGCCGGCAATCCGTTGCTCGACGAGTACGTGCTCGGGCTCGCGAGGGCGCGCCGCGAGCGTCCCCGGGTCTGCTTCCTGCCGACCGCGAGCGGCGATGCCGACCACTACATCGTCCGCTTCTACCGGGCTTTCGGCGGCGAGGGCTGCGAGCCGTCGCACGTCTCGCTGTTCCGGCGCGATCGCGGCGCGGCCGACCTCCGCGAGCACCTGCTCGCGCAGGATCTGATCTACGTCGGGGGCGGCAGCGTCATCAGCATGCTGGGGACGTGGCGCGCCCACGGGATCGACGAGCTCCTGGCCGAGGCATGGCGCCGCGGCGTGATCCTCTGCGGGCTCAGCGCCGGATCGCTCTGCTGGTACTCCGAAGGGGTCACGTCGTTCCACGGAGAGGTCCTCCGCGTCCGCGGGCTCGGGCTCCTGCCGTGGAGCAACTGCGTCCACTACGGAAGCAAGCAGGGCCCGCGCGAGCCCTATCACCGGATGCTGCGACGGGGCATGTGCCCGGGATACGCCGCCGAGGACGGCACCGCCCTGCACTTCCGCGGCTCCCGCATGGTGGCGGCCGTCGCCTCCCGCTCCGAAGCCCGCGCATGGTGCGTCGGGGACGGCGGGGACCGGGTGATCGAGACGCCGCTGCCGACCCGCTACCTCGGCGAGGACCCCGAGCCCGACGGCGGCGAACTGCACGCGGTCGCCTGACGCGCGGGCGGAAGCGCGATGATGCGCTGATGCCGGGTCCGATCGTCGCCATGGGCGGCGCCGAGTTCCAGATGCGCCCCGAGAACGAGGCGCTGCACGACTACCTGCTCTCGCTGCTCGAGGTCCCGCGGCCGCGGATCTGCCTCGTTCCGACCGCGAGCGGCGATCCGCACCATCAGATCACCGCCTTCCACTCGGCGATGGAGCGGCGCGGCGCCGAGGCGACGTCGATCTCGCTGTTCCGCCTCGGTGACCTTCCGGTCGACCCCGAGGAGCACCTGCTGGCCCAGGACGCGATCTATGTGACCGGCGGCAGCATGGTCAACCTCATGGCGCTCTGGCGGGAACACGGGATCGACCTGCTGATGCGGCGCGCGCACGAGCTCGGAATCCTTCTCTGCGGCTACAGCGCCGGCTCGATGTGCTGGTTCGAGTCCGGCGTCTCGCGCGGCGGCGGAGCCCCGGCGGCGGCGGCCGGCATCGGGCTCGTCCCGGGCAGCCACTGCGTGCACTACTCGCAGGACCCGGAGCGCCGCGACGCCTACCGCCGAGCGGTCGCGGCCGGCGACATCGGGCCCGGCATCGCACTCGACGACCATGCCGCGGCGCTGATCCGCGACGGGGAGGTGGTCGAGACCGTCGGAGCCACCGCGGCCGCATCGGCGTACCGGGTGGAGCCGGGGGACGGTGGTGAGGCCGCTGAGGCGACCCTCGAGACCCGCCTGCTGCCCGCTTCGGG
>JAGQUO010000130.1 GCA_020438445.1 Solirubrobacterales bacterium
CTCGAGGGCCTGCTCACCGCGGTCGAGTTCGATGTCGTGCACGTCCAGGACCCGTTCGCACCGAGCGCGGCATCGGCGGCGCTGCGGCATTCACGGGCGCTCAACGCCGCGACGTTCCACCTGCCGACCGAGCGGGTGCTGTCGACCCAGGTCGCGCGGCCGCTGGTCGAGATCTTCTTCGGGCGCCTCGATTCCCGGATGGTTGCGGCGGACAGCACCGGCGAGCTGCTGAACAGGTTCTTCCCGGGCACCTACGAGGTCGTCAGGCCCGCCGCGGAGGTCGGCGCCGCGGAGGACGTTCCCGGCGCACCGACGAGGATCGCGTACTGTGCCCGCGAGGAGCGCGGCGCCCTGCGGATCCTGCTCCGGGCCCTGCGCCGGCTGCCGCTCGATCTCGCCTGGGAGGCCGACGTCTGGATCGGCGACCGGTCGATCCAGACGCCCCGGCTCAACAGCCGGCTGCGCGAGCGGGTCCGGATCCTCCGCCCCGAGGAGATCGAGGCCGAGGACGTGATCGCCGGCGCCGACCTCCTCGTCGCGGCTTCCGGGGGGCCGCAGCCCGCGCCGAGCTTGATCTACGGGGCGTTCGCCGCCGGAGCGGTTCCCGTCGTCGCCCAGATCGACCCCTACGAGGAGCTCGTCGACGATGAGGCGGGGGAGTCGGGGCTCGTCTTTCCGCCGGGTGATTCGATCACCCTGGCCGGGCAGCTCGAGCGGCTGGTGACCGACGACGGGCTGCGCGGGCGGCTGGCGAAGGCCGGAGCTCGCTCGGCCCGCTCCTTCGGCGACGTCGCCGACGAGCTCGAGGTGGTCTACGGGCGGATCGCCGCCCGCCGCCACGATCCGGCGGGAAAGCCCGATGTCCGGCGGCGGATCGCGCGCCGCCGCACCATCGACTGCGACCTGCACATGCACACCGACCACTCCAACGACTGCGCGACGCCGGTCGAGGTCCTGCTCGAGACCGCCAAGGACCGGGGGATGGGAGCGATCGCCGTCACCGACCACAACGAGATCTCGGGCGCGCTCGCGGCCCGCGAGGCGGCCGAGCGCGACGGCGGGATCAAGGTGATCGTCGGCGAGGAGGTCAAGACGGCCGAGCAGGGCGAGGTGATCGGCCTCTTCCTCGAGGAGAAGATCGACCGCGGGATGACGATGGCCGAGACGGTCGCCGAGATCAGGCGCCAGGGCGGCCTCGTCTACGTACCGCACCCGTTCGACCGGCTCCACTCGGTCCCCGACTACGAGCACCTGCTGGAGATGGTCGAGGAGATCGACATCCTCGAGGTCTTCAACCCGCGGGTGGCCTTCAGCGCCTTCAACGAGGAGGCGGTGCGGTTCGCGGCCAAGTACCGGATCGTGCCCGGAGCCGGCTCGGACGGGCACGTGGCCCAGGCGCTCGGCAGCGTCCGCATCCGGCTGCACGACTTCGACGGTCCCGAGGAGTTCCTCGAGGCCATGCGGAGCGCCGACATCGTCCGCAAGCACAAGAACCTCGTCTACGTCCAGGCCCTGAAGTGGATGCAGGCTGCGAGCGGCCAGGCCGGCGGCCGCAAGGAGGTCGCCGACCCCCGTCCGGTCCGGGGCGGGCGGCGCGCCGAGACCCGGCGCCGGCGCGCGAGCGCTCGCGGCAAGAGTTGATTCAGGGGGCATAACGGCGTGCAACCGAGAGGAGAGGAGAGCGGGCCGTCAAAAGAGTCGCCCGCTGTGCCCATCACCGAAGACGAGATCAAGGAGAAGTACCTCGAGCGCGCGATCCGCGAGCTGAACCAGCTCACCCACGAGCTCCAGGACTGCGACGACTGCCCCCGCGGCAACCTGATGCCGGTGCTCGGCTCGGGCCATCCACAGGCCGACGTCATGCTCCTCAAGCACGCTCCGAGCGTCGCCGAGATCGAGGAGGGAGTCGCCTTCTACGGTCGCTCCGGCACGGCGATCATGAAGTCGCTGAAGCGGCTCGACATCGATCCGCTCGTCGTCTACGGGACTCTCTGCGTCAAGTGTCCGCTCTCCGATCCGGCGCTGGCGTCGCCGTCCTGCGTCGCCCGGCTCGTCCGCGAGATCGCCATCGTCGAGCCGCGCTGCATCGTCGTGATGGGAGAGCCGGCGATCGAGGGCCTGAACGACGTCAGCATCCCGCTCGCCGCCCCGGTCGAGGCGCGACCCGGTCAGATCCAGCCGCTGACGCCCACGATCGACGTCATCTACACCCCCGACATCGACGCCTCACTCGATGCCGAGGGGCCGAAGCGGGACTTCTGGCGCGCTTTCCGCAGCCTCGGCGACTGGTACGAGGACCTGCCCCCCTACTGACGAGGGCACGGGACGAGGCCCGGGCCGTCGCTACATTTCGCTGTTCATGCGTGCCGTCGAGCAGCTAGTCACCTTCGTCGCGACCGTCGTCGCCGCCGTGATCATCGGCTTCGGCGTGCCCCTCGCCTGGGTCTGGATCGGCTCACAGCTCCAGTCCGGCTCGGGCGCCAGCACCGTCAACTTCTCGGTCGCGATGGTGATCCTCTTCGGGATCATCCTCACCTACGTCCTGTTGCTCTACCTCGCGGGGATCGTCATGGCGCTGTTCGGCCCGCGCGAAGGCGGAGGGGGAGCATCGCCGCGAGCACGCGCCCCGTGGATGAAGGGCATGACCGACACCCGCGAGCTCAAGCGCGGCTCGGCGATGGGCGGCATCGAGCGGCTCTTCGTCGTCACGACGCTGATCGTCACCGTCGCCTTCTGGCTCTGGTTCGCCTTCAAGGCGGGGAGCCCGCTGCCGAGCCAGTAGCGGATCCACTCCCGACGCGCTAGCGCGGAGCGGCCGCCGTCGCCACCCGGTCCATGCTCTCCAGCTTCGCGCTGGCGAGGCCGCGGACGACGACCGTGTCGAGTGCGTCGTAGGCGCTGAGCATGGCGTCGGCGTCGCCGGGGTCCTCGGCCGCCACGCCGACGGTCCCGGGCGGCTCGCCGAGGCGCTCGAACTGGCGCCGGTAGCCGTCGTGGAGATCGCGGTAGAAGCCCTCCTCCTTGGCGAGGCGGGTCTCTGCGTCGGCGCCGACCGAAGTCCTCACGTAGCCGTAGACGCGAGGGGTGTCGCGGCCGGCCTCGGCGGCGCCCGCCTCCACGTTTGCCCGCGCCGCCGCCGCGTACCCGGGCGTGACCCAGTTGAAGAAGGCGCCGTCGTAGGAGGATCCCGCGAGCGCGCACATCTTCGGTCCCATCGCCGCGAGGACGAGCTTGACGCCGGGGACGGAGCCCCGCAGCCGGTCGTGGGCGGCGCGCATCGCGCTCAGCGGCTTCTCCGAGAACCCGGCCCCGACCCCGATCAGAAGCCGCGAGCGGTCGAGGCCGAGGGTCTCGATCTGCTCGTTGATCGACTCCGGGGAGTGACGGTCGACCGCGAGCACCCCGACGCCGAGCTGCATCGCCGCCGAGCCCTCGGCGAAGGCCGCGAGGGTCTCGAGGCCGCTGGCGGCGGGGTGGTCGTTCGCCCACATCGACGTGTAGCCGAGCTCCTCGCAGCGGGCGGCGAGGGGCGTGGCCACATCCGGGTCGAGACCGGCGGCGACTCCGAATCCGCGGGCCTGGCTCATCCGCTCACCCGCTCGAGCAGCGCCACGCATTCGATGTGGGGGGTCTGGGGAAACATGTCCACGGGCCGCACCCGCGTCAGCCTATAGCCGGCGTCCACCATCTGCCGCGCGTTGGGCGCCATCGTCGTCGGGTTGCAGGAGACGTAGACGATCCGGTCGGCCTCGCACTCGAGCACGCGGCGGACGATCTTGGCCGAGAGCCCGGCTCGCGGCGGATCGATGACCACGACGTCGGGGCGCCCGGCCTCCTCGACGAGCGGCCTGATCCCGAGCCTCGCGTCGGCGACCCGGAATCGCGCGTTCCCGATGCCGTTGCGCTCGGCGTTGGCCTCGGCGTCGACGATCGCCTCGGAGACGTTCTCGATGCCCCACACCTCGCCGGCATCGGCGGCCATGCCGAGCCCGATGGTCCCGATTCCGCAGTAGAGGTCGAACAGCCGCTCGTCGCCGGCCAGCGCCGCGAACTCGCGGGCGACCGAATAGAGCCGCTCGGCCGTCTCGGTGTTCGTCTGCAGGAAGGCTCCCGGCGACACGCGCAGATCGAGATCCCCGAGCCGCTCGCCGAGGAACTCCTCGCCGAGCACGCCCGTCGGGCCGCCGGTCCCGCCCGACGGGCCCTCGATGACCGTATGGAGGTCGACCGGGGGCCGCGGGATCTCCGCGGCCGCCGTGACCAGCCGCGTCTGGATCTGCCCCGTCCGCCGCCCCTCGCGGACGATCAGGTTGCGCAGCTCGCCCGCGCCGGCGGCATCGACTGCGTTCAGGCCCTCGTCGCGGGCCCACTCGCGGACCAGGTTGCGGGCGCCGTTGTTCGCCTCGGACGCGAGCAGGCAGTCGTCGACGTCGACGATCCGGTCCCAGTGGCCGCGAGCGTGGAACCCGAGGACGGGATCGCCCGGAGGATCCTCGGGTCCGGGGTTGCCGAAGGAGTACTCGAGCTTGTTGCGGTAGCGCCACTCGGCGACCGCGGGAACGATCGGCTCGAGGTCGATGCCGCTGAACGAGCCGAGGCGCTCGAGCGCCTCGGCGACCTGCTTCTGCTTCTCCTCGAGCTGCCGCGAATAGGGCAGCCCCTGCCAGGCGGCGCCGGGACAGGGCTCACCGCCGTGGATGCAGCGATCGCCGATCCGCTCCGGTCCCGGCTCGAGCAGATCGGAGATCGCCGCCTCGGCCCAGGTCTTCTTCGACTTCCCGACGCGGGCCCGCACCCGGTCGCCCGGAAGCGCGCCCGCGACGAAGACGACGAACCCGCCCTCGGTGCGTGCGACCCCCCTGCCGCCCTGGGCCAGGGAGTCGATTCGGAGCTCGAGCTCGCTGCCGCGGCGCGGCCTCGTCCGGCCGTCGGCGGCGCTCAGGCGAGCGCCTTGTCGAGCTTGCCGAGGATGCTCTTCCGGGCCTTGTTGTTCTTCTCGTAGGTCCGCACCTTGCGGAGCTCCGGCTTGCTGAGTCCGCTCAGCCTCCGGGTGATCTGAGCTGCGGTCAGCTCGTCGTAACCGGTGATCGGGAACGATCCGACGCCGGCCCTGCGGCGCACGGTGTCGGCGCGGGCCAGCGGCTCGTCGGCGGCGTCGCGGGCGCCGCGAGCGACCTTGCCGGCTGTGCCCTTGACCTGGCGGCGGGCCCGGCTCGTCTGCTTCTCGACCCGCTTGCGAGCTTTGGTGGTGCCCTTCTCGACCCGCTTGCGGGCCTCCTCAACCAGCGCCTCGAGCTCCTTGACGAGCTCCTCCGACTGCTTGCGGCCCCGAGATACGAGCTTGGAGACGAGCTCGTTGGCATCGTCGCGGGTCATCCGTCCGCGCTTGACGGCGTCGTCCACGACCTCCTGGATCCGCTCGCGCGGCAGGGTGATGCTCTTCTCCAGAGCGTCGCGGAACGCCTCGAGGTTCTTGTCGGGGCGGTCGGCCGACCGGGAAGCCTTCGGGCGGCGGGTGGTCTTCTTCCGGGTGCTGGTGGCCACGATGATCCCTTCGTCGCTGGCTTGCGGGCCCCCGAAATATCGCATCGTGCGGCCGCGCTCGCTTCCGGGCCGACTACGGGGCGGGCGCTTGCAGCTCCGGAACCGTGAAGGCGGCTTCGACGGGAGCGTGGTCGGAGAGCCTGATCGGCAGCGCGGGATGCCCGGCGGCGGCCGTCGGATCGGGCACCTCCCGCCGCGCCGGGGCCCACTGCCGCGCCGGCGCGGCGATCCTCATGCCGGTCGCCAGCAGGTGGTCGATCACCCGGTCGCCGGTGGGCGCGCGAAGGCCGAGCTCGTCGAGCCGCCGGAACACGTCCGGGCTCAGCGCCGGGCGGAGGTTGAAGTCG
>JAGQUO010000131.1 GCA_020438445.1 Solirubrobacterales bacterium
GTCATCCTTAGTACGAGAGGACCGGGATGAACGGGCCGCTGGTGTACCTGTTGTCCTGCCAAGGGCACTGCAGGTTAGCTACGCCCGGATCGGATAACCGCTGAAGGCATCTAAGCGGGAAGCCGACCTCGAGATTAGTTCTCCCATTCCTTCAAGGAAGTAAGACCCCTGATAGACCATCAGGTTGATAGGCCGACTGTGTAAATGCAGCAATGCGTGCAGCAGATCGGTACTAATGGGTCGAGGTCTTGACGTTTTTCTCTTTTCCCGTTGGCCAAAGTGCAGTTTTCAAGCCTCGCCGGACGGCGGGGCGTGCGCTCGCCGGCGACGGCGCGCACACGCCCGCGCGGCCCCGCCCGATTTCGGTGGCAATAGCGAGGGGGATACACCTCTTCCCATTCCGAACAGAGCCGTTAAGCCCCTCAGCGCCGATGGTACTTGGTGGGAAACCGCCTGGGAGAGTAGGTCGCCGCCGGTCTTACCGAAACGATCAGAGCCGTCTCAGCTCAGCTGAGGCGGCTTTTTTCGTTCCCGGGACCGGCGATCCTGCCGCGCTGCGGACCGGAGGCTCGTCCGTGGCCAGGCGCTGCGCTCGCCGGCGAGCATTATCAGCGCCGGTGCGAGGAGGCTGCGGACGACGAACGCGTCGATCAGGAGCCCGCCCGCCAGGAGGAAGGCCAGCTCGCGGAAGGGCCGGAGCGGCACGATCGCAAGCAGCGCGAAGCTTGCGGCGAGCACGAGGCCGGCGACCGTGATCGCCTGCCGGGCGCGCGAGGCGGCGATGCGCACGGCGGCGGGAAAGGGCCGCGAGCGTGCCTCCGACCAGACCCGGCCGACGAGGTAGACGTTGTAGTCGGACCCGAGTGCGATCAACAGCACGATCCCCGCGAACGGCACGTAGAAGGTGAGCTCGCCGTACCCGAGCAGGTACTGGAACACGATGATCGTGAGCCCGAGGCTGGCCGCGAGCGCGAACAGTGAGACCGCAACCAGATAGAGGGGGGCGACAAGGGCTCGCAGGAAGACGGCGAGGACCAGGAAGACGGCGATCGAGGCGAGCGGAACGACTCTCGCGAGATCGTCGGTGGTCTTGTTCACGGTCTCCTCGGCGATCGCGCTGTCGCCGGCGATCCGCCAGTCCGCCGCGCCGAGCCCCGCCGCGCCGAGGAGGCCGGGCAGATCGGCTTTCAGATCGTCGATCGTCTCGATCGCCCGGCTTCCCAGCGGGTTCACGTCGAGCACCAGCAGGAACCTGACGGCGTCCCCCTGAAGCGACGAGATGGCCCCGAGGTTCTGCGCCGATCCGAGGAGCTCGTCGGGCCCGACCACGGACGCGACCCGCGAGCGCCCCTCGAGCTCCCGTTGAAGATCGCGAAGCGCCGACTCGTCGCGACCGATCCCTTCGTTCTCGACGAGCACCATCACCGGCGAGGTCACACCGGGAACGAATCCGGCCTTGACGAGTCCGAGTGCCCGGCGCGGCTCCGAGTCGCCCGGGAGGCCGGTGATCAGGGTGTTCGCGAGCTCGAGCCGGGTGACTGCGAGGGCGAGGGCGAGCAGGGGGATGGAGACGAGTACGGCCACGAGCACGGGTCGGCGGAAAGGGAGCTCGAAGATCCAGTCGACGAGCGCCCCGAGCCTCGATCGCGCCGCCTTCGCTGCCGCCGGCGCCCGCGGGCTCGGCCAGAAGAGGCGGTCGCCGGCGATCGCGAGGCAGGCGGGGACGAAAGTGGTCACCACCGCGAGCGCGATCAGCACCGAGATCGCCATCCCCGGGCCGAATGCCCGGAAGAAGTCGAGCTGGGCGGCGACCAGCGCGAGCGACGCGAGGGCGACCGACATACCCGCCGCGACGATCGTCGGCAGCAGGTCGCTGGTCGCCTGCGTCGCCGCTTCGCCGCTGGAACGGCCGTTCAGCAACCGCCTGAATCTGGACATGAAGAAGATCGAGTAGTCGGTGACGATCCCGAACAGGAGGGCCACCATCACCGGCTCGACCTCCTCCGGCACACCGATCCCCACCAGCCGCCCGAGACCACCGGTGAGATGGACGGAGATGTAGTAGACGAGACCGACGGCGGCGATGTTCAGCAGCGGCGCGCCGAGCGACCGATAGTGGAGACCGACGGCGATGCTGACCATGAGGATGGTCGCCAGCTCGACGAACGGCAGCGAACCGGTGATCGCCCGGATCTGCTCGGCGCGGGCCGGGACGGCTCCGGTGAGCCCGACGTCGCCGTCGCCGGGTCGGTCGATGTGCCTCGCTATCAGCCGCTCGGCGAGGCCCGTGCGCCCCTCCGGGCCGATCTCCGGCGGGTAGAAGAGGAAGGTGACCGCCGTGGTCGGCCTGCCGTCCACGTTTCCCCCGGGAACCGATACCCCGCCGGGCAGATCGCTGGTCAGCGGAATCGCGAAAGGAATCGACTCGAGCCCGGGATAGGCACCGCGTGTGATCGCCGCGGCCCGCCGGTACACCCGCGCCTCCGCCGCCGGCGACAGCCCGTCGTCGTCGTGCTGGACGACCAGGGTCCGGCTCAGCACGGGGAACCGGAAGAGTGCGATCGACTCCTTCTCGGCCTCGATCGCGTCGGCATCGGTCGCGACGAGGTCGCCGAGCGAGCCCGAGTCGGCCGACTTGACGTCGGGCAGGAGGAAGGCGCAGGCGAGGGCGAAGGCGATCCAGATCGCGACGACCCCGTAGCGACCCCGAATCAGCAGCCTCGAGAATCCCCCCACCGGAAAGCGGCCGCCTCAGGGAATCAGCTGATCGAGGTTGCCGAGATCGAGGTCACCGAGGCCGGGGATGTCGAGGTTGGTGAGCCCCCCGAGCTGCTCGATCAAGCCCTGTACGGAGTCGTCGTCCGAGAGCGCCTGCAGCCCGCTGATCGCCGGACCGATGGGCGCGTACCGAGCCACCTGGCGGAGGATCGTCTCCTCGATGCCGTCGATCCTGCCCGCCGCCGCGGCATCGTCGACGGCACGCTCGAGACCGGCGCGGACTGCAGCGTCGATCCGGTCGGCGTCGATCTCGTGCGCGTCCGCGAACTGCTGTGTGGCCTCGGGGTCCGCGATCGCGAGCGTCAGCTCCTCCCGGCTGACGTGGAGCTCGCAGGCGGCGCCGTCGAGTGCCGAGAGCGCGATGCCCTCGAAGACGCCGCGGTCCTCGAGCACGCTCTCGTCGCGCGCCTCGCAGGGATCGGCGGTCGCGGCCGGGGTGTAGCTGCCGCCACCGAACGCGACGTAGACCGCGATCAGGCCGACCGACGCCGCCAGCGCGATCAGCGGGGCTCGGTTGCGATCGCCCACGGGGCGCCTCCGGTTCTCGTTCCCAGCCGCGCGATCGGGATCAGAGCGAGGGCGGCCATGAGCGCCGCCGCCAGGAACGGCCAGCTGAAAGCGCTGGTTGCGGCGCGCTCGACCTGATCCTCGATCTCACCTTCGAGCTCCGAGTAGGCGGCTTCGTCACCCGCCGGCGGCGACACCGAGTCGAACGCCGGGCCGATCTCGGGAAGCCTTCCGTCGGCCGCCTCGATTCGGTCGCCGAGGGCCGCGGCGAGGGAGATCTTCGTCTCCGCCGGCAGCGGGGCGTCGAGGAGGGCGGCCGTCGCAGCATCGGTGGCGGCCTCCTGCTTGGCGGTCAGCTGCGCGGACAGAAGCGGCGCGAGGACGAGGATGCCGGCGACGATCCCGGCGTGCCGGGCCGCGATGGTCGCAGCCGCCCGCGAACCGCGCGGGTCCCGGCCTCCGAGCGCAGCGATCGTCAGCACCGGCAGCGCGAGCGCGAGGCCGATGCCGATGAGCAACTGCGGTTGCAGGGTCAGCGCCCAGGAGGCGCCGGGGAGGACGCCGAGGGCGGCGAGGCCCCCTGCGATCGCGATTCCACCGGCCAGGGCGGCCGACGACGGCGGGCCCGCTCGCGCGGATACCCAGCGCGCCGCATAGGTCGCCAGCGGGATTGCCGAGACCGTCGCCGCCGCGGCGATCGGCGACAGCCCCCAGCCCTCGGTCAACAGCACGACGAGGAGGAAGAGGGCGCCGGTCAGGCCCGCGGAGAGGAGTGCGAGTCCGACCTCCGGACGGAGGTCCAGGCTTCCCCCCGGTCCCGGCTCGGCCCGGCCGGGCCGGGGCGATCCCGCAACCGGGATCAGCAGAAGCAGCGGAACCTGCAGCAGGAAGATCGACTGCCATTCGAGAAGCTCGGTGAGGATGCCGCCGATCGCCGGCCCGACTGCGATCCCGATCGTGCCCGCGGTGCCCCACAGCGGTGCGGCGGCCTGGTGGCTGCCGCGAAGGCGGGCGAGGAGCTCGATCGCGCAGGCGACGGCGAGGGCACCCCCGGCGGCCTGGAACACCCGGGCGCCGATCAGCGTCCCGACGGCTCCCGATGCGGCACAGGCGATCGAGGCGAGGACGAAGACGGTCAGCCCGGCGACCCATCCCGCCCGGGGTCGCGAGCGGGCGACCGCGACGGCGGGGAGGATCAGCAGGGCAAGAACGAGGTTGAAGGCGGTGAGGACCCATGAGACCCCGAACACGGTCGCGTCGTATTCGCGCAGGATGCTCGGCAGCGCGAGCGTCACGATCGAGGAGTCCGCGAGCACGACCGCAACGGTGAGCGCGAGGCACGTCTCGGTGGCTCTCCTGCTTCGGGCCGCCATCGCCCTCAGCATCGCAGGCCAGCGGGGCGAACCGCCTAGGATGCCCGCGTGAGCGCCTCCCGGACCCGCGAGACCGACCTGGACGCCGCGCTGAAGACGATCGAGGAGCTGGCGGAGGGAATCGGGCCCCGGCGGCCGACCGGGCCGGGGGAGCGGGCCGCCGCCGCCGCGCTCGTCGCCCGCCTCCGAGCCGCCGGAGTCGACGCGCGCACCGAGGAGTTCCGCGGCTACTCCAGCTTCGCGATGCCGTTCGCCGTGGTCCTCGGCACGGCGGTGCTCCCGTCGCTGCTGCCCGCCCGGTTCCGTCGCACGCGGCTGGTCGCTTCGCTGCTCGCAGCAGCCGGGCTGCTCAGCGAGGGCTCGCTGCGGTTCGCGCCGATCTCCAGGGCGTTGGCTCGCCGCAGGAGCCGGAACGTCGTCGCGACGATCGAGCCGGTGGCCGGGACGAGGCGGACGCTCTGCCTGGTGGCGCACATGGACACGTCCCGGAGCGGGCTGATCTTCCATCCGGCGCTGGTCCGGTGGATGCCGGGCTGGATCGCCGCGAACAGCATCCTCGTCCTCGGCCAGGGCGTGCTCGAGCCCTTCGCCCGGGTCAGGGGCGTCCGGGCGGTGCTGAAGGGATTCCGCTTGGCCCTGCTCGGAAGCCTCGGCCTTCTCGGCGAACGCGAGATCAGGGGTGTCGACGTGGCGGGCGCCAACGACAACGCCTCCGGCTGCGGGGTCGTCGTGGCCCTCGCGGCGAGGCTCGCGGCGGCCCCGCTGCACGACACCCGGGTGGAGATCCTGATCACCGGTTGCGAGGAATCCGGCACGCTCGGAGCGCAGGCGTATCGCGACTCCCGGGGGCTCGAGGGCCGGATGTTCCTCAACTTCGACAACGTCGGAGGCCCGGGCACGGTCCGTTTCCTGCGCCGCGAAGGAGTCATCGCCAAGTGGGATGCCGACCCGGGCATGATCGCTGCCGCGCAGAGCGTGGCCGACCGCCGTCCCGACCTGCGGATGGCACCGGAGGACGACCCGGCGGGCCTCACCTACGACAGCAGCCCGATCCACGCGGCGGGGGGGAGGGCGCTGACGATCAGCGTCCAGGACGGCTTCATTCCCGATCTCCACCGGCCGAGCGACGTCGTCGCCAACGTCGATCCCGGCGGCGTGCGCCGGACCCTCGAGGCGGGCGCGGAGATCGTGGCGGCGATCGACGA
>JAGQUO010000132.1 GCA_020438445.1 Solirubrobacterales bacterium
GGCCGCTGCGCCTCCTGCGTCACCCGATCCGACGGCTCCCGGCCTCGCCAGATCCTCTCGCGGGCCGGAGACCGGGCAGCGATCGGGATTTTGCCCGCATACCGTCAAAATCCGGATCGGTACACGTCGGTTGACCCGTTCCCGGGCGGCGGGTGGCGCGGCCCCGCGACAGGACCCGCCGCGAGCACCCTCCGCCTGGAGTCGCCGCCTAGGTGTGCTTGACCGTGAGCACGTCGCCGTCCTGCATGACGTACTCCCGCCCCTCGATCCGCAGCAACCCCCTGTCGCGGGCCGGCGAATAGCCGCCACAGTCGATCAGGACCTCCCAGGGGATGACCTCGGCCTTGACGAAGCCCTGCTGGATGTCGGTGTGGATCTTCCCGGCGGCGTCCCAGGCGGTGCCGCCCCGGCGCAGGCTCCAGGCGCGCGCCTCGACCCCGGGGCCGGCGGTGAAGAAGCTGATCAGGTCGAGCAGGGAGTAGGCGGCGCGGACCATGCGGTCGAGGCCGGACTCGGCGACGCCGAGCTCCTCGCGCATCAGCGCCGCCTCCTCGCCGTCGAGCTCGGCGAGCTCGGACTCGATCTTCGCGCTGAGGGCGATGGCCTCGTCCCCGCTGCTGCGGGCATGCTCGGCGAGGGCGGCGGGCGGCTGGTCCTCGCCTTCATCGACGTTGGCGACGTAGAGGACCGGCTTGGACGTGAGCGCCTGGAGGTTCTGGGGGCCGATCGGATCGACGGCGCCGGGAACGGGGACCGATCGCACCGGCTGCCCGCGCTCGAGGGCGGCGACGACGTCGGTCAGCCAGTCACGCTCGGCGATCGCGTCCTTGTCGAGCGTCTTCGCCTGCTTGCTCACGCGGTCGAGCCGCCGGGTCGCGGTCTCGAGGTCGGCGAGCATCAGCTCGGCCTCGACCATCTCGGCGTCGGCGACGGGGTCGACGTCGCCCTCGGGATGGGGGACGCCGCTGTCGGAATGCGCGCGGACGACGTGGCAGATCGCGTCGGTCTCGCGAATCGAGGCGAGGAACTGGTTCCCGAGGCCCTCGCCCGCCGACGCTCCCCGGACGAGGCCGGCGATGTCGTGGACCTCGAGCGACTCGTGCACGACCGGCGAGGAGTCGAGCAGAGCGGCGAGCCGGTCGAGCCGCTCGTCCGGCACGGGGGCGATCGCGACGTTCGGCTCGATCGTCGTGAACGGGTAGCCGGCCGCCTCGGCCCCGGCCTGCGTCAGCGCGTTGAACAGGGTGGACTTGCCCGCGTTGGGCATGCCGACGATGCCGACCTTCATCGGTCCTCCTCCGGCTCGCCGGCCTCGCCGGCCTCGCCGGGCTCGGGCGGGAGCGGCCAGAGCCGGCCGATCCCGTATCCGAGCGCAACGCCCGCGAGCACGTCGCTGGGGTAGTGCATGCCGAGATAGGGGCGGCCGACGCAGATCAGCGCCGCGAGCGTCCACAGCGCCGCCCTCGTCCTCGGGGCGACGCGGCCGAGCACGGTCGCGGCGGCCACGGCCGAGGTCGAGTGCGCAGAGGGGAACGACAGCTTGCTCGGCGCCGGTCCGAGCGGGGGGTGGCCCTCGATGACCGGTCGTTCGCGGCCGACCATGCGCTTGGCGAGCGAGTTGAGCCCGACGGCACAGGGGCCCGCGAGCGCGGCGGCGAGCAACCGCGGGCGCCGGCGAGGATCGGCTGCAGCTCCGATGAACCCGATGGCCGCCCAGCCGGCGCCGTACTCGCCGAAGGCGCCGAACGCCTGCGCCGCACGATCTCCGAGGGGACGGTGCAGGTGCGTCCGCATCGCGACCAGGAGCTGCTGGTCGGCGCGGCCGACGGCGATCTGCAGCGGCCCGAGCGCGGATCGCCTCGCGCGTGCCCGGCGGCGCAGGCGCCGGCGGCGCTCCCGCGGGGGCGGCAGGCGCAGACGGCTGGTCGGCTCGGTTGCGAGCGATGGCACGGCCGCGCAGCATAGGCGCGCCGCCGCCGCGCCTGCGTGCGGGCTCAGCCGACGATCAGGCCGAAGCCGCCGGCGACCGCGAAGGAGAGCTCGCCGGCGGGATCGAGCTCCCCGGCGGTGACGATCTCGCCGTCGATGTTGAGCTTCTCTCCCGGGTCGACCCGCATGACGATCCCGCGTCCCCGCGCCGAGTGAACCCCCTCCTGGGATTCGACCTCGCCGATCCGCAGCCCGAATGCGTGTTTGACGAGCCGGGCCCGGCTGCCCGCCTCGATCGCGATCACGTCCAGCTCGCCGTCTGCCGGATCGGCGTTGAAGCTCGCGCCCGCTCCGAAGGCGCCGCTGGCGGCGACGGAGGCCTGCCACGCGTCGCCGCTGAACACCGTCACGCCGTCCACCTCGACGCTGCAGCGGATCGGCTCGGCGCCGGCGCTGGCGCTGAGGGCGCCGAGCGGATAGGCGAGGGGGCCGAGCCGATCCTTCATGTCAGCCGCCTGCTCGGCGGCGGCGGGCGGCAGCCCGGCGCCGGCCGCGTTCACGAAGGGCCGCCCCGATGCCCGCGCCAGGTCGATCCGCTCGATCTCGGTGCCCTCGACGGCGAGCCGGCAGGCCTCGTCGAGGGCGGTCGGGAGCTCGAGGTGGCCGGCGAGGTCGTTTGCGGTGCCGGTGGCGATCACGGCGAGGGGAACATCCGCAGCGGCGGCGGCCTCGGCGGCGCACCCGATCGATCCGTCGCCCCCCGCCACCGCGATCCGGTCCGCACCGCAGTCGCCGGCATCGCGCGCGCGATCGACGGCGAACGCGACGACGTCGGCGCCGAGCGAGGCCAGCACCGCCTCCACCCGCCCGGCCTCGCCCGAGCCCGACTCCCGGTTCTGGATCAATGCGATCCGCACGGGCCCGACAGTAGAGCCCGCGACCGTCCGGCGCGGCCGGTGGAATGGCGCCGGTGGAGGCTGGCGGAGACGACTCGGTTCAGGATCGCGAGGCGCAGATCGCCGAGTGCAGGCGCCGCTTCCGCGAGTCCGGGCTGCCGCTCTTCGACGAGGACTTCTCGGCCTCCACCAACGTGTTCAACCGCGCTGCGCCGCTCCTCGCCCTCGTCTTCCTCGGCGAGATGCTCGGCGCGGTCCGGCTCGACTGGCCGTTGGCGGCGAACGTGGCCGCCGTCCTCGGCGGGCTCGCGATCCTGCTCGGCGCCGCCATGGCCATCAACCGCTACCGCGGCCGGCCGGCGGCGTCGCTGCCCGAGGACGTCGGCCGGATCGAGCTCGCGGCCTTCGTGCTCGTGCCGGCGCTACTGCCGCTGATCTTCGGCGGCCAGACGCGGAGTGCTTGGGTGACGGCCGCGGCCAACCTCGCGCTCGTGTTGCTGATCTACGCCGTCTTCGGATACGGGCTCGTCTCGATCGTGCGCTGGGTCGGCAGGCGGCTCTGGCATCAGCTGCTCGCCTCGTTCATGCTGCTCGCCCGCGCGGTGCCGCTGCTGATGATCTTCGCCCTGCTGGCGTTCATGAGCACCGAGATGTGGCAGGTCTTCTCGGCGGTGACCGACGTCGACCTGCTCGCGATCGCGCTGCTGTTCGCCGGACTCGGCACCGCCTTCCTGCTGGCCCGTCTGCCGCGGGAGGTCCGCGAGCTGGAGGGGGAGGTCGGCGACGTGAGCGACCCCCTCAGCACGAAGCAGCGGCGCAACGTCGGCCTGGTCCTGTTCACGAGTCAGGCGGTCCAGGTCCTGACCGTCAGCCTGCTGGTCGCGGCGTTCTTCGTCGTCTTCGGACTGATCGCCGTGCCGGACAGCATCCGCGAGTCGTGGGTCGGCGCCGATTGCTGCGACCAGGTCGTCGCGATCGGCGTCGGGGGCGAGTCATTCGAGCTGACGGTGGAGCTGCTCAAGGTCGCGGCCGGGCTCGCCGCGTTCACCGGCCTCTATTTCGCGATCGCGATGCTGACCGACTCCACCTACCGGGACGAGTTCCTGCAGGAGGTGACCGCCGAATTGCGCTCGGTGTTCGCGGTCCGCGCCGAGTACCTGCACCTCCGCCGGGAGACGCCCGGCTGAGAGACTTCCGGTCATGACCGCAGGTCAGAGCGTCCTCGTGCCGGGTTTCGAGCACGTGCCCGGGCACCACTGCGGCTCGACGGCCCTGCGCAACCTCCTCGCCTTCCACGGGACCGTGATCTCGGAGGAGCTCGCGTTCGGCCTCGGCGCCGGCGCCTGCTTCTACTACTTCGTGTCCGACGACCTCTCGCCGACCCGGTTCACCAACGGGCGCACGGGCCGCCTCGAGGAGGAGTTCCTGGAGCTGACGGGGGCGCCGCTGCGGCTGATGGTCGAGCCCGAGCCGGGGCGGGCGTGGGACGCGGCTCGCGAGATCGTCGACGCAGGGCGTCCGGTGCTGCTGATCACCGACCTCTTCCACCTCGACCACTACGGCAACTCCGCCCACTTCCCGGGCCACGCCGTGGTCCTCGCCGGCTACGACGACTCCTACGCCTACGTCTCCGACACCGGCTTCGAGGGCCTCCAGCGGACCTCGCTCGCCGGTCTCGAGCGGGCCCGGCACGAGCAGCATCCGTTCTACCCGCTCGCCGGCCACATGATCGACATCCCCGGCCGGCCGCCGACGCGGGAGGAGCTGTTGGAGGCCGCACCGGCGGCAATCGCCCGCGCCGCTCGGCGGATGCTGGAGCCTGAGCTCGGCGAGTTCGAGGGCCTGCCGGCCCTCCGGCGCCTCGCGGGCGAGATCGCGGGCTGGCCCGAGGCGGCGCCCGACTGGAAGTGGTGCGCGCGCTTCACCTACCAGGTGATCGAGCGACGGGGGACCGGCGGCAGCAACTTCCGCGCCCTCTACTCGCGCTTTCTCTCCGAGGCCGGCCGGGATGGCGAGGCGGCCCTCGCGGCGGATGCCGCGGAGACGTGGAGCGAGCTCGCCGCCGAGCTCTTCGCGGCGAGCGAGTCCGACGAGCCGGACCCCGCCGGCTGGACCCGCATCGGCGACACCGCGGCCCGGGTGCTCGCCCGGGAGGAGCGGCTCTGGGCAGCCCTCAGCGGCTGAGCCGCTCGGCGAGGACCGAGGCGATCTCGGTCGCCACCGCTCCGCCGCGTCCGATCGCCCGGCTCGTGTAGCGGCGGACGAGATACCCGGCACGGCCGAGCGCGATGTCCCGCTCGTTGTCGCGATCCCGCTGGGGCCGCGAGAGGTGGCCGGCGCCGTCCGCCTCGACGACGAACCTCGCCTCCTCCCACAGGAAGTCGACCTCGAAGCCGAGCAGCGGGACGTTGACGGCGGGCGGCGGCAGCGAGTGATCCCGGCAGACCTCGAGCACGATCTCCTCCAGGCGGGAGCGGGTCTCCCCGAGTGGCAGAGGCGGGTCGCCCACCAGCTCGCGCAGGGCCCCTGTGCCCCTGTGGTTCGGCTGGGCGGCGAGCAGCGCGGCGAGTCGCTCGCGGTCGAGGGCGCCCAGCTTCTCCGCCTGCTCGAAGGCCCGGCGGAGCGCGATCGGCGAGAGCACGGTCGCGAGGTCCCAGACCGTCCGCGTCCCGGTCGTCACCGGGATCCCGAGCCGGACGGTGGTGTCGGCGGGAGGCAGTGCCCGCGGGCGGTGGGTGATGATGCCGGCGATGCTCCGGCCATTGCGCCCAGGCACCGAGACGTGAAGAGCCGCCCTCTCCCGGTGGCCGACGATTCCCTGGAGCTGCCCGGCGGGGGTGTGGCTGAGAACGGAGTCCGGCCCCGTGGCGAGGACGGCGGCCATCCACCTGCCCTCGCGTGAGACGTTCGCATGACCGACCGCATAGACACCACGATGAATCGGATGAAGGACGCCCGCCCTGACCAGGCCCTTCACCTGGTCGGTGCTGAATCCACCCAGCAGGAGCTGGCGACGGGCGACGATTCCGTGCTGTC
>JAGQUO010000133.1 GCA_020438445.1 Solirubrobacterales bacterium
ACCGCTATCGGCCCCGGGTCGCGACGGAGCGGCTCGGGCTCGAGGCCCGCGGCGCGCGCCCAGGAGGAGATCTGCTCCTCCGTCCAGGTGCCGCCGCCCTCGTTCTCGACGAGCATCATCAGCGAGAAGGTCGCCACCGCCGGCGGCGAGACCGCGTCCTCCCCGAGCACCCACTCGTAGACGAGGAGCGTTCCTCCCGGCGCCAGCAGGCCGGCGGCCTCGGCCACGAGCTCGCGGCAGCGCCCGACCGGATGGTCGTGAAGGATGTTCGCGAGCAGCACGTAGTCCCACTCCTCGCCCTCGGGCCGCCCGTAGCGCGCCTGCTCGAGGTCCCCGGCGACGAAATCGAGCTCGGGGTGGCGCTCGCGCAGCGCGGGCTCGGCGGCCGGCAGATCGAGGACCGTCGCCTTCAGCCCCGGCACCGCCGCCTCGAGGTTGGCGGCATGCGACCCGGCGCCGCCGCCGGCGTCGAGAAGGCGACCGCCGCGCTCGAGCGCGGCCAGAGCCGGGAGCCCGCCGCCGAACCTGGCGGCGAGGTCGTCGAGGGCACGCAGGAACGTCAGCGACTGCCCGGGGTCGTCGCGGAGCCGGTCTCGCCACGGCGGGATCCGGGCGTGCCCGTCGCGGATCGCCTGCGGAAGCTCGGCCCAGGCGCGATAGAAGAACCACTCCTTGCGGACGATCTCCGAGGCGGAACCGGGTCCGCCGTCGACGAGCTCGCGCCCGGATCCGGTCAGCTCGTACCCGCTCGCGACCGGGGTCGTCAGCCCGAGCACGGTCATCGCACCGAGCAGATAGCCGCATGCGCGCTCGTGCAGGCCGAGCGACGAGGCGAGCTCGCCCGCGCTCCGTGGACCGGAGTCGAGCGCGTCCGGGACACCGAGCTCCACCGCGGTGCCGATGATCGCCGCGGCCTGGTAGCCGGTGAGGAGCTCGAGGGGATCCGCGGGCCCGCCGGCCGCCGGGCTCATGCCGCTCTCCGCAACGCTCGCGCCGCACGGGCGGCGTCGCGAAGCATCGCCGCCTGCGAGCGCCAGCGCTCGAGACGGTTCCTGCTCCGCAGGCCGAGGTCGGCGAGGACCACCGCCGCCGCGTTGCGCCCCGGCATCCCGGTGACGCCGCCGCCCGGATGCGAGCCGGCGCCGCTCAGGTAGAGGCCGTCGACCGGCGTCGCGTAGCGCGAGAGCGACGGCGACGGGCGCATGCCGAGCAGCTGGTCGAGCGACATCTCGACGTGGTTCGGGCAGGCGAAGGGATTGCCGTTGCGGCGGACCCAGTCCTGAGGGCCGGTGATCAGACGCTCGACCGGCTCGAGTTCGGTGCGCAGGGCGCGCTCGGCGGCCGCCCAGGTGTAGTCGGCGGCAGCCTCCAGCGTCGCCTCGGTCCACGGTCCCTCGGCCGGCTCCCAGGGTACGAACGTGGAGAGCCAGATCACGGCGTTCTCCGGATCGGCCGTCCACCCGGGTTCGCGAGTCGACGGGAAGCCGATCATCAGCGGCGGCCGCTCCGGGAGCAGTCCGAGCCGGATCCGAGCGAACGCCGCCTCGATGTCGGCATCGGTGTTCGGCGAGAGCATCAGCGCCCGCTCGAAGCCGGCGGGCACGTCGAGCTCGGGCAGCTTCGCGAGGACACCGTCGACCTTGAGCTCGGAGACGTTGCGCCTGCCGACGTGGATCCCGGCCACCTCTTCGCGCAGGCCCGGAGGCACGTGGGCCGGCTCGATCAGGCTCTCGAAGACACGCTTGGCGTCGATCGCGGAGACGACCGCACGTCCCGCCGTGATCCTCTCGCCTCCCGCCTCGACGGCGACTGCACGTCCGCCCGCGACCTCGATCCGCTCCACTCCGGCCGAGGTCCGGAGGACGCCGCCGTGACCCTCGAGGCAGCGCACGAGCGCGTCGACCGTTCCTCGCGACCCCCCGGCCGGACGGGCCGAGGGTGCGCCGTGGAACGCAGCGAGCATCATCGCCCCGGCTCCCGTTCCGGGGTCGTCAGGCGGCTGCTGGGAGTGAGCGGCCCAGTGGTCCAGCAGCCCGCGGAGCCGCGGGTCCCCGAGGTGCGCGGCGCACAGGTTCGACGACGACGCATACAGCGCCTGGATCAGCCTCTGCCCCTCGGCGCCGAGCGTCAGCTCCGCGGCGGCGGTCAGCTCCCGCATCGTCGGGGGCGGCCCGTTGTTCGCCTGCGAGAGGACCCCGATCGCGCGGGCGGACCAGTCGGCGAACCGGCGATAGCGCTCGGCCTCCTCGCGCCCGAGCGCCGCGGCGAAGCCTTCGACGGTGCGCTCGAGCGAGTTGTGCAGCGCGAGGTCGGTTCCGTCGTCGCAGGGGGCGAGGACGAGCTCGTCGCTCAGCAGCCATTCGAGCCCGAAGCGCGAGCTCAGCTCGAGGTCCTCGTCGACCCCGCTCGCGCGGAGGCCGCTGTGCTCGAAGGCGCCGATCTCGAGCCGGCCCCGTCCGCTCGGAAGCGCCTCGGTGACCACGCAGCCGCCGGGCTCGGCCGCCTGCTCGACCACGATCGTGTCGACGCCGGCCCGGGCGAGGTAGGCCCCGCAGGCGAGGCCGTTGTGACCGGCGCCGATGACGACGACATCGCAGCTCGTCATGAGGGCGGTTCCGCCCGGAAGGCGCGACCGTCGCCGGCGTAGACCGACTCGCCGTCCATCCCCGCCCTGCGGACGAGGCCGGCGCCCGCCTCCCGCGCCTCGGCGGCGAGGGCGGGAACGTCGGCGCCCTCGACCTCGCCGTCGCGGACCCGGCGGAGGCCGTCGACCCAGACGTCGCTGACGCACCGGGCGGTCGCGCAGTAGACGACCTGCTGCCAGGGGTCGTGGATCGTCGCCAGCTCGGGGTTGTTGCCGTCGAGGAGGACGACGTCGGCCCGCTTGCCCGCCTCGAGCGATCCCGTCTCGGGATCGATCCCGAGAGCCCGCGCCCCCTCGATCGTCGCCATCGCCAGGACATCGCGGGCCGTGAGGATCGTCGGATCCATGTTCTCGACCTTGTGCAGGAGCCCCGCCGTCTTGATCACCCCGAACATGTCCTGGTTGTCGTTGGAGGCGGCGCCGTCGGTCCCGAGGGCGATCGTGATCCCCTCCCGGCGGAGCCGCGGAACCGGGCAGACGCCGTTGCCGAGGAGCATGTTGGCCACGGGGTTGTGTGCGACGGCGACGTCCTTGCTCGCGAGCAGGCCGATGTCGCGCTCGGTGCACCAGATGCAGTGTGCGGCGATCACCTCCGCGTCGAGCAGGCCGCCTCGGCCCGAGCGCTCGATCGTCGAGCACCCGTAGCGGAGCCTGGCATCGGTCAACTCCTCGCGGACCTCGGAGAGGTGGGTGTGGACGGCCCAGCCGTGCTCCCTGCAGGCTGAGACCGTGAGGTCGAAGAGCGGGTCGGTGAGACCGAGGACGGTGCCGACGCCGCAGCGGAAGCCGATCAGGGGCTCGGCGGCGCAGCGATCGGCCAGCGCCTCGTGCTCGGCCATGAACACCTCCGGCCCGGGGGCGCCCTCGTAGCTGTCCTCGGCGCCGAAGCTGACGACGCCGCGCATGCCTGCCCAGGCGAGGCCGTCGACGGCGCCGAGCGTTGCCAGGCTGCCCATGTTGCGGTGACACGACATGTCGTTGACGGTCGTGATCCCGCTCCTCAGCATCTCGACCGCCTTCAGCCGGGTGCCGAGCGCGACCTCGTCGCGATCGATGACGAGACCGACCGGATTGACCACACGCTCGAACCACTCGAACAGGACCGCGTCCTCGCCCATCCCCGGGATCAGGCATTCGGTCAGGTGGGTGTGGGCGTTGACCATTCCCGGCATCACGATGCCGTTGCCGTCGCCGATCACCTCGGCCTCCGGAGCCCGGGCCGAGAGCTCGTCGAACGGACCGACCGATCCGATCGAGCCGTCCGCGGCGAGCAGCACGGCACCGTCGCGGATCGGCTCCGAGCCCGGTGCCATGGGCAGCACCCAGGCGCCGCGGATCAGCGCGGCGGTGCGCTCGCCGCTCAAAGCCGTGCTCCGATCTCGACGGCGTCGTCGGCGGGCTCCGCGACCCCGTCGTCCGCCGGCTCCTTGCGGGCGTCGTGGTACCAGGGCAGGAGCAGCCGCTCGAGCAGCAGCACCAGCCCGAACAGGGCGATCCCGATCATCGCGAGCAGGAAGATCGTCGCGAACATCGTCGCGGTCTCGGTCGCGTTGTTGAGGACGAGGATCAGGTAGCCGAGTCCCTCGGAGGCCCCCACCCACTCCGCGAACACCGCACCGATGACCGACAGCGCCGCGGCCACCTTGAGACCGCTGAAGAGGAACGGAAGCGACGCCGGCAGCTGCGCGTAGCGAAACCGCTGCCAGCGTGAGGCCTTCAGGGTTCGCATCAGCCGCAGCAGCTGCGGATCGGCGGCCCTGAGCCCGTCGATCGTGTTGACCGCGATCGGGAAGAACGCGACGAGCGCGATGACCATGATCTTCGGCCGCAGGTCGAAGCCCGTCCAGATCACGAAGATCGGCGCGACGGCGGGAATCGGGACCATCTGCGAGACCACGAGCCAGGGATAGAGGGCGCGCTCGATCGTTCGCGACGAGCGGATCAGCATCGCGAGCACGACGCCGAGGACGATCGCCGCCGCGAACCCGATCAGGATCTCCTCGACGGTGACCCAGGTGTTGTCGAGCAGGAGCTGACGCTGCTCCCACCCCGCCTTGGCGATCTCCGTCGGCGACGGCAGCGAGGACTCGGGCACGTCGGAGACGACGGTGTAGAGCTGCCAGACGGCGAGCACGATGATCGCGAAGATCGCCGGCGCGAGGATCCGCGCGGCGCGCGAGTCGAGGTTGAATCTGCTCCTGCCGTTGCTCACCGGCTCGCCTCCGCGGAAGCCCGTCGCAACGGCTCGATCAGCTCCAGCTTGAGATCCGCGAAGCGCGGGTCGAGCGTCGTCCGCCCGATCTCGCGGGGCCGCTCGATCTCGACGTCGACGCAGAGCTCGACCCGGCCCGGCCGCCCGGACATCACGTAGACGCGGTCGGAGAGGAAGAGCGCCTCCTCGACGTCGTGGGTGACGAAGAGGATCGTCTTGCGGTCCTGCTGCCAGATCTCGAGCAGCCACTGCTGCATCTCCTGGCGGGTGAGCGCGTCGAGAGCGCCGAAGGGCTCGTCGAGGAGCATCACCTCACGGCCGGCGAGAAAGGTGCGGAGCAGCGCCGCCCGCTGCCGCATCCCGCCTGAGATCTGCGATGGCCAGACGTCTTCGAAGCCGGCGAGCCCGAAGCGCGGGAACTCGCTGCGGGCGCGCTCCCGCGCCTCGCGCCGGCGGACGCCGTTGAGCTGAAGCCCGAGCGCCGTGTTGTCGAGCACGGTCCGCCACGGCATCAGCAGATCGGCCTGCGGCATGTAGCCGATCTCCCCGAGGAGGTTCTCGGCCGGCCGGCCGTCGAGCAGGATCCGCCCGCCCGACGGCCGGTCGAGTCCGGCCAGGAGGTTGAACAGGGTGGACTTGCCCGCGTTGGGCATGCCGACGATGCCGACCTTCATCGGTCCTCCTCCGGCTCGCCGGCCTCGCCGGCCTCGCCGGGCTCGGGCGGGAGCGGCCAGAGCCGGCCGATCCCGTATCCGAGCGCAACGCCCGCGAGCACGTCGCTGGGGTAGTGCATGCCGAGATAGGGGCGGCCGACGCAGATCAGCGCCGCGAGCGTCCACAGCGCCGCCCTCGTCCTCGGGGCGACGCGGCCGAGCACGGTCGCGGCGGCCACGGCCGAGGTCGAGTGCGCAGAGGGGAACGACAGCTTGCTCGGCGCCGGTCCGAGCGGGGGGTGGCCCTCGATGACC
>JAGQUO010000134.1 GCA_020438445.1 Solirubrobacterales bacterium
CCGCGGCACGAAGTCCTAAGCCGCGATCGCGCTCGTCCGGCGCCCGTCGTCGCGCCCGCCGGCGGGGGCCGGACCTGCCGGCTCCCTGGCGGTGGCGATGCGATCGGCAGCACTGGAAAGGGCGCGGACGAACGTCTCGAACTGCCGGCGTACGCGCTGGGCATCCTCCATCCCGGCCGTCAGCGCCTGCGCCCTGCCGGTGATCCCGTCGCTCAGCGCGGCGATCCGCTGCTGGCGCTCGGCGACCATCCGCTCGGCCACCTTGCGCGCCTCGTCGACATGACGTGCCGCATCGACCTCCACGGCCTGCCAGCGGGCGCGAATCCCGACCTCCGCCTCGCGCCGCATCTCCGCGGCTTCCCGCTCGACCGCGCCGACCATGGCGTTGACGAGGCTGTCGGCTCGGCGCTTGGCGTGCTCGAGGTACTCGCCGGCCTCCCGCTCGGCCTCCCGCATCCTCTCCTCGAAGGCGTCGCGTCCGCGCGCGGAGGACGCCGGCGCCGCGGCGGGAGCCGCGGGTTGGCGAGCGAAGCCCGTAGCCGCGACCGCGGCGAGATCGGCATCCCGCTGGGCGCCGAGCCGCTCGGCGAAGCTGCGCGTGGCGCGGTCGAGGTCGCTCAGCGCGGCGGCGAGATCGAACGCCGGAGCCTCCGCGGCCGGACGTGGGCGGTCGCCCGGGACACGGGGCTCCGGCGGCTCGGGCCCTCGATGATCGGCCATGGCTTGCTCCTTCTCGCGATTCGCTGGTTCGGGCCGGCCTCCCCAGGGAGGTCGAACGGCGCGAAGTCTAGGTTCGCCCCCGGCGGTAATCGGGAATGTGGAATCCCGCTGTTTGCGAGGGTTCGGAGCCGCTCAGCCGCCGGTGCCGGTCCACGGCACGCGGTCGCCGGCTCCGGTTCCGCTCCCGAAGACCTCGTCGAGCGTCCGGCTCGGATCGGGCACGCCGAGCGTGCGCCGGAGATGATCTCCGACCTCGGCCCGCGTACTGCCGGCCGTAGCCATCTGGATCGCGATGACCCGGGCATCGTCGAGCTCCCTCCAGGAGCTGCCGCGGGGTTGTGCGAAGCCGGCGGGCGAAGGTGCCCGGGAGGGTTGGGGCTGCTCCTCGAAATGACCGCCGGCCTGCACCGGGCCGGGTGGCGGCGACTGCTGAGGTGCGGGGGGCGGGGGAGCCGAGAAGGCCGGGGGCTGCGACGAAGCGGGATCGGCGGCCGCCGGTACGGGCTCGGCGAACGCCGGTCGTGCCTGCTCGGGCGCCGCGGGTGCGGGGATCGGGTCGCCGGCGGGATGCGACGCGGGGCGGGGCGGCAGCTCCGGTTCCGACTCCGCCTCGTGGGCGAGCCGCTCGGCGGCGTCACCGAGCGCCCTGACGAGGTTCTCGAAACCGTCACGCACCGGCTCCGCGTCGTCGAGGCGGGAGACGACCGCCTCCGACTTCGCGACCAGCTCGTCGCTCAGCGCGGCGATCCGCTGGCGGCGCTCGGCGACGAGCGTGTCCGCCTGGATCCTCGCGTCCTCCAGGTAGCGTGCCGCATCCGCTCGTGCTTCCTCGCGGAGGCGCGCCGCCTCACGCTCGACCGCATCGAGGATCGCACCGACCCGGCGCGAGATCTCGGATGCCAGCGCGGGCGCGCTCGCGGACTCGTCCGTCGCCGGAGGATCCTGGGGCTGCGGGGCTGTCTCCTCGTCGCTCATCCCTGTTCGAGCCGGCCGGGCCGGCCGGGGCCGCACCATATCCCACCCCTCGGCGCGCTCCCGGGGCCGCCTAGCAGCCCAGCGCGCGGGCGATGACCATCTGCTGGACCTCGTCGGTGCCCTCGCCGATCGTGAGGATCTTCGCGTCCCGGTAGAACCGGCAGACCGGGTACTCCTCGATGTACCCGTAGCCGCCGTGGATCTGGACCGCCTCCTCGGCCGCCCGGACGGCGAGCCGGCCGGTCTTCAGCTTCGCCTGCGCGGCGGTCAGCGTGAACGACTCGCCGCGGTCCTTGAGGACGGCGGCGCGGTAGGTGAGCAGGCGCGCGGCCTCGATCTCGGTCGAGATGTCGGCGATCTTGCCCTGGATCGCCTGGAAGCGCGAGATCGGCTGGCCGAAGGCGCGGCGCTCCTTCGCATAGGCGATCGCTTCGTCCAGCGCGCCCTGGGCGAGTCCGAGGCCCATGGCGGCGACGCCGATCCGCCCGCCGTCGAGGATCTGCAGGAACTGCTTGAACCCCTGGCCGCGAGGGCCCAGCAGGTTGGCCTCCGGGACGCGGCAGGCGTCGAAGCTGAGCGGCCTCGTGTCGGAGGCGTTCCAGCCCATCTTCCGGTAGGGCTCGCCGACCTCGTAGCCGGGGGTGCCGTTGGGAACGATGAGGTTCGAGATCTCGTCCTCGCCGGTGCGGGCCGTGATCGTCACGCAGGCCGAGATGTCGGTCCCGGAGTTCGTGATGAACTGCTTGGCGCCGTCGATGACCCACTCGCCGTCCTCGAGCCGGGCCCGCGTCCGGGTGTTGCCGGCGTCGGAGCCGGCTTCCGGCTCGGTCAGCCCGAACGCCGCCAGGCGCCTGCCGGAGCAGAGATCGGGAAGCCACTGCTCGTGCTGGGCGTCGTCGCCCCAGAGGTAGATCGGCATCGTGCCGAGCGAGGTGTGGGCGGCGAGCGTGATCGCCACCGACGAGTCGATCCGGGCGAGCTCCTCGACGGCGAGCGCGTAGGAGAGCGTGTCGGCACCACCGCCTCCGTATTCGGACGGGAACGGGATCCCCATCAGGCCGAGCTCGCCGAGCTTCGTCACGAGCTCGTAGGGGAACTGCTTGCGCTCGTCGAGCTCGGCCGCCCGGGGGGCGACCTCGTTGCGGGCGAAGTCTCTGACGGTGTCGCGGAGCAGGCGCTGCTCGTCGCTGAGGTCGAAGTTCATGGCGGCGATTCTCCCAGGGGTCAGGCGCGCTCGGCGTGCCGGCGGGCCAGCTCGACCAGCAGCCGCGTCCCGTAGCCGCTCGCGCCCTTGCCGACGTACTCGCGGCCGACGTCCCAGGCCGTCCCGGCGATGTCGAGGTGCGCCCAGACGGCGCCCTCGACGAACTGCTCGAGGAACGCGCCGGCGAACAGCGTCCCCGCCTTGCGCTTGCTGCCCGAGTTGGTCAGGTCGGCGACCTTGCCCTTCGTCAGCTCCGCGTACTCGCGGTGAAGGGGAAGCCGCCAGGCGAGCTCGCCGACGATCGCTCCCGAGGCGGCCACCTCCTCGGCCCACTCGTCGTCGTTGGCAACAAGGCCGGCGTAGGTCGACCCGAGCGCGACGACGACGGCGCCGGTCAGGGTCGCGATGTCGACGATCCGCTCGGCGCCCTGTCGCGCGCACCAGGTCAGCGCGTCCGCGAGGATCAGCCTGCCCTCGGCATCCGTGTTGTTCACCTCGACCGTCAGGCCGTTGAGCTGCGTGATGACGTCGCCGGGGCGCGTGGCCCGGCCGCCCGGCATGTTCTCGACCGCGGGCAGGATCGAGATCAGGTCGATCGGCAGGCGCAGCTCGGCGATCGCCGCGGTCGCCTCGAGCACGGCGGCGCCGCCGGACATGTCCATCTTCATCTCCTGCATCGAGGCGGCGGGCTTGAGCGAGATCCCGCCGCTGTCGAAGGTGACGGTCTTCCCGACCAGTCCGAGGCGTGGGGCCGAGCCGCCCCCGGAATAGCGCAGGACGATCAGGGCGGGATCCTTGGCGGAGCCGGAGGCGACGGCCAGCATTCCGCCCATCCCCTCGCGCTCGAGCTCCTCCGGCCCGAGGACCTCGACCTCGATCGCACCGCCGGAGCCGGCCGCGATCTCACGGGCGCGCTCGGCGATGTATCCGGGGTCGGCGATGTTCGCCGGGAGGTTCTGGAGGTCGCGAGCCCGGTTGGCCGCCTCGGCGGCGACCTTCGCGGTCGCCGCGTAGCCGCTGGGGTCGTCGGCCCCGATCAGGGTCAGGCGATCGATCCCGCCGCCGTCGGCGTCGGACCTGCTCTTGAGCCGGTCGAACCGGTATCCGCCGAGGACGGTCCCGGCGGTCAGCGCGGCACCGATGCTCGCCTTGCGCTCGTGCTCGGGCACCACCCAGTCGACCCGCGCGGCGCCGAGCCGTCGGGCGCGTCGTGCGGAGAGCGCGGCGGCGACCCGGGCGCGCTCGGGCTCGAAGTCCGCGCGGTCGCCGAGCCCGACGACGAGCGCACGTTCCGGCGCCCCCGGACGCAGGAGGGTGAGCTCGCGGTAGCCGCCGCGGGCGTCGCCGGCTCCTGCGGCGGCGGCGAGCCATCCGGGCAGTCCCTCCCCGGCGTGGAGGCCGACGCAGACGAGATCCGCCGTCGACGCCGCGGGATCGCTGTCGCTGAGCTCGAGGCGCATCGCGGCCACGATAGCCGCCGCGAGCCCCCCGGCCTCTACGATTCCTCCGCACCCGAACCTCGTCCGATCAGGAGAAACGTCCCGAATGCCGAAGACCGTGATCCTTTCCACCGCCCGTACGCCGTTCGCGAAGATGGGCGGTGCGCTCTCGTCCCTTCCGGCTCCGAAGCTCGGGGGCACCGCCATCAGCGCCGCCCTCGACCGCGCCGAGGTCGCGCCCGAACAGGTCGAGTCCGTCGTCTACGGGCAGGTGCTCCAAGCCGGCCAGGGCCAGATCCCGTCGCGCCAGGCCCAGATCGAGGGCGGCATCCCGAAGGAGGTCCCCTCCGAGACGGTCAACAAGGTCTGCGCCTCGGGCCTGCGCTCGGTCGGGCTCCTCGACCAGGCGATCCGTGCCGGCGACGTCACGATCGGGGTCGGCGGCGGCATGGAGTCGATGTCGAACGCTCCCTACCTGCTTCCCGGCGCCCGCTTCGGCTACCGGATGGGCGACGTCAAGGCGATCGACGCGATGACCCACGACGGTCTCACCAACCCGTTCACCGGCAAGCAGATGATCAACGAGGCGAGCGAGGTCGGCAACGAGCTCGAGATCACGCGGCCGGACATGGATCGCTTCGCGACCCGCTCCCACGAGCTCGCCCAGCGGGCGACCGACGAGGGACGCCTCGCCGACGAGATCGTCGCGGTGACCGTCAAGAGCCGCAAGGGCGAGAGCGTCGTCGAGGTCGACGAGGCAATCCGCCCGGGCACCAACGTCGAGGCGCTCGCGAAGCTCCCGGCGATCGGCGGTGACGATGCGACTCACACGGCCGGCAACGCGCCCGGGGTCAACGATGGCGCGGCGGCGGTCGTCGTTTCATCGGAGGAGTGGGCGTCGGAGAACGGCAAGGAGCCGCTCGCGACCGTCCTCGCCTACGGCAGCATCGCCGACGACTACGCCTATCTCGCGCGGACGCCCGCCAAGGCCGCCCGCCAGGCCCTCGAGAAGATCGGGAAGTCCCCCGATGACGTCGACCTCTGGGAGTTCAACGAGGCATTCGCCTCGGTCGCGATCAACTCGATCCGGATGCTCGACATCGACGAGGAGAAGGTCAACGTCAACGGCGGCGCCATCGCCACCGGTCATCCTCTGGGAGCCACGGGCGCCATCCTGACCTGCAAGCTGCTGGGCGAGATGAAACGACGAGACGCCAAGCGGGGCATCGTCACCATGTGCATCGGCGGCGGTATGGGCTTCGCCTATCTACTGGAGCGGCAATAGCCCCCGGTCCACAATGGGAGCGGTCGGCCGGGAGCCCCGGGAGGCCCCGGCCGACCCTTAGAGGGTCACGAGCACCCTCTCGGAGTCAGGTCAGCAATTGGGGTCGTTCAGGCAGGCAGCCTCCGTCGTATGCTGGACCCCGCCGATGTTGGCACACTTCGTGGCCT
>JAGQUO010000135.1 GCA_020438445.1 Solirubrobacterales bacterium
CAACCGCATCCGCCTTCGTCGCCGCGTGCTCGGGATCGCCGCGCAGCTTCACCTGAACGAGGCGGGCCCGGCCGCCGTTGGCGGCGAGCTCGGGGCTGGTCGGATCGGAGACCGACGCGACGGCGCGGGTGCCGTCGAGCTTCGCCGCCAGGTCCTCCGCGGCCGCGGCGCTCGCCACCGGATCGTCAGCCGTGACGAGGATCGACTCGACGGCCGGGTCGTCGAGCCCGGCGGCGGCGAGTGCCCGGCCCGCCTCGCCCGATTGGCCGACGCCGGCGTCGGTGCTGCTCAGCTCCTTGGTGCCGGTCATCGTTCCGGCTGCGATCAGGCCGGCGATCAGCGCGAGCCACAGCACGATCGCGGTCTTCGGCCGCCGCCCGGACGCCCGCGCTGCGCGCTGGACGAACCCGGCGAGGCCACGTTGAGGTTTGGACAGAGACTGGAACTCTTCGCTTCGTTTCATCATGCGAGCCAACCTAGGCCCGCGGAAACGGCTTATCTATGGGGGATCCTCCACTCTCGCCCGCGTGATCCCCCGAATCCGGGGTGGGGTTATCCCGAGGGTCGGGACCCGATCCAGCCGGCGGGCGCGGACGGATCGAGGCACGGGACGGGATCCCCGCGTCCGTGCTCGCCGGCCCAACGATCCCGATTTTGCCCAGATATCGGCAAAATCCCGATCGATGGGAGCTGGGCGCCCTTCGCGCCCCGGCAGTGACGCCTAGTAGGTCCCGCCGAGCTTGCGGTGATCCCAGGTCGCGGTGCGGACCGGGTGGAAGTGGATCGCGACCCGCTTCGGGACCTGGGCGCGGAGCCCGGCGGCGGCGTCCCCCTCGATGCTGTCGATGCCCTCGGCGTAGCGCATGGTCAGCTCCGCGGCGAAGTCGAAGACCAGTTCGGGATCACGGATCAGCTCGGCTTCGGCCTCGATCTGGACACCCCGGAGCTCGCCGTACTCGACCCCCGCCTCGACCAGGAGGGTGCAGCGGGCGTCGCGCTCGAGGTTCCTGACCTTCTGGGACTTGGCGAACGTCCAGGCCCAGATGTCGCCCTCGCGCACGACGTACCAGAGGGGCATCGAGTGCGGCCAGCCGCGGGGACCGTTGGTCGTGCAGACGACGATCCGCTCCTCGTCCAGCAGCTCCGCCTGCTCCTCGGGGGTCAGCTTGATCTGATCGCGCCGGTTCGCCACCGCGGGCGGATCCTAGCCCTCACCAGCCGGCCGGCAGCCGGCCTTCCGCCCCGAGCTTCTCGAGGTGGGCGCGCATCGCCAGTGCCGCGGCGCGTCGCATCGACTCCGGAACGTCAGACCAGGCGACGTCGAGGAGCTCCTCCTGCTCGCGCTTGCCGGCGGCCAGCGCCTCGAGCAGGAGCCGCTCGCGCTCGCGCCGGTGGGCGGCGTACTCGGCGATTCGCGCCGCCGGGTCGCTGATCCACTCGCCGTGGCCCGGGCAGAGCAGCGCCGGCGCGAGCTCGGCGAGACGGTCGAGCGAGCGCATGTAGTCGGTGAGCGAGCCGCCGCCGGCCTGCGGCGGGACGATCGAGGAGCCCTCGCCGAGGATCAGATCGCCGCAGAAGCAGATCTCCCCGTAGGCGAAGGCGACGTGGTCGGGCGCGTGCCCGGGGGTTGCGACGACCGTGAAGGGACCGATCTCGGTGCCGTCCTCCGGCGCGGGGGGATGCGGCACCGGCTCGGTCGCCAGCATCGCCGCGAGGTCGTCGAATCCCTCCGCGTTGCCGACGAGCAGCGGCGCCCCGAGCATCCCGACCCCGGCGTTGTGATCGCTGTGCGAATGGGTCAGCAGGACGCCCTCGATCCCGCCCCGGGTCTCCCCCACCCGCCTGACCAGATCGATGTGCCCCTCGTCGGCCGGCCCCGGGTCGATCACCCAGGCGGGTGAGCTGCCGACGACGTAGGTGTTGGTCCCGGTCAGCGTCATCGGCCCGGAGTTGTGGGCGCGGACCCGGACGACGGCCGGATGGCCGGGAGCCTCGACCGCCGGCTCCTCCATCTCCGCTCCGTCAGGCCTTCTCGGTGACGGCTTCGAGCACGGCCTCGCGGGCGTCGTCGGGCTCGAGGACGACCATGTCCCCGGCGCCCTTGAGCACCTCGCGGACCAGCCACGAGGTGCCCGCGAAGGGCATCTCGATGATCAGGGCGCCGTCGGCGAGCTCCTCGACGACCGTCCGCTCCTCGCGCACCCAGCGAGCCCGTTCGGGTGATACCCAGACACGCGCGACGCGGGCGTCGGTGACCTCGCCGACGCTGAGCCATTCCTGCTCGGAGAGCTCGTCGAGGACGTGCTGGGAGGGCTCGAACCGCTCGCCGGTCGGCTCCGCCTCCTTGGTCCGGTCGAGCCGGAAGTGCCGGACGGCGTCGCGCTTGCGGTCGCGGCAGCCCACGTACCAGCCGTCGGGGCCGCGGGCGAGCCGGTAGGGCTCGATCTCCCTCGAGGTGAACTGGTCCTCGTTCTCCTTGTAGTAGTTGATCTTGAGGACGGCGTTGGCGGCGATCGCGTCGTTGACCGCGCTGACGATCTCCGGCTCGTCGCGCTCGATCGTGATCTGCAGGCCCTCCTCGGAGGGATCGTGCCCGAGCGCGGCGACGATCTTCTCGCGGGCCGTGTCGAGGCCGGCCTGCGGGAGGTGGTCGCCGAAGAAGTCGATCGCGGCCACCAGCGCCTTGGCCTCGAGCGGCAGGAGCCGGGCGGGCTTGGCGAAGCTGTCGCCGTAGGCCTCCGGATCGACCTCGATCTCCTCTCCGACGACCTCGGCGTAGAGGACGTAGGTGCCGCCGCCGAAGTTGACGACGTTGAGCACGTCGATGTCGCTCGCCAGCTCCTTCACCGTGATCCCGAGCTCGCCGCAGACGTCGGCGGTGAGCAGGCGGCGGTCGTTGCGGGCGGAGTCGATCAGCATGCCCGCCAGGGTCACGAGCCGTGCGAACCGCTCGGGCCGGATCACCGTCTCCGCCTTGCCGTTCGAACGGCCGCGCCGCTCGGCGTCGCCGATGGCGGGCCTGCTCACCGGCTTGGCCGTCTCGAAGCCGCTGGAGTGGCGCGAGCGCAGCAGCTCGCGGCGCTCCTCCGCCTCGGCGGCGAGCTCCGGCGGCTCGAGCACGGCCGCGTTCTGACGCCAGCCGAGCAGCCAGGCGACGAGCTGCCGGGACGAGGAGAACTCGGTCTCGAAGACCGAGCCCTTGCCGCGCTTGCCGTCGCCGTTCCGGGCCGGCTCGATCGCCCCGTACTCGCCGTAGTCGCGCTCGACGAGCCAGTCGATCCGGTCGCGAAGGAAGATCCGCGCGGTCCCCTCCCTGCTCCCCATCTGCCAGTCGGCGCGGGAGGCGTAGTCGCGGCGGTCGAAGTCGCCGGGCGGGTTGAAGTCGTGCTCGGCCTTGCTCGCGTAGGAGACCTTGCCGAGGATCCGGGAGAGGCGGAAGACGCGCACGGCATCGCGCTCGTGCGAGTAGCCGAGCAGGTAGAACTGACCGCCCTGGTAGAGCAGGTGGTAGGGGTCGACCTTGCGGTCCATCGTCTCGTCGCTCTGCATCGTGTAGTAGCTGAACTGGATCGTCTTCCGGCGCGAGATCGCGGTCTCGATCTTCGCCAGCCGCTGCGAGAGCTCGCGCCCGCCCGCCGAGGCCGTCATCGCCATCTCGATCGGGGCGTCGGCGCCCGAGCTCAGCGGGCTCTTGCGTCCCCACGAGACCTGTTGGAGGGCGAGCCGGAGCGGCTCGGCGTAGGCGAACTGGCCGTCGAGCAGCGCCAGGGCGGTCCGGAGCGCGGCGAGCTCGGCGTCGGTGAACTCGATCGCCGGCAGGTAGTAGTTCTCGGGTGGCAGCGCATAGAGCTCGGACTCGAGGAACCCCTCGCTCGGCTTGTCGACCTTGAGCGCGATCCCGAGGCTCTCCAGCTCGGCGCGGTCGGCGTAGAAGCGACGCGCGAATGCATCCTCGTTCATCGAGCTGTAGCCCTCCACCTCCTGCTTGATCTCGAGCGCCGACACGGGGCGGCGGTTCGCCATCAGGAAGGAGATCAGGGAGAGCTGGCGGATCAGCTTCTCTGTGTCCTTGGCCACGGTCCTGAGGATAGTTGGCGGCGCCTGAACGACTCCGCGCGTGCGGGGCGGATTCGCGCAGTTTGCGCTCTCTGACGGGTCGCAGTCAGGGCGCTTGCGCCTCGTCACCGGTTAGATTCGCGACAGCAGATGTCCGAGACGCTCGCCCGCAGCCTGATCAGACTGATCGTCACCATCGCGATCCTCGCCGCCGTCTACCTGTTCATGGTCCGCCCGATCCTCGACACCACCAACGACACGATCGACAAGGCGTTCAACAGCTTCGGCGGCATCGAGAACTCCCTCGACACCGCCTTCGAGGACGCCGGCATCAACAACCCGCCGAACCTGAGCGGCGTCGGCAAGACCGACGCCGAGCGCGTCCTCGACTGCGTCCAGCGCGTTCAGCCGGACACGACGAAGATGCAGAAGTGCGCCGAGCGCTTCACGAAGTAGCGGCGTGTCGCGCCCGGTAGGCGCGGTTCTTGACCCGGTTGCCGCAGACCTCCATCGAGCACCAGTGACCACCGCGGTTCTTCGATGAGTCGTAGAAGGCCCAGCGGCAGGTGTCGGCCGCGCAGATCTTGAGTCGCTGCCAGCTGCCGTCGATCTGCGCTGCCATGACGACGCCGATGAGCTGAGCGATCAGCCGGTCGACCGTCTCGGCCGGCTCGAGGTCGACCCCGACGTCGCCGGCCGGGCCGACCGCGACCGGCACCGGATGCCGGGCGGCGACGGCCGCGAGCTCCGCGTCGGCGGCCTCCTCCCGCTCGCCGGTCGCGTTGGCGTCGATCAGCGCCCGGAGGTTCTCGCGGACCGCGAGCAGCTCGTCGAGCTCCGCGTCGGAGATGCTCATCGCCGGCGACGCCAGCCCGTATCCGGCGAGCCAGTCGCGGGCGGCGTCCGGATCGGTGAGCTTCTCCTCCTCGTCCTCGGACTCGTAGGAGTTGACGACGGCCTGCACGGCGAGCAGGGGAAACGGCGCCGGCTTGTCGTCGATCCACTCGATGAGAGCTTCGGTGTCCACGGGACGATCCTACAGTCCCGTGACCAGCAAATCAACTTGACAAGTCATGCTAACCGCTGTAGCTTCTTCACCGGTCACTACGTCATCCACCCGGAAGGAGCCCCCAGATGCTCGCCATCGCCCAGTACTTCGCCCGTGACAACCGGATCGATCCCGGCCGCCTCAGCGATCGGGTGGCCGCCAGAAAGCGCTCCCCGGAGCGCTGAGGCCGGCAGCCGCTCGCCTCCAGGCGCCGTCTCCTCGCGGCGGGTCCCGCCGGGGGTCTCCCACCCCCGGCTCCCGCCGCGGATGGGTCGGCGTCCGGGCCGAGGCTGGTGGGCAGGTGAAGGTCGTTTCGGCTGGGGAGGGGGATGGATCGGTGGGACGCGTCCCCGCTTCGAGCCCGGATGCTGATTTCGACCACGA
>JAGQUO010000136.1 GCA_020438445.1 Solirubrobacterales bacterium
CCGTTGTTGCCCTTTCCGCAGACGATCCGGATCGGGCCGCTCGCGGCGGCGACCTCCGTCTCGCGCGCGAGCGCTCCGCCTGCCGCCTCCATCAGCTGGAGGCCCGGGACCCCGCGCTCCTCGATCGCCCAGCGGTCGATGCCGCTCATTCCGGCGGCGTCGAACACGGGGTCGAGCCAGAGGGGCGTCTGCACGCCCGGGAGCCTACGCGGTGACGGGCGCGCGGCCCGCGAGGACGACCGCGGCCGCATTGTCCCGCGAGTGGGTGAGCGAGACGGCGAGGCTCACGCCGCGGTCCGCCGCCCGCTGGGCCGCCCGGCCGTGAAGCTGCAGCCGCGGCGCCGGATCGGCGACGACCTCGATGTCACGCGGGCCGCATCCTCCCTCGAGCGCCTTGATCGCCGCCTCCTTCGCGGCGAACCTCGCCGCGAGGTGCCGGGCCGGCCGCGCCCGGCCGGCACATGCCGCGAGCTCGGCGGGACGGAAGAGCCGGTCAGCGAGCCGCGGCCGCCGCCCGAGTGCACGCTCGACCCGATCGATCTCGATCAGGTCGATCCCGAGCGCCGCAACGCCCGGGGGCCCGCTCACGGCCCGATCACCGCCGCGGTGGACGAGTCGCTGCCCTCGGGCTGATCCTGGACCCCGAGGGTGAACCCGGCGACCGAGCGGTCACCGTCGACCTTCGAGCCGCCGATCAGGAAGTCGAGCGCGTTCAGGTACGGGCGAGCCGATTCGAGCTCGGGATCCGATTGCCCGGTGCTGTCGATCAGATCCAGGATCGGCGAGAAGTTGATGAAGAAGCTCGGCGTGAGGCCGTCGCCGAGATCGTCCTCCGCCGCCTGGAACGTGTCCGAATCGCCGAGCGTCTCCGACGGCGAGAGCACGTCGTCGAGGCTGTCGGCGCCGGCCGCCACGACGACCTTGTCGTCCTCGACCGCCACCTGAGCACCGAGCGGCGCACCCTGGGCCTGGATGTCGAAGCCGCCCCCCTGGGAGGGAGTGACCTTCACCCCGCGGGATCCGCCGATCGCCTGCTGGACCTTCGCGACCGCGTCCTGAGCCGCCTGCTCGTCGTCGGTGGTCATGACCATGCCACCGCCGAGGCCGAAGATCGAGGTCCCTTCGATGAAGGCCCCGACATCGCCGATCCAGGTCACGTCCTGCTCGAGGTCGAGGCCGGTCGCCTGCTGGAACATCTGCTCCGGGTCGACGTCGTCGGGAAGGTCGGGCGCCGCGTCCCGGAGCCCGGCCTCGAACCCGGCCTTGAACTGCGCGAGCGAGGCGGAGATCTGATCGCCCACGTCCGAGGCCGCGAACGCGAACCACGAGTCGGCCGGGAACGTCGTCAGCAGATCGGTGGGATCGGGCGCGTCCTCCGCCGCGGGGGCGGAAGCGCTCAAGCCCATCGAGCTCTCGGTGACGGTCCCCCAGGCGTCGACCGGGCCGTCGCCCATCTGCGCGAGCTGGTCCTCGATCTGCTTCAGGTCGGCGGCCTGGACCTCGCCCGAGCTCCTGACGAGGTCGAGGGCCGCCTGCGGGTCGGCGTACAGGGAGAAGATGCTGTTGTCGGGCACCTGGTCGAGGCCCGTGGTCGCATCGTCGACGCCGGCGAGGTTCTCGCCGTCCTTGGCGTCGATCGCGTCCTCGACCCCCTGCACGCTGCCGGCGAGGAGGAAGTCGCCGTCGACGGCGGTCGCCGA
Organism: Solirubrobacterales bacterium; assembly: GCA_020438445.1. Lineage (GTDB taxonomy): Bacteria > Actinomycetota > Thermoleophilia > Solirubrobacterales > 70-9 > RHKX01. The sequence continues at coordinate 1,701 of JAGQUO010000136.1, forward strand.
GTCGTCGGAGCCGACCGTGAGCTGGACGCCGTTGTAGTCCTGCTCCTTCGTCTTGCCGTCGATCGTCCCGTCGAGGAAGGACTGGGCCGCTCCGGCATCGGTGACGGCGACGACGAAGGCGCCGTCCGGCTCGCCGGCCTTGGCGTCATAGCCGTTCAGGTAGAGGGCGCCGCGCGTGCCGAGCCAGGTCGCGATGTCGTCCTGGTAGGTCATGTCCTCGCCCTGCGAGGAGAGCTCCTCGTCGATCGCGTCCTGGACCTTCGCGCCGACGTCGTCGGTGACGAGGAGCTTGGAGAGGGCGGCATCGAGATCGTCCCCGAGCTGACCCTCCGGCCTGACGACGGCCTCGAGATAGAAGGGGGAGTCCGCAGGCACCATCGTCGCCGGGTCGGGTCCCAGGTCGGCGGAGTCGCTGCTCGAGTCCGAGCCGCATGCGGCGAGCAGGAGCGCTGCGGCGGCGGTTGCGGAGACGACGGTCAGGCGGAGGAGCTTCGATCGCATCGGCCCGATCCTAATGCGTGTGCCCGCGGATGCGCAGGCTTGATTCGGGATTCCCTACTCGACCGTGACGGTCTTCGCGAGGTTCCGCGGCTGGTCGACGTTGAGGCCGAGCTGACGGGCCGTGTGGTAGGCGAGGAGCTGGAGCGGGATCACCGCCAGGATCGGTTGCAGGATCCAGTCCGTGCGCGGTATGTACAGCGTCTGATCGGCTTCCTCGGCGACCTCGGAGGAGCCTTCGGTCCCGATCGCGATCACGTCCGCTCCACGGGCCCGGACCTCGGCCATGTTGGAGAGCACCTTGTCCAGGACCGGACTGTCGGTCGCGATGCAGACCACCGGCGTCGTCTCGTCCAGCAGTGCGATCGGGCCGTGCTTCATCTCGCCGGCGGCGTAGGCGTCGGAGGGGATGTAGGTGATCTCCTTCATCTTCAGCGCGCCTTCCAGGCAGACCGGAAGGCCGATATGGCGGCCGAGATAGAGGAAGAACCTGCCTTCCGCATGGCTGCGGGCGATCGCCCGCACCTGCTGGTCCGAGGACTCGATCGTCTCCTCGACCTTTCGCGGCAGGGCCTTCAGATCCGAGATCAGCTCCGCGATCCGCTCGCGTCCGAGGTGATCGCGGGCCTGTGCGAGCCAGAGCCCGAGGAGGTAGATGGCGGCGACCTGGCTGGTGAAGGTCTTAGTCGCGGCAACGCCGATCTCGAGGCCGGCGCGGGTGAACAGGACGGAGTCCGCATCGCGGGTCGCCTGGCTCCCCATCACGTTCGTGATCGCGAGGACGTGGGCACCCCGTTCGCGGGCGAGGCGCATCGCCGCGAGCGTGTCGGCCGTCTCCCCCGACTGGGTGATGCCGATGACGAGATCGTCGGTCCCGATCACCGGGTCCCGGTAGCGGTACTCGGAGGCGACGTCCATCTCGACCGGAACCCGGGCCCAGGTCTCGATCGCGTAACGACCCACGAGCCCGGCGTGGTAGGAGGTGCCGCAGGCGACGACGACGACGCGGCGGATCTTCGCGGCCTGCTCCGCCGTCAGCGTCAGCTCGCTGAGGTCGACGGCGTCGACCCCGGGCAGGCGGTCGGTGATCGTCTCTGCCACCGCGTCCGGCTGCTCGTGGATCTCCTTCATCATGAACGTGGGGTATCCGCCGCGCTCGGCCGCGTCCTCGTCCCAGGTGACCTCCTCGAGGTCGCGCTCCACCCGCAGTCCGTCGGCGTCGGTGATCTCGACCCCCTCGCCGGTGATCGTGACGATCTCGCCGTTCTCGATCTGCATCACGGTGCGGGTCTCCCGCAGGAAAGCCGGGATCGCCGAGGCGAGGAACGTCTCACCCTCACCGACCCCGATCACGAGCGGGCACTCGCGGCGGGCGCCGACGAGCAGGCCCGGATGGTCCGCGTGCATCGCGACGAAGGCGTAGTGACCGCGCAGGTCGGCGAAGGCCGCGCGGACCGCGGCCGCGAGATCGCCGTCGTAGTGGCGCTCGATCAGATGGGCGACGATCTCGGCGTCGGTCTCGGAGCTGAACTCGTGACCGTCGGCCAGCAGGTCCCGGCGCAGCTCCGAATGGTTCTCGACGATCCCGTTGAGGACGATGTTGATGCGGCCCTCCTCGTCGCTGTGAGGGTGGGCGTTCTCCTCGGTGACGCGGCCGTGGGTCGCCCAGCGGGTGTGCGCGAGCCCGATCGTCGCCTCGGCCTCGGCGACGGCCACCGCCCCCTCGTCACGGGGCTCGGCGACGGCTGCCCGCAGGTTGGAGAGGTTGCCGACGGCCCGGACCGACTCGATCCGCCCGTGATCGAGCAGCGACAGACCGGCGGAGTCGTATCCGCGGTACTCGAGCTTCTCGAGGCCGGCGATCAGCAGGTCGCGACATGGCCTCTTGCCCACATATCCGACGATGCCGCACATGGAGCCTCCGGTGGTTGAAGAGGGGAGGCAAGGATAGGGCGCGTCCGGCTGAGCGCAAAATCCGCGTGGCCGGACGGCCCGAGGCTTGCGCGGCCGCCTAGCCGAGCTCGCGGTGCGCGACGTCGACGAGCCGGGCGAGCACTTCCTCGCATTCGGCCGCATCGGGCGCCTCGACCATCACGCGCACCAGCGGCTCCGTTCCGGACGGGCGGACGAGGACCCGGCCCCGGCCCTCGAGCCCCGCGCCCTCCCGTCCGACCGCTTCCCAGAGGCCGGTCGCGCCCGCGAGCGCGTCCTTGCTCGGCACGCGGACGTTCTCGAGCCGCTGGGGCAGCTTCTCGATCGGCCTGCACTCCGACAGCGGCCGCGACCCCATCGCCCGCATCACGAGCAGGGCCGCTGCGAGTCCGTCCCCCGTCGTCGCGAAATCGGTCCAGATGATGTGACCCGACTGCTCCCCCCCGATCGTCCAGCCGCGCTCGACGAGCTCCTCGATCACGTACCGATCGCCGACCTTCGTCGTGGCGATCTCGATCCCCGCGGCCTCCATCGCCTGGTGGAAGCCGTAGTTGCTCATCACCGTCACCGCGGCGCCGCCCGGCAGCTCGCCGGCCTCGCGCAGGTGGACCGCCGCGAGGGCGACGATCTCGTCGCCGTCGAACTCGCGGCCCTCGCCGTCGACCGCGAGCATGCGGTCGCCGTCGCCGTCGAAGGCGAAGCCGACCTCGGCTCCGTGCTCGGCGACCGCGGCGGCGATGTGCTCGAGGTGCGTCGAGCCGCATCCCTCGTTGATGTTGCGCCCGTCGGGCTCGGCGCCGACCGTCACGAGATCCGCCCCCAGCCGCTCGAATGCCGCCGGAGCGGCCCGGTAGGTGGCGCCGTTGGCGCAGTCGATGACGATCCGCCGCCCGGCGAGATCGAGCGGGAAGGCCGAGGCGAGGGCGCGCAGATAGTCGTCGAGCGCTCCCTCGAGCTTGCGGATCCGGCCCGAGGCGGCGCCGGTCGCCGGCCCGGCGGCCACCCGCGCCTCGACCCGCGCCTCCGCCTCGTCGTTGAGCTTGGTCCCGTCGCGGCCGAAGAACTTGATCCCGTTGTCGCGCCACGGGTTGTGCGAGGCGGAGACGACCGCACCGAGGTCGAATCCGTGCTTGCGGACGAGGATGGCGGCGGCGGGTGTCGGCAGGACGCCGCCGAGGAAGACGTCG
>JAGQUO010000137.1 GCA_020438445.1 Solirubrobacterales bacterium
GGAGCCGGGCGGGGGTGGGGACCGGGGCCGGGCGGGAGTTCGAGCGAGCGCCCCCGCGCGAGGGATCGGGGCCGGCGGGAGATCCGGCGGGGGCGGTCTACGCTGGCGACCCGCGCGTGGCGGCCTCAGTCGCCGAAGAGCACGAACAGGGCGAGCGTCCCGAAGACCAGGCCGCAGCAGCCTGCACCCACCCAGGCGATCGCCCCCGACGCGCTGGACGGGGCGAAGCTGCCGAGCGCACCGATCGCCAGGAACCCCAGGCCGGTGAGCAGCGAGAAGCCACCCCACACGGCGAGCGCGCGGTCCCAGCGCTCGTCCTCGTCCTCGATCCCCGAGTGGCGATCGAAGATCGCGTAGGGAGCGGCGCCGAGCATGACCAGGGTGCCGAGCGCGAAGACCACGAGCCACGGATCGAGCTCGCCGAAGGAGAGGTGCGGCTCATCGCCGCTCGCCACCCCGAGCGCCCCGACCGCGGCTACGAGGACGCCGCCGAGGCCGACGAGGAGCAGCGTGCGGGCCCTCATCCACCTTCACCCGAGGACATGCGCGCCTCGAGCTCAGTCGCGACGAGGCGCGAGTGCATCGCCGAGATCAGATCCGCGAGCGGGTCGATGCCGGACTCGATCAGGGCCGCGGCGCGGTCCGGTGGCAGGCGGCCGACGATCTTCTCCGAGAGCAGCTCGACCTCCCGCCGAGCGAGCGCCTGCAGCGGCTCGATGAATCGCTTGGCGTCGTAGACGGTGAAGCCGATCGACTCGTCGTAGCCGCCGGCCCGGAAGCGGGCGATCGCCTCGACGATCCGCACGTCGGAGGGCGAGTAGCCCTCCTCGGGCGAGCTGACGACACCGAGCTCGGCAAGCCGCTCCAGCGCCTCGAGCGGGACCCCGAGCCGCTCGCCCACGTGCTCGGCAGGGACGCGCTCGCGCTCGCGCGCGAGCGCCGCGTCGAGCCCGCGGTCGGCGGCCTCGATCCGGGAGCGAACCCGGTCGATGTCGCCGTCCTCGCTGTCGAGCATCTCCCCGATCACGCGCAGCGGCATGAACCGCTCCTCCTGCAGGAGCTTGATCAGGCGGATCCGCTCGATCAGCTCCGGCGGGTAGTAGGCCATGTTGCGGCTGGTCTTCTTGCCCTCGGGCAGCAGGCCCTCGCGGAGGTAGTGGCGCACGGTCGCGACCGGGACGCCCGCTCCCTCGGCGAGCTCGGAGATCTTGAGCGTCGGCTCGCCGGGAGCCTCCGCGGTCATCGGCTCTTACTCAGGCCGAGCAGCTCCCGAGCCTCGGCCACCGTGGCCGCGCGCCGGCCGACGTCCTCGGCCATCTGCCGCGCCTTGCCGATGAGGTCGCCGTTGGAGCGCGCCATCTCGCCGTTCGGCAGGTAGAGGTTGTCCTCGAGGCCCGCGCGGACGTTGCCGCCCAGCACCAGCGAGCTCGCGAGCAGCTTCCACTGGTCGCGGGAGACGCCGATCACCTGCCAGTTGTTCGGCCCCTCGGGGCCGCCGGGGATCTGATCCGACATCGCGGTGACGTTGCGCGGGACCGGCCGGATGCCGCCGGTCACCCCCATCACCAGCGAGATCTGCAGCGGCGGATCGAGCAACCCCATGTCGAGGAGCGAGTCGAGATTGGCGACGTGGCCGGCGTCGAAGCACTCGTGCTCAGGCTGGATGCCGTTGGCCTTCATCGCCTCGATCAGCTCGATGATCGTGTCGAAGCTGTTCTCGAAGACCGTCTTGAAGACGAAGTCCTTGCGCCGTCGCGAGTACTTCGCGTAGTTCATCGACGACATGTTCAATGCCGCGACGTCGGGCTTCAGCGCCTCCAGATAGGCGATCCGCTTCTCCAGCGACACCCCGATCGCGCCCGTCGAGTAGTTGATGATCACGTCTCCGACCTCGCCCCGGATCGCCTCGGTGATGGCGCGGAAGGCCTCGATCTCGTAGGAGGGGACGCCGTCGGGCGTGCGCGCGTGGATGTGGATCTGGGAGGCGCCCTCGTCGACGGCGCGCCGCGCCTCGGCCGCGTACTCCTCCGGCGTGTAGGGGATCGCCGGGCACTGGTCACGGTTGGCGATCGCGCCCGAGATCGAGCACGAGATGATCACCGGGTCCTCGAAACGACTCATCTGACTAGCGGCCTTTCCACTCTGGGTCGCGCTTCTCGAAGAACGCCTTCACGCCCTCCTGGATGTCCTCGGTCGAGAACGTCAACGAGAGCTGGCTGCGCAGGAACTCGAGGCCCTCGTCGATCGCCATGTCCTGCTGCCGGTACATCGCGTCGTGGCCGAGCCGCATCAGCACCGGGCTCTTGGATGCGAGCCGCGTCGCCCAGTCATCGACGGCGGCCTCGAACTCGCCCTCGGGGACGACCTTGTTGGCCAGCCCGTACTCGACAGCCTGCTCCGCCGAGATCCGATCGCCGAGCAGCATCATCTCGTTGACCTTCTTGCGCGGGACGTTGCGGTAGATGATCGCCATGATCATGTAGGGGAACGCGCCGATGTTGATCTCGGGGGTCCCAAACGTGATCCCCTCGCGCGCGATCACCAGGTCGCAGGAGAGCGCCAAGCCCATGCCGCCCGCGAGGACGTGGCCGTTCGCCGCGCACAGCGACGGCTTGCCGAGCCGCGGCATCAGCCGGAAGAAGCGGAGGAAGAGGTCGGAGCTGAAGTGCTTCTCGACCAGCGGCACGTCGGCGGCGAACCCGCCGAGGTCGGCGCCGGCGCAGAAGACCTTCTCCCCCGCGCCGCGCATGACGACGGCGCGGACCTCGTCGTCGTCGCGAACCCGCTCCATCGCGTCGACGAGCTCGGTCAGCATCTGGTTCGAGAGCGCGTTGCGCTGCTCGGGCCGGTTCAGCGTCACCGTGGCGACGCCACCGGAGACCTCGTAGAGAAGCTGCTCGTAGTCCATGGCGGAACGCGGCTCGAGCCGCTGAACGAGCCTAGCAGCGCATGAAGTGGGAAGTGACGCTGCCTACTTTGGCCGCATCCGATCGGGTCCCCCTTCGCATGCCGCTGCGACGGGAAATAAGCTACGCGCCGTGAGGAGGGGGAGCGTGCGTTCCCGCCCTCAGGGGCCCACGGGATGAGCGCGATCGCGAAGGTCACATATCTGCGTGCGTGGACGGTGCTCGTCCTCGCCGGCGTCGTCTTCGTGGCGGCCGCCATCGTCGCCTTCGACATCTTCGATCGCGTCGATCCCTTTGACATCAGCGACAGCGGCTCGGAGGTCCAACGCGCCTACGCGCAGATCGAGGACTCGACGGGGCAATCGGCTGACCCTGGGGTGATCCTCCTGATCGAGTCCGGCGCGGACGTGGCGGAGGTGGAGGACACGCTCTCGCGGGTCGATGGGATCGCCGCCGTCATCGGGCCCGCTGACGATTCGGCGCTGAGCGCCGACGACGGGCGCTCGCTCGTCGTCGGCTACCTGGCGCCGGGTGCCACACGGGTCGATGTGGGCGAGGACACCGAGGCCGCCTTCAACGACGTCCCCGGAGTCCTCGCCGGCGGAACCGCCGTGGCCGCCCACCAGGTCGGTAACCGCTCCGAGGACGACTCGCGCCGCATCGAGCTGCTCGCCGCACCGCTCCTGTTCGTGCTGCTCCTGATCGTCTTCCGGACGCTCGTGGCGGCGCTGCTGCCGCTACTCGTCGCCGGAATTTCGATCCTGATCACGTTCGCGGCGCTGCGGCTGCTCACGGCGATCACCCAGATCGACCTGTTCTCCCTGCAGGTGGTGACGGGGCTCGGCGTCGGCCTCGCGATCGACTACAGCCTCTTCGTGATCGCCCGCTACCGGGAGGAGATCAGCGCGGGCGGGTACGGCGACACCGATGAGAGCTCCGACGGCGGCGAGGACGACGACGCCGATGCGACCGGCGAACGCCCGATCTCGGCGACCGATTACCGGCGCGCCCACCTCCGCACCCTGCAGACCGCCGGCCGCACGGTCGCCTTCAGCGCGCTCACGGTCGCCGCCGCCCTCGCAGCGCTCACGGTCTTCCCGCAGCCGTTCCTGCACTCGACCGGGATCGCCGCGGCGTTGACCGCACTCTTCGCCGGGCTCACCTCGCTGCTGGCGCTACCCGCGATCCTGGCGCTCCTCGGCCCCTCGATCAACCGCTTCGCCGTGCGCCGCGACCCGCTCCGCCACGGCGTCGGTGCGCGCAGCAGCTTCTGGCGGCGCTTCCCCGCCCTCGTCTGCCGGGTCCCGATCGTCTCGATCCTCGTCGGCGCCGCGGTGGCGGTGCTGCTCGCGTGCCAGGCCTCGGGCACCGGGCTGACTACGCCGGACGCCCGCGAGCTGCCCGCCGCCGACTCGGCCAGGGTCGTCGCCGAGGCCGTCGACGACGACTTCCCCGGGGTGCCGGCGACGGAGCTGCACGCGGTGGTCCCCGACAGCGCGGGCGCCCTCGAGGAGACGCTCGAAGCGCTGCCACGGGTCACCGCCGTCGCACCGCCGCAGCGCCTCGACGACGGCTCAGCCCTCGTGCGGATCTCCTCCGACGCCGACCCGCTCTCCGACGAGGGGCAGGACCTCGTCGACGAGGTCCGCGATGCGCTCCCGCCCGGCTCCACCGTCGGCGGCCGCGCCGCCGAGCTCACCGATCAGCGGGCGAGCATCCGCGACCACGCTCCCGAGGCGCTGCTGATCCTGCTCGTCACCAACCTGCTGCTGGTCGCCGCCATGACCCGCTCCCTTGTCCTCCCCCTGCTCGCAGTTGCCATGAACCTGCTCTCGGTGGCGGCGGCGCTCGGGGCGATGGCATGGATCTTCACGACCGAGTGGAGCGCCGGCCTGCTCGGGACCGACCCGGTGATGGGGATCGATATCTCGGTGCCCGTACTCGCGTTCGCGGTCGCCTTCGGCCTGTCGACCGACTACGGGATCTTCCTGCTCTCACGGATCAGGGAGGCGCGCGGGTCCGCCGCGAGCGAACGCGAGGCGATCATCGAGGGCGTCGCCTCGAGCGGCCGCCTGATCACCGCCTCCGCCGTCCTGCTCGCGGTCGCGGTCGGCGCCTTCGCCTTCTCCGACCTCGTGATCATCAAGGAGTTCGCGGTGGCGATCGCGATCGCCGTGCTGCTCGACGCGACCGTGATCCGCGGCCTCCTGATCCCGGCGTTTCTGCGGATCCTCGGCCGCGGCGCCTGGTGGCCGTGGGGCGGGAAGCTCGGCACGGGCGGCGCCGCCCCCGCTCCCGCCGAACGTCACTGAGCACCCCTCACAGGGGGTCCATGCGCCGGGCGATGAGCGATG
>JAGQUO010000012.1 GCA_020438445.1 Solirubrobacterales bacterium
GACCGCAAGCCCGATGACGACGGGCAGGACGGCAACCGACGCCATCGTCAGCGTGCCGCCGAACAGGGAGAGCAGCCCGAAGGCGAAGCCGGCCGAGCCGATGGCGGTGGCGAGCGGAAGCAGCCTCAGCGGTGGGCCGAAGACGAGCAGGAGCACGACCGCCATCACGACCAGGGCGGCGCCGAAGAGCAGCGCGATCTGACCTCCGAGCTCGTCGGCGAGCCCCTGCACGACGACGGGGATGCCGGACACCTCGTAGCCGCCATCCCGCAGGGCGAAGCGGTCGTCGTCGATCGCGCTGCGGATCAGCGCGATCGCCTCGCGCCGCTCCGACTCGCTGACGTCGGGCTGGAGCCGGATCGAGATCAGCGCGGCGCGATCGCTCGGGAAGAGGTAGCCGAACTTCGACTTGGGCGGCGCACCGGGAAGCGTCTGATCGAACACGATCGAGGAGACGAACTGGGGGTTGTCGATCGAGAGGCCCTGCAGGACCGTCGCCGGGCTGAGCCCGGTCTGGAGGAACCTGCGAAGCGCCTGCTGCTGCTTCTGTGGCGATGCGTTGCGCAGCGCCTGGATCTGCTCGACGATCGCCTGGTTGGAGCGCGCCGCCGCCTCGTTGATGAAGGTGGCGGGACCGAAGACGACACGGGTCGCACCGAGATCGGCGATATCCCGGCAGACCGGAGCCGCGAACCGGCCGGTTGCGTCGGGCCGGCCCGCGAGGCACGACTCCAGGGCGAGGAGACGGTCGACGTCGGAGGTCAGCATCAGCTTCTTCAGATCGCCCTCGGCGAGGACGACGATCGCGTCGTCGCCGAACCGCTCCCTGAACTGCTGAGTGCCCTCGTAGGCCGGCGACCCGTGGTCGACCAGCTTGTCGGTCCCGGCATCGGGCGAGAGCCGCAGCGCTCCGACCACGGCGACGATGGCGACGATCGACACGACCCCGGCGATCGCCGCGGCCGGGTGGGTCACCGACCATTCTCCTATGCGCCCCAGAACCCGCCGCACGGACTAGAGGTTAGGGCCATGTGCAGGGCCGAGCGACGGAGCTCCCGGGTCGTCGGGAGGTGCGAGCCACGGCCCCCGCGGCTCGTGCTGCAGACCGAGCGGTGAGCTCCCGGCGCCGCTAGTCCATCGCGAGCGGGCCGTCCACCTCTGCGTTGAGGAACTGGCGGACGAAGTCGTTGTCCGAGTTGAACAGCTCCTCGCTCGGGCCGCTCTCGACGATCCGGCCCTTCCAGAGCACCGCGATGAAGTCGGCGATTCGCCGGGCGGTGCCGAGATCGTGGCTGATCACCATGTAGCAACCGCCGTTCTCCTCGTGGACCTCGCGAATGAGCTCGCAGAGGAGCGCGGTCCGGACCGGGTCGAGGCCGGAGTCGGGCTCGTCGAAGAAGACGATCGCCGGGTCGAGGACCAGAGCGCGGGCGAAGCCGGCGCGCTTGCGCATGCCGCCCGAGAGCTCGTTGGGCATCTTGTAGTGGGCCTCGGCCAGGCCGACCTCGCCGAGGCGGCGGTTGACGATCTCAGCGATCTCGTCCTCCGACTTGTCGGTGTGCTGACGGAGGGGGAACGCGGTGTTGTCGTAGATGTTCATCGAGCCGAACAGCGCCCCGTCCTGGAACAGCAGGCCGAACTTCTTGCGCATCTCAAAGAGCTCGTCGTCCGTCATGTTCGGAACCGACTCGCCGTGGACCAGGATGTCGCCGGCGTCGGGATAGAGAAGCCCGACGATCAGCTTGATCAGCACGCTCTTGCCGGTCCCCGACGGGCCGAGGACCATCGAGACCTCGTCGTCCGGCAGCCCCAGGTTGAGGCCGTTCTGGATCCGGGTCGTACCGAACTGCTTGACGAGGTCGATGACCTCGATCGCGTCCTCGCCGCCGTGGTCCCGCTTCTCCCCGGTGTGCCAGCGGTACGGATCGGTGTCGTCGGGCTCGACCCCCGGGATCGTGTAGTCGACGTTGAGCTTGCCGAGCTCGGGAGCGGCGGCATCGGGATCGCCGCCGATCGGCCCGCTGGCGGGCGCCTGCGCCGGCGGAGTCGGAACCGGGCGGCCCTCGTGCATGTGCGGTTGATTCGTCTCGTCAGCCATCGCTCTCCTCCTGCCTCAGATGGTACTCAGCCGCCGATCGGCGCCCGCGGATTCGCCCCCCAGAAGACGAGCGTGCCCATCATCCCGATGATGTGGACCAGGACGATGTTGAGCACCATCGACTTCGCAGTCGCGGTGCCGACCCCGACCGGTCCTCCGGAGGCGGTGTAGCCGTAGTAGCAGCCGACCAGCACGATGGCCGTCGCCATCACCATCCCCTTGATGACGCTGAATAAGAGATCCGGTGGATTCTGGAACATCCAGAAGATCAACAGGTAGCCGCCGCTCGAGGTGTCGCCGATCTGCTCGACCACCGCGAGATAGGAGCCGACGAAGCCGATGCCGATCGCGGCCAGGTACATGAACGGGATCGTTATCCAGGCCGCGAGCAGCCGGGTCGCGGCCAGGAACGTGACGGGCTGGATGCCCATGACCTCGAGCGCGTCGATCTCGTCGGAGATCCGCATCGCTCCGAGCTCGGCGACGATTCCGGTGCCCACCTTCGCGCTCATCATGTAGCCGAACGCGTACGGCGTCACCTCGCGCAGGTCGCACCACGCCGCGAAGACGCCGGCGTAGGAGGGCGAGCCGAGCGAGCGGTTGAAGTAAGCGCCCTCGATGCCGCACTGCAGTCCGAGGATGAAGACCAGACCCCAGATCACGATCGTCGAGCCGAGGATCAGGATCCCCGCCTGACGCAGAGCCTCGCCGAAGAACTGGAACACCCGGCCGGAGAAGACGAGACCCATCGTCCGCAGGCAGAACCGCGAGATCTCCCCCATCGAGGAGAGCCATTCCCGCGGGACGGTCAGCCAGCCGGCCATCTAGGCGATGCCTCCGGCGAGCGCGGCAGGCCGGGCGGCGGGCGGCGGGGCGGATTGACGAGCGCTGAGATGCCTCACTTGATCGTCTGGATCTCCGGGTGGGTCGCGAGGAGCGTCTGGGTGAACACGTAGTTGAACGCGAACACGCCCATGAACGCGATCACGACACCTTGGTTGACAGCGGTGCCGACGCCCTGCGCACCTCCGGACGCATTCATCCCTTTGTAGGAGCAGACGATCGCGATGATCGCCCCGAACAGCGTCGTCTTCAGCACCGACCCCCAGAGGTCGGTGACCGACGCGTTGTTGAACAGGGTCGCGAAGAAGCCCCCGAGCGGCTGGCCGTAGGTGAGCTCGGCGAAGAGCCCGCCGCTGATCCCGAACAGCAGCGCATAGATGTTGAGCAGGCCGGTGACCAGCATCAGGCTGAGGAAGCGGGGAACCACGAGGTTCTTGATCGGGTCGACGCCGAGCACCATCAGGGCGTCGAGCTCCTCGCGGATCTTGCGAGCGCCGAGGTCGGCGGTGATCGCCGTTCCCGCGACACCGGCGACGACGACAGCGGTCACCACCGGAGCGAACTCGCGGACCGAGGCGAGGATGAAGAAGCCGCCGAGGCGGTCGAGGGCGCCGAAGAGGCTGAGGAAGTTCGCGGCCTGCAGGCCCGGTGCGCCGAAGCCGAAGGCGACGGTGCTGATCAGCAGCGGGAACCAGCTGAGCTGAAGTGCGAACAGGAACTGGCTCACGAACTCGCCGCCGTACGGATAGGGCGGCTTGACGGTCGCGACGATCGTCTTGCCGGTCAGGATCATCATGTTCCCGACCTGCTCGAACAGGCTCTTGGCGGGCAGAAATGCCCTATCAGCTACTGATCTGACCATCTCTCCTCGGGACCTGAACGCTGGGAACCGAACGCCCCCCGCCGTCGCCCTCGCGCTGAAACTTAGTCCATCGCGAGGCGCGGCGCCACCCGCAAGCCGCCGCGAGACCGACCCGAAGACCCGAGGGGCCCGCATGACCCCGTGGTATGTTGCCCGCGCTTTGGGGAGGAGACCCGATAGCCAGGGCGGGAAGGTCGGATTCGCGCCGGCGGCGCCGCGGAGCCGGCGACGGCTCGCCTCCGCTCTCGCCGCATCGGTGCTGGCCACCGGGTTGCTCGCCTCCTGCGGCGGCGACGACTCGACCAGCCGCCAGGACGCCAACGAGGCCGCCGGCGACTATCCGGTCGAGGTGACGAAGGCCAAGTTCCCGACCGACCAGCGGCTGGCACTCACCTCCGATCTCGAGATCAGCGTCGAGAACACCGGCGACGAGACCGTCCCGGAGCTCGCGTTCACGATCGGGACCGACGACGGCGACGCCGACGGCTCGTTCCAGACCAGGATCGACGACCCGTCGGTCTCGAACCCGAGCCGTCCCGTCTGGATCCTCGAGAGCAAGTACCCCCGAGCCGTCGGCGAACCGGTCCCGAAGGGCGTCTCCGGCGGCCTCAGGGCGCAGACCAACACCTTCGCCTTCGGACCGCTCGAGCCGGGCGAGGAGAAGACGATCGTCTGGAGGGTGACTGCGGTCGAGGCCGGCACCTACACTCTCCACTATCGCGTTGAGGCGGGCCTCGACGGAGAAGCGAAGGCCGTCACCGATGACGGCGGAGAGGTCAAGGGCGAGTTCGTTGTCACGATCAGCGACAAGGCACCGAAGGCGACGGTCAACGATGAGGGACAGGTGGTCACCCACGGCGATTAGGGCACTTCCCGTCGCGGTGCTCGTATCCCTGGCCGTCGGGAGCTGCGGCGGCAACGACGAAGAGACGGGAACGGCCACCGGCGGACCCAACTCGATCGCGACCACACCCGACGGCGACATCGGCGGCGGGCGCGGCGGCATTACGTTGACCGAAGTTGGGACCTTCGAGGCCCCGCTCTACGTCACTCAGCCCGAGGGCGACGGAAACGACATCTACGTCGTCGAGCAGGGGGGCAAGGTCTTACGCGTCGCACCCGACGGCAACTCGTCGACGTTCCTCGACGTGTCGGGCGAGATCGTCAGCGGCGGCGAGCAGGGCCTGCTCTCGATCGCGTTCGCCCCTGACTACGCCGATTCGGGCCTGCTCTACGCCGACTTCACCGACCGCGACGGCAATACCCGCGTCGTCGAGTACCGCGCCTCCGGCGATCGGGTCGACACGTCGACCGGTCGTGAGCTGCTCGCAGTGGATCAGCCGCACCCGAACCACAACGGCGGGCTCGTGCTGTTCGGGCCTGACGGCAAGCTCTACGTCGGCCTCGGCGACGGTGGCTCGGCAGATGATCCCGATCGCAATGGACTCAGCCTCGACACCCTACTCGGGAAGATCCTCAGAATCGACCCTCGCCCGGACGGAAGTCGGCCCTACACGATCCCCGCCGACAATCCCTTCGTCGACGACCCAGAGGCGCGCCCGGAGATCTACTCCTACGGTCTTCGCAACCCATGGCGATTCTCCTTCGACGCGAAGACCGGTGATCTCTCCATTGGCGACGTCGGTCAAGAAACGTTGGAGGAGATCGATCTCGTGGGCCGAGGTGAGGGCTCCGGAGCCAACTTCGGCTGGTCTGCCTTTGAAGGCGATCAACGGTTCAACGACGATCAGGATCCGAACGGGGCGATACCGCCTGTCCTGACCGCCCCTCATTCAGACGGCAACTGCTCGATCACGGGCGGCCTCGTGGTTCGCGACCGCTCGCTGAAGACCCTCTATGGACGCTACCTCTACGGCGACCTGTGCGTCGGCGAACTCCGGAGCTTCACACCGCGGCCCGGGCAGCCGGCGAGCGACGACGTCCCGCTAGGGCTCGACGTCGATCGCCTGGCGAGCTTCGGCGAGGGAGCCGACGGGACCGTCTACGCGGTCTCGATCTCGGGATCGGTCTACCGCCTGGACCCGGCGCGCTGAATCGATCTCGCGGGTAGCGTTGTCGCGAATGACCAGGCGGGATGCAACCACCCGCTGGATCGCCGTCGCCGCGATCGTCTCCTGCTGGACGTTGGCAGCCGGCACGACGCAAGCGGACGCGGCGCTCGAGCTGACCAGAGTGGCGAAGTTCGACGACCCGGTCGAGACCGTCGCCGCCCCGGGCCCGTCGGCACGCGGTCTCCTGTTCGTCGCCGAACGCGATGGAAGGGTCCGCGTCGTCCAGGGAGGCGAGACCCGGCGGCGACCGTTCCTCGACATCTCCGACCGCGTCCGGTCGGCCGATCTCGAACAGGGCCTGCTGTCGATCGCCTTCGACCCTCGCTACGAGCAGAATGGACGCTTCTACGTCTACTTCACCGCCTCCGACCGCTCGATCACGATCGAGCGTTACCTCCGCGATCCGGACGACCCGCTGCACGCCGAACGACGCTCCGGCGAGCCGGTTCTCACGATCCCCCATCCAGCGTCCGACAACCACAACGGCGGAACTCTCGCCTTCGGCTCGGACGGCGACCTCTGGATCAGCACCGGCGATGGCCATCCGGCGTGCGACCCGCCCGAGAACGCCCAGGACACGGAGTCCCTCCTCGGGAAGCTGTTGCGGATCGACCCCGTCGCGCGGGGATACGCGATCCCCCCGGACAACCCGTTCGTCGGCTCCTCGGGCGCGGACGAGGTCTACGCATACGGGCTCCGGAACCCATATCGGTTCTCGATCGACCCGAGGCACGGCGGGACGATCGCGATCGGCGACGTCGGTCAGTTCCGCTGGGAGGAGATCGATCTGATCTCGGTCGCGGGCGCCCGCGGAGCGAACTTCGGCTGGGACGCCTACGAGGGCGACGTCCCGCTCGCCCTCGAGGGACCCTGCTCCACCGATCTGCCGACCGCGCCGACGCCGGACCCCGTCTTCCCGGTGGCCACCTTCCCGCACACCGCATCCGATCCCCGGGACTTCAGCGGCTGCGCAGTCATCGGCGGCGTCGTCGTTCGCGACCCGCGGCTGCCCCGGGCGATCCGCGGGCGCTACATCTACAGCGATCACTGCCGCGGGCGCCTGCGCAGCTTCGAGTTCGGCACCGATCCACCCACCGCCACCGGCGATCACTACGTCGGGCTGCGGGTCGACTATCCGACCGCGATCACGGCGGGACGGCGCGACCGGATATTCGTCACGACCCGCTTCGGGACCGTCTTCAGGATCGATCCCGCGAAGGCGGGCGGGCGGCGCGGGTGAGGCGGGAACCGGCGAGTCTCGGTTGCGCGGGCGCTACGCTCCCGTCGATGAGCTTCTCGATTCCCCGCGGGAGGGGGACCGCGATCGTCGCTGCCGCGGTCGTTGCGCTCCTCGCCTCCCTCGTTCTCGCCGCCGTGCCCGCTGGCGCCGCCGTGGGCGCGAAGAAGATCGGCAGCTTCTCCCAGCCCGTCTTCGTGACCGGTCCGCCGCGTGCCCACGGGTTGCTCTTCGTGGTCGAGAAGGAGGGGCGGATCGTGTCGGTCGGCCGCAAGGGCGGCAAGCGCACGTTCCTCGACATCGGCGGCCGCATCACCGACAGCGGGGAGCGCGGACTGCTGTCGGTCGCCTTCGCTCCGGACTACAAGAAGAGCAGGCGGTTCTACGTCTACTACACGGACAAGCACGGAGACATCGTCGTCGCCGAGTACCGCCGCTCGCGACGGAATCCGCGCCGAGCCCTGGCGAAGAGCGGGAGGAAGGTCATCACGGTGCCGCACCGCGAGGCCCCCAACCACAACGGCGGCCAGATCCAGTTCGGGCCGGATGGCTACCTCTACATCGGGACCGGAGACGGCGGCAGCGCCGACGACCCGCCGGAGAACGCGCAGAACCTGAACGTCCTGCTCGGCAAGCTCCTGCGGATCGACCCGCGGCGAGGGGACGGCAAGCCCTACACGGTCCCTCCGTCCAACCCGTTCGTCGGCGCTCCGGGTCGCGACGAGATCTACGCCTACGGGCTCCGCAACCCCTACCGATTCTCGTTCGACCGCCGCACCGGCGACCTGACGATCGGGGACGTCGGCCAGAACCGGTGGGAGGAGGTCGATTGGCTGAGCGCCGCGGCTGCGAAGGGCGCCAACTTCGGCTGGGACGCCTACGAGGGCCTGCACGAGTTCGACAGCGCGGATGCCAGCCCGATTCCCGCCGGCCCGGTTACGATGCCGATCGCCGAGCTCAGCCACGGCGACGGCAACTGCGCGATCACCGGCGGCTACGTCTACAGGGGGCCGAAGGTCAAGGCCCTGCGGGGACGCTACGTCTATGCCGACTTCTGCCGTGGGCAGATCCGCAGCCTCGTTCCGGCGCTGCCGCGGGCCCGCGACGACGGGCCGGTCGGCCTTCCCAACTACAACGCGATCTCGAGCTTCGGCGAGGACGCCAAAGGCAACCTCTACTTCGCCAGCCTCACCGGCGGGCAGGTCTACAAGATCGTCAAGCGGGCCGGCCGCTAGCTGAGCCGGACGTAGCCGGCGAAGGGCTCGGCGCCCTTGCGGCAGACGTCGGCGAGCGTGAAGACGTGGTCGCGGTCGCCGTCGAGACGAGCCGGCTTGGCCTCACCCTCCGGCACCAGCCTGGTGCCGTCTGCAAGCTCCAGCACCTGCGCGACCGAGGACTCCTCGCGGGATTCCCGTGCTGTGGCTGTCGCATTCAGTGCCATCTGCGAACACATTAGCGGATGCTAACCGGAAATTTGCAATCTAAACGCCAATTAGCAGCGTGATTTCCGTCACATGAGCGGACGCCTGCGCGAACGGAGGCGTCCGCAGGGGACGGATCGGCCGGCGTGCGGGGCACGGAGGCCGATGCAGGCGGACGAGGGTCGTGGCTGGGGAAGGGAAGGTCGGCGGCTGTAGCAGCAGCGGTGGGCCCGATCAGGTGGTCGATGGCAAGAACCGACGAGTCAGTGGACGCTTCCTGCCATCCACCCGGCCTCGGATGCAGAAAACGACCACGACGTGGTCGAAATCAGCATCCGGGCTCGACGGGGAGCCCGGCCGGCCAATCAACCTCCCCTCCCCAGCCATACCCACCTTCACCGTCCGGCCAACCTTCGCTCCCGGACGCCCGCCTGACCGCGACGTCCCGGGCCCCCACCGGGCCTCGCCGCCCCGCGGGCGCCCCGCCGGCTCGGCGCTACGCCAGCCCCTCGGCCTCGTACTCGCGGAGGAAACCCTCGAACTCGCGCATGTGGCCCTGCTCGTCGCGGAGGATGGCGATGATCATGTCCTCGGTGACCGGGTCGGCGTCGGCGGCGAACTCGCGGATCTCGTTGTAGTAGGAGATCGCGCCGGCCTCGGCTTCGATGACCCCGCGGATGACGTGCGGGATGTCGGTCTGCTGCTCGGGCGGTTGGAGGTAGTCCTGCGCGGCCGCGAACTGCTTCGAGCCCGGCACGACTCCGTAGAGCTCCTTGATCCTCGCTGCGAACTGCTGGGCATGACCGAGCTCCTCGGTGATGTCCTGAGCAAGCGACTCCTTGATCTCCTGGGCGCGGACGCCGTCGGGGTTGACCGAGTTGGCGACGTAGCTCATCACCGTCTCGATCTCCATCCAGTACGCCTTCGCGAGCATTTCGACCAGCTTCTCGCGGTCGGCGGTGTTCTCGTCGGCCAGGATCCCTCGGGTTACTTCGGACATCTGCGGCTTCTCCTTTCGTTTGTCTTCGGTGTGGACGAACCCGCCGACGCATCGGCGGCGATCGCTAGAAATCAGTCGATGACTCCTACCCGGGCGAAGACGACCCTAATCGAACACCGGAAGGTGCTCGCCGGAGTCCGGACGCGTGGACTCGCGGTGCACGGCGATGGTCCGCCGGTCCTGATGCTGCACGGATACGCCGACAGCGCCGACACCTGGCGGCCGCTGCTCGAGCAGTTCCGCGACGCCGGGCGCGCGGCTGCCGCTTTCGACCTGCGGGGATTCGGCGCCGCGGACCAGCTCGATCCCCTCGGGTTGCTGATGCCGCAATGGGACGACATGGTCGAGGCGGCGATCGAAGAGCTCGCCGAGGAGCACCGCAGCAGGGTCTACGTCGTCGGCAACTCGCTCGGGGGCGCACTCTCGCTCCGGGCGGCCGGGCGGCCGGAGCTCCCGGTGGGCGGAATCGTCCCGATCGCTCCCGCGGGCCTGCACATGGCGTCGTGGTTCGCGGCGATCGAGCGCGAGTGGCTCGTCCGGCTCCTCCGCATCTCCCCCGTCCCCGTTCCCGACGCCGTCGTCAAGCCGATCGTGGGGCGGGTCTACCGGACCCTCGCGTTCGGCGACCCGGGCGGCGCCGACCCTGGGGTCGTCGCGACGTTCACGGGGCACATCTCGAGCTTCGCGAAGAGCATGGGGGTGCTGGACACGGGCCGGCGGCTCCTCCCCGAGCTCAACGATCCGTTCGACCTCGAACGGATCGACTGTCCACTGCTCCTGATCTGGGGCGAGCGGGACCGGATGGTCTTCACCACCGGCGCCGAGCGGGTGCTCCGGACCGTCGATTACTCGGACATCGAGGTCATCCCCGACTGCGGTCACTGCCCGCAGGTCGAGATGCCGGAGCTCCTGGCCGAGCTCCTGCTCGGCTTCCCGGGCAACCTCGAATACGCCCCCTGAGGGCTAGGAGCCGGGCAGTGACCGGGCGGCGGGCTGGTCGACCTCGGAATCGACGGTGCCGTCGTCGCCGAGCTCGTCGTCGGAGGGCAGCTCGCCCCCGCGATCGGTCCCGGCGATCAGCTCGTCCGGCTTCGGTTCGTCGGGCACGAAGCCCGACTTCATGCCGAAGTAGACCGCCTGCGGATGGTGAGCGATGATCGCGACCGTGGACTGCTCCGGCTCGACTGCGTAGCCGGTCGAGAGCGTCATCCCGATCTCCTCGAGACCGAGCAGACGCCACACCTTCTCGTGCTCGGACTGGTCCGGGCACGCCGGATAGCCCCAGGAGTAGCGCCGCCCCTGCGCCGGCGGGATCCCGAGCTCGCCGCGGGCGCCGGCATGAAGCCACTCCGCGAGACCCTCGGCCGCCTGGACGCCGAGCCCGTGGACGTAGAGCTGCTCGGCGAATTCGCCGTCGCGCTCGAGCTGCCCGATCCTCCGCGTCACCTCCGGCCCGACCGTCACCCCCTGCAGCACGACGACGTCCCGCTCGCCGGAGTCGATCGGGCGGAAGAAGTCGGCGAGGCAGATCCGGTCGTGGCGAGGCTGGCGCGGGAACACGAGCCGCTCGAGCTCCCGATCCGGGTCGTCGGGATCGAAGACGACGAGCTCGTTGCCGTCGGCGTTGCACGGGAAGTAACCGATGCGGGCCTTCGGCTCGAGGTAGTCCTGCTCGTTCCACATCCGTTCGAGGCGGGCGCTGAAGCCCTCGTCGTCCCCGTCGCCCTCGACGATCTTCCGCCACGCCTCGCCCTTGACCCCGCGGCCGCCCCAGTGGAGCTTGAAGAGGACGTGCCGGTCGAGGTAGGGGAACACCTGCTCGAGGTCGATGCCGACGTCGCGGACCCCGTAGACGACGTCCGGCACCGGGTTCGCGGTGCTGACCGCCGAGCGGACCGAGTCGTCGCTGGTCGGCGGCGCATCGTCCACCTCGACGGGCTTCTCCCGGAGCTGCCTGGCCTCGTCGCGGATCTTCGTGATGAGCGCATCCCTGGCGTCGTCGTCGATCAGGGCATCGACGGTGTCGAGCCCCGCGAACGCGTCCTTGCAGTAGAAGACGCCCGGCTCGTAGAGCTCGTCGGAGTCACGGCCGTTCGGATAGAGGGCGCGGCGCCCGAAGTCCCGATTGATCGCGGCACCGCCGATCAGCACCGGGAATCCGAGCCCGCGCTCGTGCAGCTCCTGGATGCACGCGGGCATCTGCTTCGACGTGGAGACCAGCAGCGCCGACAGGCCGATCGCATCGGCGTCGTTCTCGACGGCGGCGTCGATGATCTGCTCGATCGGCACCTGCTTGCCCAGGTCGACGACCGTGTAGCCGTTGTTGGTGAGAATCGTGTTGACCAGCGATTTCCCGATGTCGTGGACGTCGCCGAAGACGGTCGCGATCACGACCGTCCCCTTCGTGTGCCCCTCGATCCGGTCGAGGTACCGCTCGAGCTGCGCGACGGCGCGCTTCATCACCTCGGCCGACTGCAGGACGAAGGGCAGGATCAGCTCCCCGGCGCCGAACTTGTCGCCGACCTCCTTCATCGCGGGCAGCAGCACCTCGTTCAAGGTCGGCACCGCTCCGATCTTCTCGACGGAGCGGTCGATCCAATCCTCGACCCCGTCCTTGCGGCGGCGCAGGATCTGGAAGTGGAGCGCCTCCTCGGGCTCCATCCCCTCGGTCGGATCGCCGGCCGCCGCTTCCTCCTCCTCCGGGCCCTTGCTCTCGAAGTGGGCGATGAACCGCTCGAGTGCGTCCTCGGAGCGGTTGAAGACCAGGTCGTCGGCCAGCTCGCGTTCGCCGGCGGGAATCTCGCCGTAGGGCGTGATGTGGTTCGGATTCACCATCGCGAGGTCGAGCCCGGCCTCGACGCAGTGGTGGAGGAAGACCGAGTTGAGGACCGCCCGCGCTCCCTGCGAGATCCCGAACGAGACGTTCGACACCCCGAGCGAAGTCTTCACGCCGTGAAGCGAGGACTTGATCCGGCGGATCCCCTCGATCGTCTCGACGGCCGACGGCTTCCACTCGTCGTCGCCCGTCGTCAGCGTGAAGGTCAGGGCGTCGAAGATCAGCAGCTCGGGATCGAGCCCGTGCTCATCGCAGGCGAGGCGGTGGATCTCGCGCGCCACCTCGAGCTTGCGCTCAGCCGTCTTCGCCATCCCCGTCTGATCGATCGTCAGCGCGATCAGCGCCGCCCCATGGCGCAGCGCGAGCGGGACTATCCGGTCGAGCTTCTCGCGGCCGGCCTCCAGGTTCACCGAATTGACGACCGCCCTGCCGGGAATCCGCTCCAGGGCCGCCTCGATCACCTCGGGCTCGGTCGAGTCGACCTGTATCGGGGCGGGCTGGGTGAGCGAGATCCGGCTGACGGTCTCTCCCATCTGCGCGTCCTCGTCCTGTCGCTCGGTGAGCGCAACACAGACGTCGAGGACGTGCGCGCCGCCCTCGACCTGATCCTCGGCCACGCGGACGAGCCCGTCGTAGTCGTCCGCGAGCAGGAGCTCCTTCGCCTTCCGCGATCCCTGCGAGTTCACGCGCTCGCCGACGAGCGTCGGGCGCGGCTCCTGGACGAGGTCGACCGCGGTCATCATGCTCGCGAGCCGCACCGGGCCCGGCGCCGGGCGGGGCTTCGGCTCGATTCCCCGAACGCGCTCGGCGATCGCCGCGATGTGGTCGGGCGTGGTGCCACAGCAGCCACCGACGAGGCCGACGCCGTGGCGCTCGACGAACTCGCCGAGCACCTTCGCGATCTGCTCCGGCGTCTCGGGGAAGATCGTCTCGCCGTCGGGCCCCTGGAGCGGGAGGCCCGCGTTCGGGATGCAGTGGACCGGCAGCGGCGACGTCTCGCCGAGGTAGCGGATCGCGTCGCGCATGTCCTCGGGGCCGGTCGAGCAGTTCAGCCCGATGATGTCGACGCCCATCCCCTCGGCGATCGCCAGCACCGCCTGGACGTCGGTGCCGAGCAGCATCTTGCCGCCGTTCGGGAGCAGCGACACGGAGACCTGGATCGGGACCGCCCGGCCGACCCGGCCGAATGCGGTCCGGGCGCCGGCGATCGCCGCCCTCACCTCGAGGATGTCCTGTGCGGTCTCGATGATCAGCAGGTCGGCCCCACCCTCGACGAGCGCGCCGGCCTGCTCGTCGAACACCGCGGCGAGGCGGCCGAAGGTGATGTCCCCGAGCGTCGGGTCGTCGCTGGCCGGGAGAAAGCCGGTCGGCCCGATCGAGCCGGCGACGAAGCGCTCCGGGCCTGCGGCCTCGCGGGCGATCTCAGCCGCCTTCCGGTTGATCTCGACGGTGCTCTCGCCGAGGCCCCACTCGTCGAGCTTGAGCCGCGAGCCCTGGAAGGTGTCGGTCTCGACCACCTCCGCTCCGGCCTCGAGCATCGCCTCGTGGACGCCCGCGATCACGTCGGGGCGATGCACCACCAGCGCCTCGTGGCACTTCCCGGGCAGCCCGCCGTAATCCTCGGACGACAGGTCGTAGCGCTCGAGCGTGGCACCCATCCCGCCGTCGAAGACGATGATCCGCTCGCGCGCTGCGGCGAGGATGTCGCGTTCGGCTTGACTCACTCGGAAGGTCACCTCCATCGGTCCCGGCTGTCGCACCGTGCTCCGCCGATCTCCAGACGGCGCCGGTTGCGGCGGCTTCCGAGGTCCGGGTCCCTCAGCCGCTCTTGATGGGCGAGCAACAAGGATAGCGACGCCGGGAAGGGACGCCGCCTACGCGCGAATCCGCTCGTCCGCCTCGTCGACCGGCTGCAAGCGGACCGGTGCGGCGCTGAGCGCCCGGAGCCGGACGTCCGACCAGCTCATCCCCTCCCGGACCAGGGCCGGAACGCCGAGGCCCACGGCGGTGGCGATCTCCACCGCCTGCAGGATCACGCCGTAGGCGAGCGCATCGGCGGCGTCGACGCCGTAGCCGGTGGTGAGGACGCTGATCACGGCGAGCTGGAAGACGCCGATGTTCGACGGCGTGGCCGGGATCACCGCCGTCACGTTGACGGCGAACAGGACGGCCGCCGCGCCGGCGAGTCCCATGGCGCCGTCGAGGCCCATGGCCACGGCGAGCGCCCAGCAGGCGGCGACCTGGATCGCCCAGGCGATGATCTGCAGCGCGCCGGCCACCGGGGCGCGGCGGGGGTCCCGGAACACGGCGAGCCCGCGCCGCACCCGGACCAGTGCGCTGCGCACCATCGTCGCGAGCCGCGCGAGCCTGCCGCTGCCCGAGCGCCGGACGGCGGCGGGCGCCGCGATCACGGCGACGAGCAGCATCGCCGGCGCGAGGCTGACCAGGAAGAGGTGCTCGGAGGTCCGGTGGAAGAGGTCCGTCGAGCTGACGATGATCGCGCCGAGCAGGACGAGCGCGAGGACGTTGAAGACCGTCTGCGACACGAGGGTGCCGAGCAGGATCGGGAACGTCTCCCGGAACCGGCCGATGCGCCGCGCGATGACCATCGCGCGGGCGGGCTCGCCGAGGCGGGCCGGCAGCGTGGCCGACATCAGGACCCCGATCATCGTCGCCGACGTGAAGTCCCGCCGGCGCAGCGGGGTTCGCGGCAGGGCCGAGCGAGCCGTCTGGAACCAGGCGCCGGCACGGAAGAACATCGACGTGCACATGAGCGCGGTCGCGACCGCCACCCATGCGAAGTCGGAGCGGACAGCGCTCTCGACCACGGAGTCGAAGCCGATGCGCCGAGCCGCCAGGAAGGTCAGGGCGAATCCTGCGAGGGCACCGATCCCGAGCCCGAGCCGGCGGGCGACCCGGCGGCGGCGCGGCGTCGTGTCGACCGGCATCGGCTCCGGCGAGGGAATCCGGGCCGCGGGCGCCCGCGGCAATCCGTCCGCCGGCGCGAAGCCGTGGCGCTGCGCGATCCTGGTCAACCGGTCGGCGGGCTGCGGAACCGACAACGCCCGCTCGTAGACCTGCTCGACCCGGGCGGCGATCCGCGGCCACGCGAAGCGCTCCGCGCTCTCCCGCGCCGCCTCCCCCATCTCCACCCGCCGGTCGGGTTCGACGTGAAGGCGCAGCAGCTCCTCGGCGAGGCGCTGCGGATCGCCGGGAGGGATCAGGACGCCGTCGACCCCGTGCTCGACGACATCCGCGTATCCGGCGATCTCCGAGGCGATCACGGGCGTGCCGGCGGCGAAGGCCTCGGTCAGCACCATCCCGAAGCTCTCGCCCGAGAGCGAGGGGGCGCAGAGCACGTCGGCGGCGGCCAGCTCCGACCAGAGCCGCTTCCGCTCGACTGCTCCCAGGGCCTCGATTTCCGCGAGCGTCTCGGGGTCAGCGAGGTTCCGGGCGATGTCCTCGGGGGCGGTCCCGATCACGACGAGGCGCGCGGGGATGTGCTCGACCAGCGCCTCGAAGGCGCGGAGCAGGACCGGCAGGCCCTTGCGCTCCTCGGGCCGCCCGACGAAGAGCAGGCGCAGCTCCTCGCGGCCACCGTCCAGCGCCTGCTGGTCGGCGAGCCCGACGTCGACCCCGTTCGGGATGATCTCGTAGCTGCCGCCGTACCAGCGCTTCCCGGTCCACTCGGCGGCCTCCGAGACTGCGATCCGGGCGCTGAGCTGGTTGAACTTGCGCCGGGCACCGAGCCCGATCGCGATCTGCTGGGGAATGAGCTTGGGGGCGTAGGCGTGGAAGGTGCCGACCACCGGAGCGCCGCCGAAGCCGCACGCGTCCCAGCCGAGCGTAGGCGCAGGAGGCTCCTGGACGTGAACGACGTCGAAACCTCCGTCGCGGAGCTCACGGCGAAGCGACGCGATCGCGTCGGGGAAGACGGAGAGGTTCGAGACGGCACCGTTGGCGCCGAAGCCGACCGTGCGCCCGAGCGGGGTCAGGTAATCCGGCATCGGGCGGACCCGCGGCGAGGCACCGCGGTGGAGCGTACGGCTGAGGCGGTCCGGCGGGTCCCACGGCGAGAGGACGCGGACTTCGTTTCCCCTCCCGATCAGATGCTCGGCAAGCGCTTGGGTGTGCCGGTTGACGCCTCCCTCGTACGTCCACGAATAAGGCGTGACAAGGGCAATGCGCATCTCGTGTCGACTGAGGTTAGCCGTTGTCCCCGCTGCTCGCGGGCCGCGCTCCCCACGCGAGGCCGCAATAGGCCGCCAGGTACCCGGTCCCGACCATCAGCAGCAAGGCGGCGGAGTCGTTGGCGAGCGTCCCGACCACCGTCGCGGCGGCGGCACCCGCTGCGCCCGCCAGGGCCGCCGGACGGCGGTCGAACCAGGCGACGACGTGACGACGGAAGACCAGCGCCGCGGCGATCGCGAGCAGGGCGGCGACGAAGAACGGCGAGTGGAGGTAGCGGGGGAAGCTGCGGGCTGCGAGCGTGATCCGGCGGTCGAACACGTCTCCGAGGTCCCCCAGCCCTCCCGCCGACAGGACCGAGCGCGTCAGGTGGGACTCACCGGGCACGAGCAGGTCGAAGACGATGAGAAGCGCCAGCGCGACGAGGGGAGCCAGGATCACCAGCGCAGCCCGGCGGATCCCGAGCCGGAGCGCGACGACCACGGTGACGGCCGCCCCGGCCGGGAACGTGATCGCGGCGCCGACGTCGGCGCCGAACCGTCCCGGCGCGAACACGAGGACGCCCGCCACCGTTGCGGCGACGGCGGCGATCGTGACTGCGCGAGCAGGATCGCGGGGACGGGTCGCGGTGACGGCCGAGCCGACACCGAGCAGGAGCATCGCCGCGAGCGCCGCCTCGAGCTCGTTGCCGATCCCGAAGAAGCGGACGCCGAGCCCGGGATTGGGCCCGAGCAGAGACAGCGCGGTCAGCGGCGAGCCGGCGATCACGTCGATCCCGGTGAGGCCGATCGAGAGCGCCGCGGAAATGGCGAACGCCCCATAGGCGGCCAGCCGCCCGAGGCGGCGGCGAAGGAGGGAGATGAGGAGCAGGGCGAGGACCGGAGCGCCGGCACCCACCATGAGGCGCTCGACGAGCTGGCTCGGCATCAGCGCCGCGGCGGCGAGCAGGATGGCCGGCACGAGCGCCATCGCCGCAGCCAGCGTCGCGAGCAGGAGCGGTGCCAGACCGCGTCGCCAGAGGACCAGCGCGAGCCCGGCGCCCACCCAGATCAGGAGGTTCACCGCGAGCACCTCCCAGCGGCGGCTCTGGATCTCGCCGAGGCGCTCCTCGAGCGACCCGATCGCGGCGATGTCGGCGGGCTCCGCCGTCGGCTCGATCGCCTGCCCGTCGACGGCGTCCGGCACCGGGACCCCGTAGGCGCCGAGGATCGTCGGCAGCAGGTCGGTCGCGAGGACGTAGCCGTCCATGCGCGTCGATCCCGAGGTGATCGCGCGACCGTCGAATCCGTCGCCGGCGATCCCGACCGCGAGCAGATCGCGCTCGGGGGGCGGCCGCTCGATCGCGATCAGCATGTCGCCCGACCCGGGGCGGATCGCGTCGGCGAGCCCCGGCAGCTCGCCGACCTCGGCGCTCATGACGGTCACCCCCGGGCAGCCACCGGGAACGCAGGAGCCGGTCCGCTCGATCGCGCCGTCGCGATCGGCGGCGATCAGCGCGGGCGACCCGGCGAGGGGCCGCGCCGCGATCCGGACCCCCGCATCCTCCAGCGTCCCCGCGAGCAGGCCCGGCTCGATGTCCGCCGGCGCGTCGTCCGCTCTGGCCAGGACCCGCGCCCAGAGGTCAGGCGGAACCCTCGCTCCCGTCACGTACAGCGGTGGGAGCGACTCCTGGTAGAGCGAGGAGAAGATCCGGTTTCCCTGTCCGATGTCGAGGTACGTCTGTCCCGCCGGCACCCGGCCGAGGCCGGCGCTCATGACTCCGGGAGCGATCCCCGGCACGGCCCGCTCGATCTCGGCCACCGTCGTTCCGGGAGGCAACATCGCGACCGTGATCCGGGGCCCGGGAGCCGCCGCCGCAGCGGAGCCGGGCATCAGCCCGAGAAGGACGAGCGCTAGCATCGCGAGCATGGCCGAGCGGACGTTCATCAAGTTCACGTTCCTCAAGATCGACCCTGCCTGGCAACGGCGCGAGGGCGAGCAGAGGGCTCAGGATAAACGCGAGATGCTCGCCGCCTGCGAGGACTACGGGGTCGATCGCCCGCTCCGGGCCTATTCGACCGTCGGGACCAGGGGTGACACCGACATCCTGATCGTCACGCAGAGCCCACATCTGGACGACATCCACCGCTTCCACGTCGTCCTCGCGCAGAGCGGGCTCGCCCAGTGGGCGAGCATCCCGTACTCGTACCTGGCGATGACGAAGCCGTCGCCCTACTCCGACTCGAAGACGAGGCCGGAGCTGATGACCTCGCGCCGCCGCTACGTGTTCGTCTACCCGATGGAGAAGAAGCGCGAGTGGTACCGCCTCCCCGCCGAGGAGCGGAGGCGGATCATGACCGGCCACATCGAGACCGGCCGCAGGTACCCGCAGATCACGATCAACACGGCCTACTCGTTCGGCATCGACGACCAGGAGTTCGTCGTCTCGTTCGAATGCGACGAGCCCGGTGACTTCCTCGACCTGGTCCAGGAGCTTCGCGCCAGCGAGGCGAGCGCCTGGACCCTGCGGGACACCCCGATCTTCTCCTGCGTGGCGATGTCCGTCGGGCAGGCGCTGGACGCGCTCGACGGTGCGGCTACGTCCCGGCTCGAGCCGGCCGGCATCTGACGAGCCTGAGCCGATGAGCGCCGCCGACCCGAGCGATCCCCTGCGGGTAGCCATCGTCGGCTCCGGGCCGGCCGGCTTCTACGCCGCCGAAGCGCTGCTCTCCCACCCGGAGCTCGACGTCGAAGTCGACATGATCGACCGGCTTCCCACCCCCTTCGGCCTGGTCCGGGCCGGCGTCGCGCCGGACCACCCGAAGATCAAGAACGTGATCAAGCGCTACGAGAAGACGGCCGGGCACGAGGCCTACCGCTTCTTCGGCCACGTCACGGTCGGGCGCGACGTCGGCGCCGATGAGCTCGCCGAGCTCTACGACGCCGTCATCTGGGCCTACGGGGCCGGCGCCGATCGCAAGCTCGGCATCCCCGGCGAGGAGCTGCCGGGCTCGCATGCGGCCACCGAGTTCGTGGCCTGGTACAACGGCCACCCCGACTTCGCCGACCGTGAGTTCGACCTCGGCTGCGAGCGCGTCGTCGTGATCGGCAACGGCAACGTCGCCGCGGACGTCGCCCGGATGCTGGTCCTGCCGAGGCCCGAGCTGGAGTGCACCGACACCGCCGACCATGCGATCGAGGCGCTCGCCTCGTCGTCGGTCCGCGATGTCCTCGTGCTCGGTCGGCGCGGGCCCGCGCAGGCCGCGTTCACGAATCCCGAGGTCCGGGAGCTGGGCGAGCTCACCGACGCCGACGTGATCGTCGACCCCGCGGCCTGCGAGCTCGACGAGACGACCACCTCCTTCCTCGAATCGGACGCCGCCGACATCACCAACCGCAAGAACTTCGAGTCGTTCACCGAGTTCTCCCGCCGGCAGCCGGCCGGGAAGCCGAAGCGGGTCGAGCTCCGCTTCCTGCGGACCCCGTTGGAGATCCAGGGCGACGGTCGGGTCGAGCGGATCGTGGTCGGGATCAACGAGCTCCGGCTCGACGAGTCCGGCGCCGTCCGGGCCCGCACGACCTCCGAGACCGAGACGATCGAGTGCGGGATGGTCCTGCGTTCGATCGGCTACCTCGGGACCTCGATCGACGGAGTCCCCTACGACGCCCAGGCCGGGGTCATCCCGAACGAGGCAGGACGCGTCGTCGGCGAGGACGGCGAGCCGCATGCAGGTCACTACGTGGTCGGCTGGATCAAGCGCGGGCCCTCGGGCGTGATCGGCACCAACAAGAAGGACGCCCAGGAGACGGTCGAGACCATGCTCGGCGATGCCGCAACCGGCTCCCTCCCCCGGCGGGCGGGAATCACGGCCGACTCGCTGCCGGCGCTGCTCGACGAGCGCGGGATCGATTACGTCGAGTTCGACGGCTGGCAGGCCATCGACGTGCTCGAGCAGCAGCGGGGCGCCGATGCCGGCCGGCCGCGGATCAAGCTGACGGCCTTCGAGGAGATGCTGGAGGCGGCGCGAAAGGACGACGGTGGCAGCTGATCTCGCCGAGCTCGAACGGATGATCTCCGATGCGCTTCCGGGAGCGGAGGTCAGCGTCGCCGACGAAGGCGGCGGCGATCACCTCCGGGCGACCGTGATCGCGGCGCAGTTCGCGGGTCTCTCGCGGATCGACCAGCACCGTCTCGTCCGGGCGGCGGTCAAGCCGCGCATGGAGGACGGCACGATCCACGCGCTGTCGATCAGCACGAAGACGCCCGGCAACTAAGGGAAGAACGCCGATCTGTCGATAGCGTGAACGGCACCCGTTCGGGTGCCGGTCGCGACCATGGAGTTTGAGGCGGATGGCTTCGGAAGGGCATAGAGCACGGCGGGCGGAGCGCTTCCTGCGGCTGGCCGACGCCGAGCCGGATCGCACCGGCGAGGCTGCGACCAGGCTCGGTGACGCGGCCGTGACCCTGCTGGAGGGATCTCCGGTGGGGGTCGCGATCGTCGACGGTTCCGGCGACGTCGTCTACTGGAACGAGGCGGCCGAGCAGCAGTTCGGGCTCGAGCGCTCGCGGGCGATCGGCCACGACCTCGCCGCGCTGATCTTCCCCGAGCACCTGCAGGTCTCGGTCCGGGCCGTTCTGCTCAGGGAGCTCGAGGTGCCCGGCGAAGGGCTCGGCCAGCGACGGATCGAACTCGAGGCGCGCCGGGCCGACGGGAACGAGATCCCGGTCGACGTCGCGACCAAGCCGGTCGAGCTCGACGGCTCCCGGTGGCTCGCCGTCTACCTCCACGATGCGAGCGAGCGGAGCGAGCGCGAACGCGAGCTCCACGCGGATGCCCGTCGCCGATCGGCGGTGCTCGACATCGGCCAGGTCGCGCTCGAGGGCGTGGACATGGACCAGCTCCTGAACCGGGCGGTGTCGCTGGTCGTCGACGAGCTCGGAGTCGATCGCTGCGAGGTCTGGCGCCGCGACGACGAAGGCGGGACGATGACGCTGCGCGCCAGCTTCGGCTGGCCGGCCGAGGCAGCCGGCACGGTGATCCCGCTCGCGACCGCGACGCAACCGGGATACACGCTGCTGCGCTGCCAGGGAGCGATCGTGGTCGAGGACTTCCGCCGCGAGGGCCGGTTCGAGGCCATCGATCCCGAAGAGGGGCCTCCGACGCAGAGCTCGATCTCGATCAGGATCCCGGGATCCTCCGGTGGATTCGGCTCGCTGATCGCCACGGCGGCGGCGGTGCGCCGGTTCGAGCTCAGCGACATCAGCCTGTTCGTGTCGCTGGCGCAGACCCTCGGCGCCGCGATCGAGCGCTTCGTCGCCAACGAGACGGTCGCCGACGCGGAGCGACAGATCCGGACGCTGATCGAGCGCCTCCCGTCGATCACCTACCAGGCCGACCTCGGAGCCCACGGCGAATGGCACTTCATCTCGCCTCAGGTCGAGGAGATCATCGGCTACACCCCGGAGGAGCTGATGGAGGACCCGGGGCTGTGGGAGCGAGCGGTGCATCCCGACGACCTCGGCTGGGTCCTCGAAGCCGAGGAGCGCAGCAGCGCCGAGGGCGCTCCGCTGGACATCGCCTACCGGATCCGCAAGCGGGACGGCGACACGATCTGGGTCCGGGACCGCGCCTCGATCGGCATCGCCGACGGCGACGGAAGGATGGTGGTCGACGGGCTGATCACGGACATCAGCGAGCAGAAGGCGGCCGAGGACCGGCTCCGCTACCTCGCCGAGCACGACGAGCTGACCGGGCTGATGAACCGGCGCGCATTCGAGTCGACGGTCGATCGCGACCTCGGGTCCAAGCGCCTGCCCGGCGACCGGGGGGCGATGCTGATCATCGACCTCGACCACCTGAACCGGATCAACGACACGCTCGGTCGCAGCACCGGCGATCGCGTCGTCGCCGACGTGGCGGTGATGCTCGCCGACCAGTCGAGCGGGCAGCTGCTGGCCCGGCTCGAGAGCGACGAGTTCGCGCTCTTCATCCCCGGCGTCGGCGAAGCCCAGGCCCTCGAGCGGGCGAGCAGCCTCCTGGCGACGATCAGGTCGCGCTCGGGAGCCGCCGACCTCACGGCGAGCGCGGGCGTCGCCCTCGTCAAACGCGAGATGGGCGTCAGCGCGACCGACCTGATCACCGCGGCCGACATCGCGCTCAGGCAGGCCAAGGGCGCGGGACGGGACCGCACGGTGCTCTTCACCGGCGAGGACAGGAACCGCCTCGAGTGGGTCGGCCACGTGCGCCAGGCGATCGAGGAGGGGCGGCTCATCCTCTACTCGCAGCCGATCATCGACATGGCATCCGGCATCGCCTGCGCCGAGGAGCTCCTCGTCCGGATGGAGGACCCGACCAGCGGCCGCCCCATCGCCGCCGGCGAGTTCGTCCCGACCGCGGAGCGGTTCGGCCTCGCGAGGAACCTCGACCACTGGGTCGTCTCCCGGGCGCTGGAGCTCATCTCCACCGGCCGCCACGTCAGCGCCAACATCTCGGCGGCCACGATCTCCGACCGGTCGCTCACGGAGATGGTCGCCGAGTCGCTGGAGCGGACCGGCGCCGATCCGTCGTTGCTCACCTTCGAGATAACGGAGACCGCCGCAACGCCCGCGATCGAGTCGCTTCGCGATTTCACGACCCGCGTCGAGGCACTCGGATGCGGGCTCTCGCTCGACGATGTCGGCACCGGATTCGGATCGCTGACGTACCTGCGGCACCTCCCGTTCACCGAACTCAAGATCGACATGCAGTTCGTCCAGGGAGTCATCGAATCAGCGGCCGATCGGAAGATCGTCGAGTCGCTCGTCGACATCGCCGCCGGCCTCGGGATGCGCACCGTCGCCGAGGGGGTCGACAACCCGGCCCTCGTCGAGCCGCTGCGCGAGCTCGGTGTCACCTGCGCTCAGGGGTACCTGTTCGGCCGCCCGGCACCGGCGATGGCGACTGCGGAAGCACCCGATCCGGTCACCTGACGGGCAGGGCGAGTCGATCACACCGGGTTTCAGCTGCCTGACGAGGCAGGGAGGGCCGAGGCCGAGGACGCAGGAGGCGAAGCGGCCGATCGGGCCGTGAGCCGACGAGGACGCCGGCATCGGGTCTCCCTGCCCGTCAGGTGTCGATCTGCATGGGCGGGCTGCGGTAGGGCTGCCCGTCCTCGGCCGGAGCCTGCTCCGGCTCGGACATCGACTGGGGCTGCGGGACGCCCAGAGCCTCGGCGAGCTCGCCCGAGTCGAGCATCTCCTCCATCAGGTCGGCGCCGCCGAGAAGCTCGCCGCCGACGTAGAGCTGGGGGAACGTCTGCCAGTCCGCGATCTCGGCCGTGACCTCGCGCAGCGGCTGGAGGACGGGCAGCACGTCGATTGCGCCGTACTCGGTCCCCATCTGCTCGAGGATGCCGACGGCGCGCATCGAGAAGCCACAGCGGGGTGCATCCGGCGTGCCCTTCATCAGCAGCAGGACCCTGTTCTCGCTGATCGCGCTCTCGAGCTGTGCGCGAAGCTCCGGGTTGGCGGCCATTTCTCGTCCCTCCTTGTTGAAGCTGATGCCCAGCCCCCTCGGCGAGGGGCTAGGCGGTTGCGGGAGCGTGGTCGTCCGCGTCCTCGCGGACCTGGAACGAGGAGCCGCATCCGCAGGCGGCGACGACGTTCGGGTTGTTGACCGCGAACCCGGCGCCCTGCAGGCCCTCCACGTAGTCCACCTCGGAGCCGAACACGAACTGCATGGAGACCTTGTCGACGACGACTGCGACCCCGTTGTGCTCGAAGACGTGATCGTCCTCCTTGCGCTTGTCGAGCGCGAGGGCGTACTGGAACCCGGAGCAGCCGCCGCCGCGGACCGCGACGCGAAGAGCCTGATCGGGCTCCTCCTGCGCGGCGAGGAGCTCCTTGAGCTTGCCGGCGGCGATGTCGGTGATCTCGATGGCTGATTCGGGCGTATCCATGGCTTCAGATTGTATAGCAGGGTCGGTCACCGTCAACCGGCGGCTGCTTCGTCCTCCGCCTCGCCGAAGCGCCAGTCGATGTACTCCCTGATCCGCTTCGAGTCGCTGACGACCTCGTCACCGTCGATCAACAGCGGCACCCGGTCCCGCCCGGTCAGCGCGACGATCTCGGGGCGCCCCTTGCGCCGGTACGGAACCCGCTCGGTGCGGTACTCGATGCCGTGGCGGCGCAGTCGCCGGGCGACCGCACCGCACGGGCAGAGGAAGTCGGTGGGCGTCGGGCAGCGGTAGAGCACGATGCTCGCCGATTCGGCGGACCGGCTCACCGCGGCACGAGCCGTCCGACGAGCCGGCTCGCCCTGCCGGCGAGCTCGAGTGCCACCCCCGCCGGGCCGGGATCGGCGCCGACCCGGTTGCCGAGCTGGGCCTTCGTCATCTCGAGGGTCGCCTCGAGGGTCTCCTCGTGGGGGCGCGGGGAGAACCCGAGCTCGCGCTTCGCCTTCGCCGAGGAGTAGGTCCACCACAGCGCCGCGCTGCGGGTCTGGTCGACCGTGATCCCGAGCCCGAGCCCGAGGCGATCCGAGAGCTGGGCGCCGCCGACGGCGAGCTGCGGCGGCAGCCGGAGCGCCGGCACGGGCACCCCGCTGATCCGGGACAGGTCCGCGAAGAGACGCTGCATCGTGAAGTTGCGGCCGCCGAGGATGTAGCGCTCGCCGGTCCGCCCCTTCTCGTCGGCGAGGAGCTCGCCGGCGGCGACGTCGCGGACGTCGACGACGTTGAGGCCGCCGTCGACGTACGCAGGGATCCGGCGCTGCAGGAAACGGCGGACGACCTCGATCGACATCGAAGTGGCGTTGCCGAAGGACGGCCCGAGGGTGAAGGTCGGATTGACGATCACGGCGTCCAGCCCCTGGGCCGCGGCCCTCATCACCTCTGCTTCGGCCTCGTGCTTGGAGTTGGCGTAGGCGATGCCGAGGTGGGCGATGGTGAACGGCTGGCTCTCGTCGGTGCGACCGCCCTCCGGCGCGGGTCCGATCGCCGCAACCGACGACGTGTGAACGAACCGGGAGACGCCGGCCGCCAGCGCCTCGGTGGCGATCAGCCGCGTCCCGCCGACGTTGACCGTGAAGGTCGCATCGGCGTCGATCGGCTCCATCGAGCTCTTGGCGGCGAGGTGGAAGACCCGCTCGGCTCCGTCGACCGCCCGCCGCACCGCCCGGCGGTCGGTGATGTCACCGGTGACCCGGTCGTACTCGATCCCCTCGAGCGCCGACGTGTCCGACTCGCGCCGGATCAGCAGCCGCAGGTCGTCGCCGCGCTCGGCCAGGGCCCGCACGAGGTGCGAGCCGAGCAGGCCCGTACCGCCGGTGACCAGAGTCGTGCCCATTGCCGCTGATGGTAGTGAGGCGCGCACCGAGGACCCGAGGGCAACTGATACAACGGTCGGCGGTGAGCGGCCCAGGGGATATCGCGATCGTCTGCGACTCCACGTCCTACCTCCCCGACACTCTGCTCGAGCAGGAAGGCGCCGAGGTCGTAAGCCTCTACGTCACGGTCTCCGGCGACCAGCGGCGCGAGCGGGAGATCGACGACTACGCGGGCTTTTTCGAGCGCCTGCGCGCGAGCGAGGAGGGAGCCGCGACCTCCCAGCCCTCGATCGGCGATTTCATCGAGGTCTACGGCCCGCTGCTCGACGCCGGCAAGTCGGTCGTCTCGATCCACCTCGCGGCGGGCATCTCGGGCACGTACGAATCGGCGCTGCAATCGCGGCAGCGCCTCATCGACGAGGGCCGGGGCGGCGAGCGCATCCACGTGATCGACAGCCGCACCGCCTGCGGAGGGATGGGGATGATGGTCCTGACGGCCGCCGCCTCCGTCCGCTCCGGCGCCGGGCTCGAGACGGTCGTCGAGCGCGTGCACGGGGCTCGCGAGCAGCTGCGGATGTGGTTTGCGATCGACACCCTCGAATACCTGCGGAAGGGCGGGCGGATCGGAGCCGCGAGGGCCTGGATGGGCTCGGCGCTGCAGATCAAGCCGATTCTGACGCTGGAGGACGAGATAACTCCGGTGGAACGGGTCCGCACCCGGCGCCGGGTCTTCGAGCGGCTCGTCCAGTACGCGCAGGAGCTTCACGACTCCGGCCGGGACGCCTGGGTCGTCCAGCACATCCGGGACCCGGAGAACGCCCAGCGCCTCGTCGAGCGCTGCCGCGAGGTGATGGGCTCCGAGCCCGTGTTCATCTCGGAGATCGGCCCGGTCATCGGCGCTCACACCGGCCCCGGGCTGCTCGGGATCGGCGGCATCCCCGGCGAGTTTCTCACCGGCGGCGATTAGCGGCGCGCCGTCTCCCGGCCGCCGGCATCGGGCTCGGAGCTATCGGCGGCGGCGGAACGCGCGGAACGCGACCAGCGTGCCCACCACGAAGCCGGCGACGGCCGCACCCTTGATGAGCTGCTCGCGGTGCTCGCTGATCTGGGCGCGCCAGTCGGTCAGCTCGTTCACCTTGGTGCGCAACGCGACCACGGACTCGGCGAGCTGCGCCTGCTGCAGGTCGATGTCGCGCCTGATCTCGGCCGAGCTGCGACCGGGCGCACCCGGTCGCGGGGCTCCGGAGCCGGGGCCGTTGGAGCCGGCGGCGCTCACGGCGTCTTCCCCAATGTGTCCTTGGTCTCCTTGAGCTCCTCGATCGCCATGTCCGGCGTCGGCGATTCGACCTGGCCGAACAGCTTCTTGGCGACGAGGCCCGCGATCGCGGCGAGGATGACCAGAAGCAGCGCCTCGATCGCGAAGCCCGCCCACACGGCGGTCTCCACCCCGAGCAGGTCGTTGATCAGCCAGGCGAAGGCGAACATGAGCATGACCAGGGCGGCGAGCACGAAGACCCCGGCGGCGGCCGCGATCCCGGCGCCGCGACCCAGCGTCGTCAGCTTCTCGGTGATCTCCGCCTTCGCGAGCTCGATCTCCTCGCGGACGAGGATCGTCACCCGCTCGGAGACGTCGAAGATCAGCTCTCCGACCGAACGGCTCTCGTCCGGGGGAGATGGTTCCTGCGGCGGGGGCGGCGGCGCCGGCTCGGTCTCTGTCGGCTGATCGGCCATCGGCTCAGTCGGGCGGATCCTCGTGGAAGATGCGTCGGTAGACGATCCCGGCGACACGGGCTGCGGCGATGCTTGCAAGCGCGCCGAACGCGGCAAGCAGGCCGGACCAGACGAGTCGCTTGGTTATCTCGTTGTCCATTTCGTGTCCTTCTGCCCCCGGTCCTCGGGTCGAAACCTGAGCGGCGACCTTATCGGGACCGCTCAGGCCCCGTCGCGACGCTCGAGACCGCAGCAGAGGGTCTCCACGACCATGTCACCGGCCCGCTCGAATTCCTCGTCGGTCGCAGGGATCAGCCCGAAGACCCAGCCGGAGAGGAGCTGTTCGATCGCCCCGTAGAACCACATCCCGACGAAATCGGGGTCGATCTCCTCGCGGTAGATGCCCTCGCGCTGGCCGTCGGCGACGATCCTCGCGACGAAGTCGTAGGCGCGCCGGATCTCAGGCAGATGGGTGGCGCCGAAGGAGTTCGCCGCACGCGTGACCTCGACGATGATGACCTTCATCAACTCCGGGTCGTGGCGATAGGAGTCGATGATGAACCTGGCGATCCCGGCGAGCTTCTCCCGCGCCGGGATGTCCTGCTCGTAGATCGAGTCGGAGGCGTCGAGCAGCAACGACCAACGCTCGGTGAAGAGCTCGGTCATCACGGCCTCCTTCGAGCGGAAGTAGTGGTAGACCAGGCCGTAGGCGACGCCCGCCTCGTCGGCGATGTCCGCGACCCGCGTCGAGTGATAACCCTGCCTGGCGAAGACGCGGATTGCGGCGTCGAGGATTGCACGGCGCTTGTCGGCCGGCCCGGTCTTGACCTGATCAGGCATTCCCGCCCACCTCCACGGGCCACGAGTATGCGCCCTCGCGCCTGCTCGCCAGCGACGGCAGGCGCTCCCGGATCCGGTCGAGCTCGCCGAGGTCGAGGTCGGCTACGGCGTGGCCCTCGCCGTCGGCGATCGAATCGAGGACGCGGCCCCAGGGGTCGACGATCATCGAGTGCCCCCAGGAATCGAACTCGGGCTCCGCCCTGCCGCTCTGATCGGCGGCGACGACGAACAGCTGGTTCTCGATCGCGCGGGCGCGCACCAGCACCTCCCAGTGATCGCGGCCGGTGGCGGCCGTGAACGCCGACGGCACCGTCACGACGGTCGCCTGCCGCAGCGCCAGGATCCGGTAGAGCTCGGGGAAGCGGAGGTCGTAACAGATCGTCATCCCGACCACGAGTCCTCCGCAGGCAGCGGTGACGATCTCCTCGCCGGCGAGCTCATGCTCCGACTCGCGATACGTGACGCCGCCGACCTCGACGTCGAACATGTGGATCTTCCGGTACACCGCCTCGATCTCCCCGTCGCGATCGATCAGCACGGACGTGTTGCCGATCCGGTCGCCCTCCTCCAGCCGCTCCCCGAAGCTGCCGGCGAGCAATCCGATCCCGAGCTCCCGCGCCCAGCCCCGAGCGGCCGAGACGACGGTGCCGTCGAGCGGCTCGGCGAGCTCTGTCAGCACATCGCCCGGCCCCAGCGCGCTCCACTTCTCCGGCAGGACGACGAAGTCGGCGCCGTCGGCCGCCGCGGAGCGCACGAGGCGCTCGGCGACCGCGAGGTTCCCGTCGACGTCGGCGGTCGAGTTCATCTGTATGGCTGCGGCTCTCATCGGCTCCTCGGCGGTCCCGATTTGCAGGAACGACCGTTGATTGACCAGTCAATCTAGCCGATGAGGGGCCCTGGCCCCGGGGCGGTCAGGTGCCCAGGACGAGAGCGATCAGGGCGCCGAGGACGAGGACGCATTCGAACAGCCCGGCGATCGCGATCGCTCCTGCGGCGGTCGCCGGATCGAACCCGGAGCCGGCGCCGACTGCCAGGAACGCGGCGGCGAGGACCGCCGTCAGCGCGCCCCACATCACCAGCGCCCGTTCCCAGCGGCGTTCCGGGTCCTCCGTCCGGCGCGAGGCGATGTCGTGGAACCCGAAGGCGGCGGCGCCCAGGAGGGTCGCGAGCCCGGCCGCGAAGACGACGAGCCAGGGGTCGACGTGGTCGGCGCCGAGCCGGGACCCGTCGGCCGCCGCCACCCCGGCGACGCCGGCCGCGGCCACGGCCAGGCCGGCGGCCGCGGCGAGGGCGACCGGACGGGTGATCACGACGATCCGGCCCGGTGCGCCTCGATCTCGGCGGTGATGAGCTTGGCGTTCATCGCCGCGATCAGGTCGGCCAGCGGGTCGATCCCCGCCGCGATCAGCTCGGCGGCCCGATCGGGCTCGAAGCGGCCGACAAGCTTCTCGGAGAGGAGCTCGACCTCGCGGCGCGCGAGCGCCCGCAGCGGCTCCAGGAACCTGGCGGCGTCGTAGACGGTGAAGCCGATCCGCTCGTCGTAGCCACCGGCGCGGAACCTGGCGATCGCGGCGACGATGCGAACGTCCGAGGGCATGTAGCCGTCACCCGCCGGACTGAGGATGCCGACCTCCGCGAGCCGCTCGAGGACCTCGACCGGTACGTCGTAACGCTCGCTGACCTCCGCCGCCGGAGTCCGCTCGCGCTCCCGCTCGAGTGCCCGCTCGATCCCGCGATCGGACTCGGCCAGCAGCGCCCGGACCGCCTCGGGATCGCCGCCCTCCCGCTCGAGCAGCTCCCGGATCACCTTCAGCGGCATGAACCGCTCCTCCTGCAGGAGCTTGATCAGCTTGATCCGATCCACCATCTCGGCCGGGTAGTAGGCCATGTTCCGGCTCGTCTTCCGGCCCTCCGGCAGCAGCCCCTCGCGCAGGTAATGACGAACGGTCGCGACGGGGACGCCGGCACCCTCCGCGAGCTCGCTGATCTTCAGCGTCGGCTCGGCGTTCTCGGCGGTCACGCCGCCACCTCGACCGGGAACGAGACCGACGCCGCCAGATAGCAGCGCTCGTGCGCCTCGTGATGGAGCTCGGCGAGGACCCCGGAGCCGGGGCCGTCGGCGAACGCGACCTCGGGGTTGAGGACGACGCGGCTGATGCGCCCGTTCTCGAGCGTGCCGACGGCCTCGTCCGCGTAGGCCGTGACCCGCAGGCGCCGCCCGCGCGCCAGCGCGATGAACCAGAGCATGTGGCAGGCCGAGAGCGCGCCGACGAACAACTGCTCGGGGTCGGCACGGTCGGGATCGCCGCCGTTCTCGGGCATGGTCGAGCCCCGCACGACCTCGCCGGCGAGCTCCACACGGTGAGCGCGCAGGTCCTCCTTGGTGCCCTCCCATGTCACCCGGGCCCGGTGCTCGGTCCGCTCGGAACCCGAACCGGCGTCCATGGTCAGCTCACTCCGTCGCCGTCAGGCCGAGCAGGCCGCGGGCCTCGGCCACGGTCGCCGCTCGCCGGCCGACGTCCTCCGCCATCCGCCTGGCCCTGGCGATCAGATCACCGTTGGAGCGGGCCATCTCCCCGCCCGGCAGGTAGAGGTTGTCCTCGAGGCCGGCACGCACGTTTCCACCGAGCACGAGCGAACTCGCCAGCAGCTTCCACTGGTCCCGTGAGACCCCGATCACCTGCCAGTTGTTGGGGCCCTCGGGACCGCCGGGGATCTGATCGGACATCACCGACACGTTTCGCGGCGTCGGCCTGATCCCGCCGGTGACGCCCATGACGAGCGAGATCTGAAGCGGAGGCTCGAGCAGGCCCATGTGCAGGAGCGGATCGAGGTTCGCGACGTGGCCGGCGTCGAAGCACTCGTGCTCGGGCTGGATCCCACTCGCCTTCATGGCCTCGATCAGCTCGATGATGGTGTCGAAGCTGTTCTCGAACACGGCCTTGAACACGAAGTCGCCGCGGCGGCGCGAGTACTTCGCGTAGTTCATCGACGACATGTTCA
This sequence comes from Solirubrobacterales bacterium, assembly GCA_020438445.1. Taxonomy (GTDB): domain Bacteria; phylum Actinomycetota; class Thermoleophilia; order Solirubrobacterales; family 70-9; genus RHKX01. The sequence goes on from JAGQUO010000012.1 coordinate 31,395, forward strand.
GCGCCGCGACGTCCGGCTTCAGGGCCTCCAGATAGGCGATCCGCTTCTCGAGCGGGACCCCGATGGCGCCGGTCGAGTAGTTGATGATCACGTCGCCGACCTCGCTGCGAATCGCCTCCGTGATCGCTGCGAAGTCCTCGACCTCGTAGGACGGCGTGCCGTCCGGAGTGCGAGCGTGGATGTGGATCTGTGACGCACCCTCGTCGACCGCGCGCCGGGCCTCGGCCGCGTACTCGCCGGGCGTGTAGGGAATCGCGGGGCACTGGTCGCGGTTGGCGATCGCGCCGCTGATCGAGCAGCTGATGATCACCGGGTCCTCGAAGCGGCTCACGCGATCACCTCCCCTTCCAATCGGGCTCGCGCTTCTCGAAGAACGCCTTCACGCCCTCCTGGATGTCCTCGGTCGAGAAAGTCAGCGAGAGCTGGCTGCGCAGGTACTCGAGGCCGTCGTCGAGGGCCATGTCCTGCTGCCGGTACATCGCGTCGTGGCCGAGCTTCATCAGCACCGGGCTCTTCGAGGCCAGGCGCTTCGCCCAGTCGTCGACGGCCGCCTCGAACTCGGCTGCGGGCACGACCTTGTTGGCGAGCCCGTACTCGACGGCCGCCTCCGCACCGATCCGCTCGCCGAGAAGCATCATCTCGTTGACCTTCTTGCGCGGAACGTTGCGGTAGATGATCGCCATGATCATGTAGGGAAAGGCGCCGACGTTGATCTCCGGCGTCCCGAAGGTGATCCCCTCCCTGGCGATGACGAGGTCGCAGGAGAGAGCGAGCCCCATCCCGCCTGCGAGGACATGGCCGTTGGCCGCGCACAGGGACGGCTTTCCGAGCCGGGGCATCAGCCGGAAGAACTCGAGGAAGCGGTCGGAGGAGAAGTGCTTCTCGACGAGCGGCGCGTCGGCGGCGAACCCGCCGAGATCGGCACCGGCGCAGAACACCCTGTCCCCCGCTCCGGTCAGCACGACGGCGCGAACGTCGTCGTCGTCGCGGGCGCTGGTGACCGCGTCGATGAGCTCGCCGAGCATCTGATTGGACAGCGCGTTGCGCTGCTCGGGCCGGTTCAGGGTGACCGTGGCGACCCCGCCGTCGACGTCGTAGAGAAGCTGCTCGTAAGCCATGCCAAGCGCGGATCCTGGACCGCCGCCTGAGCCTACCACCGCATGAAGTGGGAAGTCACGCTGCCTACTTTGCCGGCAGCTCGAGGACCGCTCGGCCCTCGGTGACGACCTCCTTGCCACCCTGCTCCACGCCGCACGCGATCTCGACTCGGGGACCATCCGCCGCCGTCACGACTCCGGTCACCGAGAGCTTCCGCTCGGGGAAGGCGGGCCGGCGAAACCTCGCCGCGAGCGAGCGGAGCACGCGGGGATCACCCCCGAAGGGCTCGAGGAGACCGTGAGCGAGCTGGCCGAAGGTGTAGAGCCCGTGGAGGATGATCCCGGGGAGCCCGGCGGCCCGTGCGAATCCGGCGTCGAGGTGGAAGGGCGTGAAATCCCCGGACGCTCCCGCGTACCGCTGCGCCGCGTAGCGGTCGGGCGTGATCTCGAACCCGGGGATCCGCTCGCCGGGTCGATGGCCGGTGAGCCCGCCTCCCGCCGCCGGCGGAGCGGCCTCCTGCTCGGCTCCCCGCCGGCGCGGCTCCGGCGCCGGCACGACCCCCTGATAGCGGCCCTCGAGGACCAGCAGGCCCGCCTGGTTGACCGATTCGGATTCGAAGGTCCGATACCCGGCGCCCTCGCGCTCCTCCGCCTCGGTCAGCCTCGCAGTGGTCGTGATCGTGTCCCCGGCGCAGACCGGCTCGTGCCAGCGGAACGCCTGGCGGCGCTGGACGAACCGATAGCCGGCGAGGCCCACCGCCGGGTCGAAGATCCCCGCGCGCGGATCGAACATCGCCCCCGCAAGCGACCGGGCCACGTAGACCGCCGCGAACACCGGCGGAGCGACGACCGCCCGGAAGCCGGCGGCCCGGGCCGCCTCGTGGTCGCGGTGGATCGGGGCGGCGATCGCGAGGGCGTCCGCGTACTCGCGGATCTTCTCCCGCCCGACCTCGTACTCGGTCGCCGGCCACTCGGTGCCGACGGCCGCTGTCACCGCCGGCGTCACCTCAGGCGGCTGATCCGGCGGCGGCCCGGTCGAGGGCGCGGACGAGGGCGTCGACCACGGCCCCGTCGAACTGACTGCCGGAGTAGCGCCCCATCTCCCCGATCGCCTCGGCCGGCGTCCTGGCGGCGCGATAGGGGCGGTCGCTGGTCATCGCGTCGTAGGACTCGGCCACCGCGAGGATCCGCGCCTCGAGCGGGATCTCCTCGCCGCTGATTCCGCGCGGGTAACCATGGCCATCGAGCTGCTCGTGCCGGGCGAGGACCCATTCGCGAATGTCGGTGAGCTCGCGTGCCGCCAGGATCCGCGCGGCCATCTCCGGATGGCGGCGGACCTGATCCCATTCCGAGGGCGAGAGCGGCCCCGGCTTGTCGAGGATCGAGTCCGCGATCCCGACCTTGCCGATGTCGTGGAGCATGCCCGCGAGCCGCAGGCGGGCGACGCGCTGTTCCGGCAGGCCCATCTCGCGACCGATCATCTCGCAATAGCCGGCGACGGCGGCGGCATGGCTGGCGTTCGCCTCGTCCCGCAGGTCGAGGACCTCGGCGAGGCTGAGCACGGTGGCGAGGTGCATGCGGCCGTCCTTCGGGGCGGTGCCGGTCTCGGCGGCCAGCGCGTCGTCGACATCGGCGCTGTAGACGACGGCGCGATCGGAGCCGAGCGTGTCGGCGACCTGCGCCGCCGACTCGGCGGCCTGCATCAGATCCTCGGCGCGGACGCCGTGCTTGGGGAAGCTGGCGACCCCGAGACTCGCGCGCAGCGTCGTACCCCGCTCCCGGTAGGTGCGCCGGAAGCGGGTCAGGATCTGCTCCGCGAGCAGGAAGCCGGTGTGCTCGTCGGTCTCCGGGAGCACGACCGCGAACTCGTGCGCGTCGATGCGGCCGACGGTGTCGATCCGCCGCGTCGACTCGTCGAGCAGGCGGCCGATCTCCTTCAGGACCGCGTCTCCGGCCTCATGGCCGTGGTCCTTGCTGACCCGTCCGATGCCGCCGACGGAGACGCTGAGCACGCCGATGCGGTGGGCGTCGGGGCGGGCGCGCTCGATCTCGGTCGCGAGCACCTCCACGAGACCGTGCTTGTTGCGGAAGCCGGTGAGCATGTCGGTCCGCGCCGCGCCGGAGAGCCGGGTCCAGAGCGCGTTGACGCGGTCGCGCAGCGCGAGCATCATCACGCCGGCGATCGCGAGGCTGCCGACCGTGAGCACGAACTGGTGGGTGAGATCGCCGACGCTGGCCGCGTCGGAGCCGTTCATCAGGATCAGGGTGGAGCCGTAGCAGAGGCCGAGGAATGCGACCGTCAGCGCCGAGTCGGTGCGCGAGAGGAAGTAGAAGGCGTAGAAGCAGGGCCACAGGTAGAAGGTCGCGTAGGCGCCGAGCGCGTCGCCGCTGAAGATCACGGCGGCGGTCACCTGCAGGATCCCGGCGGCGGGAGCGAGCCGGATCGCGATCATCGGCAGCCGCTCGGCGTAGATCAGGAAGAACATCGCCCAGAGCGCGCTGAACAGCCACAGCGCGATCAGCGCCGGCTCGTTGAAGGACGAAGGGTGCGGAAGGACGATCCCGAGCCCGCCGACACCGACCCCGGCGAGGGTGACGTAGGCGCCGGCGCGGGCAAGCGGGGCGACCTGGCGGTCGACGCCATCGCCCATGACGGCGTGGCCGACGCCCTCGCCGTCGGAGCCGGAGCCCTCGAATATCGCCAATCCCATCCGGGTCTGCTTTCGTAGCTGTTGCGGCGTCCCTGAGCACGGCCGGACGCCCTCGCTGGGCTCATCGGCAGATCAGCCGCGAAAGCTGAGTGCGCAGGCCGGCTTCAGCCGGGAACGGGCGCGCGATTGCGGGCGCCGGTTCCGCGGCTGCCGAGCACCGTGACGGTGGCGCCACGGCCGGGGGCGAGGGTCATGTTGTTGCGGACGATCGGCTCGTCCTCTCCCTCGGCGACGACGGTCGCCCGCTGCAGGACCGTACGAAGCACCGTCTTGATCGTCAGCATCGCCAGATGGGAGCCGATGCAGTGGCGGGAGCCGGCCCCGAAGGGCAGCCATACGCGCGCGCTCGGCCGCGGATCCTCGAGGAAGCGCTCGGGCCGGAAGCGCTCGGGCTCGGGGAAGACCTCGGGGTCCTGGTGGATCAGGAAGATCGCCGGCATCAGGGTCCAGCCGCGCGGGAAGGCGAAGTCGCCGACCTCCATGTCCTCCTGCAGGCGGCGGGCGGTGACGGGCAGAATCGGGCGCTGGCGCAGCGTCTCGCGAACGACGGCGTCGACGTAGGTGTCGTCCTCGTTGCTGAGCTCGGCGAGTAGGCGGTCGTGGACGACCGGGTGGCGGAGAACCCGCTCGAAGGTCCAGGAGAGCGCGTTCGCGGTCGTCTCGTGACCGGCGATCAGCAGCGTCAGCATCTCGTCGCGGATCTCGCGGTCGGTCATGAAGGCGTCCTCGTGCGGCTGCGGTGTCGCCAGGATCGAGAGCACGTCGTTGCCACGCTCGTGCGGGCGCAGGGTCCGGCGGATCCCGATCTCCTCGTAGAGGATCCGGTCGATCTGCCGGGTCACCTCCATCACCTTGCCGAAGGGGGAGCGGCCGCCCATCTCGCGCTGGAACTGCGGCATCAGCGCCAACGGGTTCTCGGCGATCTTCAGCATCGCCGGGACGAGGCGGCGGATCTCGATGTCGTTGTCGGGCCGGCAGACGCCGATCGCGATGCGGACGATCGACTCGGTGGTGATCCGCCGCATCGCCGTCTGCAGCGGGAACGGTTCGCCAACCGGCCACTCGCCGAGGTCGCGGAGGGCGATCTCCTCGATCAGGTCTGCGTAGCGGCGCACGCCGGTGCGGTGGAAGGCGGGAGCCATCAGGCGGCGGTGGTGGCGGTGCTCCTCCCCGTCGAGCAGGAACAGCGAGCTGTCGCCGAGGACGGGGCGGAAGAT
>JAGQUO010000138.1 GCA_020438445.1 Solirubrobacterales bacterium
CGGCCGAGGGGAGGCGCTGCTAGCCGAGCACCGACCGGCCATCGAGCTCCTGCGGCTCTCGCTGCACGACCTCGAGAGCCCGTACGCCCACGTGCTCGACGCGGTCGCCGCCTGCCTGCCCGAGCTCACCACGCGGGATCGCTCGGAGGTGGAGAGGCTGGCCCGTGAGGGACCGCCGGAGGAGGCCGTCGGCCTCGAGCCGTACGGGCCGCCGGAGGCGATGCCGACGGGGGCACGCGCATGAGCGCGGGTGAGATCTTCCTCTGGATCATCGTCCCCTACGTGGCGATGACGACGTTCGTCGTCGGCCTCTGGTGGCGGTACCGGACCGACAAGTTCGGCTGGACGAGCCATTCGACGCAGATCTTCGAGAGCAAGATCCTCGGCTGGGCCGGGCCCGCGTTCCACTACGGGGCGCTCGCCGCGATCGGCGGGCACGTGATTGGTCTGATGGTCCCGAAGTCGCTCACGGAGGCGATCGGGATGTCAGAGAGCACCTACCGATGGTTCTCCGCGATCGCCGGCGCCGTCGCCGGGGCAGTGTGCGTCGTCGGGTTCGTCGGGCTGGTCTATCGGCGCGCCAGCGACCCACGCGTGCGCCGGACGACCTCCCGGACCGATCTGCTCGTGTACTTCCTGCTGGTCGTCCTGATCGGCCTGGGGTGCTGGATGACCTTCGCCCACAACCTGCTCACCGCGAGCCCCTACGACTACCGAGACTCGGTCTCGGAGTGGTGGCGGTCGCTCCTCATCTTCCAGCCCGACGTCGAGGCGATCCAGAGCGCCAACACCGTCTATCAGGTGCACGCGATCGTCGCCTGGGCGTTCTGGGCGCTGTTCCCATTCAGCCGCCTCGTCCACGCCTTCAGCATCCCCCTGCAGTACCTCGGACGCCCCTACATCCTCTACCGCAGGCGCTTCGCGCCCGAACCCGGGAGACCACGATGACCACCAACTCCAGCCGTGGATCGGCGGGCGCGCAACTAGCGCTCGCCACCGCCGCATTCACCATCTCCTTCTACGCGTGGAGCCTGCTCGGCCCGCTCTCGCCAGACCTCCAGGAGCACCTCGATCTCAGCGAGTTCCAGACGTCAGCGATGGTCGCGGTGCCGGTGCTACTCGGATCGCTGATGCGGATCCCACTCGGCTGGCTCACCGATCGCTACGGCGGACGCCGCGTTTTCTCGCTGCTGCTCGCCTACACGCCGCTGCCGCTGATCGCCCTCGCGCTCTGGCACGACTCACTCGCCACGATGCTCCTCTTCGGCTTCCTGCTCGGGTTCGCGGGCGCTTCCTTCGCCGTCGGCATCCCGTTCGTCAACGGGTGGTACAAGCCGGAGCGGCGGGGGTTCGCGCTCGGGGTCTACGGAGCCGGGATGGGCGGCACCGTCCTTGCCGGGCTGACCGCGCCGACCATCGCCGACCACTGGGGGTTGGACGCGCCGTTCATGGTCTCCGCCGCCGCCGTCGCCGCGATGGCGGTCGTCTTCTGGCTCGCGGCCCGCGACGCGCCCGGCGCAGCCGAGGACGGCCCGCGTCCGGGCATGTTCGCGTCGCTCGACGTCTTCCGCGGCAACCGCCGGGCCTGGGCCCTGACGCTGTTCTACTTCCTCGCCTTCGGCGGCTTCGTAGCGATGTTCCTGTACCTGCCGAAGCTGCTCACGGCCGAGTTCGACCTGACGAAATCGGATGCAGGTGCCCGAGCCGCGGGGTTCGCGCTGCTGGCCGTGATCGGTCGGCCGCTGGGTGGATGGCTCTCGGACCGCATCGGCGCGACGCGCGTCCTCAACGCCTGCTTTCTCGGGACGGGGCTGATGGCGCTCGTGCTCGTGATCGCCTACACGGGGATCGTGCCGTTGACGATCGCCTGTCTCTCGATGGCCGTGTTCCTCGGGCTCGGCACCGGCGCGGTTTTCAAGCTGGTGCCGGAGTGGTTCCCGGATCGGGTCGGCTCGGTGACGGGCGTCGTCGGCGCCGCCGGCGGTCTCGGCGGCTTCTTCCCGCCGCTGGTGATGGGCATCGTCAAGTCGGCGACTGACGGCTACGCGCTCGGCTTCGCCCTCATGGCGGTGGTCGCGGCCGTCTGCTTCCTCACGCTTCGCAGCCTCCGCGATCAGCCGGACCCGGCGCCCGGCTGATTCGCGGAGCGCTACGAACCCCCGGGTCTGAGGGCCTCCCCCAAGGCGCTCAAGTCTTCGTCGGAGAGGTCGCGCTCGATCGCCGGGAACAGCTCGCGCTCCTCATATCTGACGTGGCGCTCGAGGATGGCGCCCAACTCCCGGAGATCAGCGGGCGTGACAGCATCATCGTGGAGTCGCTGGGCGGAGACGGTCAGCGCCCGGTGCTCGTCGACTACCCGGCGGGCCATTGCCTCACCTCCGACGGGCGCTTTCGCAAGCCATCCGGGCAGAAGGATGTCCTCCTCGGCGGCGAAGTGGGATCGCTCGGCCGCGAAGAAGGCGATCGCGTCGTCGCGGAGCTCCATGCTCTCCGCCCGCTTCAGCTTCATCGCAAGAAACAGCGCTTGATGATGCTCCCGCGAGAGCGGTGCGAGGGCTTCGCTGCGCTTCATGCGGACACTTTACACCCGTTTGTGTGCTAACTGTCAGGTCGGGTCCGCGGCCTCCCTCCACCCCACTCCGTAATGCTGCGGGGGTGAGCGAGGGGCGAATCCGCGAGGACGTCGAGGAGCTGTCCGGCTTCGAGGACCGGCTGCCCGGTACCGATGCCGAGCGGCGAGCGTGCAACCACGTCGCCGAGCGGTTGCGGGCGACCGGCCGCCGAGCGAGCGTCGAGCCGACCTACGTGCAGCCGCAGTGGGCGCTCGTGCACTTGCTGACCTGCCTGCTCGCGGTCTTCGGCAGCGTGATCGCCCAGGAGCAGCCGCTGGCCGGGTTCCTCTGCGTCCTGGTGGCGGCGACCACCGCCTACCTCGACCTCTCCGCGCGTCACTACCTGATTCGCAGGCTTCCCTTCCGGCGCGCCTCCCAGAACGTGCACACGCTCCCCGGCGAGTCGTCGGGCCCGACGGTCCTGCTCTGCGCGAACGCCGACGCACCCCGCACCGGGCTCGTCTACGCGCGGACCGGGGCGCGTCTCGCCAACCGGCTCGGCCGCCGCTTCCCGGTGGTCTCCTCCGGGACCCGGATCTGGTTCTGGTCGATCGCGCTGCTGCTACCGCCGCTCGGCGTCCGGCTCGCCGGCCTCGACCCCGGTTGGCTGGCCGCGCTGCAGCTCCCCCAGACCCTGGTTCTGATCGTCGCCTGCTTCCTGCTCGGCGAGATCGCCCTCTCCCCCGCCTCCCCAGCCGCCAACGCGAACGCCTCGGGGGTCGCCGCGGTGCTCGACGCGCTGCGGCGGATCGACTCCGACCCGCCCGAGCACCTCCGGGTGGAGGCGGTGATCGCGGGTGCCGGCGAGACGACCGAGCAGGGCATGCGAGCCTTCGTCCGCGCGCATCGCAAAGCGCTGGCGAAGGACGAGACCTGGTTCATCTCCTTCGAGTCCGTCGGCCGCGGCGAGCCGCGGTTCGTCGTTTCCCAGGGACCCGCCGTATCGCTGCCGATGGATCGCGATCTCGCCGGGCTCATCGACGCGCTGGCGGAACCGGAGGAGGACGAGGGAACTCCGCGGGCCGAGCCGATGCGCGACGGGCGCACCAGCGCCGCCTTCGTCGCCCGCGCCTACGGGTACCGGGCGCTTCCGCTCACCTGCCGCGATCCAGGGCGAGCGCTGCCGGAGCATCACCACACGCCCGGCGACACCTCTGACGAGGTCGACCTGGAGGCCGTGGCGGCGGTCGCAGGCCTGGCCGCCGACGCCGTGCGGCTGCTCGACCGCGACGTCGGCCGCTCCTGACGGGTCGGCTCAGACCGGCGTGATCGGGTTGTGGCGCTCGGTGAAGCTCCTGTCCTTGCCCTCGGCCTCGGCGTAGCGACGCACAAGCTCCGCTCGCAGGTCCCCAGGCTCGATCACCGCGTCGACGACCAGCTCGGAGGCGAGGTGGAGGATGTCGATGTCGGCGGCGTACTCCTCGCGCTTGGCGCGGACGAACTCGGCCCGCTCATCGGGATCCTCGATCGCCTCGATCTGGTTGAAGTAGACGGCGTTGATGGCGGCCTCCGGTCCCATCACGGCGACCTGGGCGCCGGGGAGAGCGATGCAGGCGTCGGGCTCGAAGGCGGGACCGGCCATCGCATAGAGGCCGGCGCCGTAGGCCTTGCGGACGACGACGCAGATCTTCGGCACCGTCGCCGAGCTCATGGCGGAGATCATCTTGGCGCCATGGCGGATGATCCCCTGGCGCTCGACGGCCCTGCCGATCATGAAGCCGGGGACGTCGGCGAGGAAGAGCAGCGGGATGTTGAAGGCGTTCGCGGTCGAGATGAAGCGCGCGGCCTTGTCGGCGGAGTCGACGAAGAGGACGCCGCCCTTCTGCTTCGGCTGGTTGGCGACGATCGCGATCGCGCGGCCCTCGAGGCGGGCGTAGCCGACGACGAGCTCCTTGGCCCAGCGGGAGTGGACCTCGAGGAAGGTGCCCGCGTCGCAGACACCTTCGATCAGGTCGCGGATGTCGAAGGGTGTCTTCTCGTCGCCGGGAACAACCTGGGCGGGCTGCTTGCCGGGGTCGGGGTCGCCGGGGGCGGCGGCCGGGGGCTCCTCGCGGAAATTGGTCGGCATGTAGGCGAGGTAGTCGCGGGCCAGGTCGATCCCCTCCTCGTCGGACTTCACAAGGAAGTGGCCGCAGCCGGAGACGCCGGTGTGCATGCGGGCGCCGCCGGTCTCCTCCAGCGTCGCCTCCTCCCCGATGACCATCTGCGCCATCCGCGGGGAGCCGAGGTACATGGAGGCGTTGCCGTCGCGCATGATCACGACGTCGCAGAAGGCCGGGATGTAGGCGCCACCGGCGGCCGAGGGACCGAACAGGACGCAGATCTGCGGGACGCGGCCCGACATCCGGACCTCGTTGTGGAAGATGCGGCCGGCGCCACGGCGCCCGGGAAACATCTTCACCTGGTCGGTGATGCGGGCGCCGGCGGAGTCGACGAGGTAGATCATCGGGCACTCGAGCTTCAGCGCCCGCTCCTGGATGCGGATGATCTTCTCGACGGTCTTCGCCCCCCAGGATCCGGCCTTGACGGTCGGGTCGTTGGCCATCACCGCGACGCGGCGGCCACCGACGGTGCCGAGGCCGGTGACGACGCC
>JAGQUO010000139.1 GCA_020438445.1 Solirubrobacterales bacterium
GGTCCACGGCAGCGCCCTCTCCTACACGGTGATCCCCCATTCGCGGTTCCTTCCCTACGCGCGGGAGGGCATGGCGGCCGCACGCACCGTGCTCGTCGGCTCCCGCCACACCGGCGAGAGCCTCTGGGAGACGCTCGCGCTGGACGGCCTCGAGGAGAAGACCCGCCTCGGCCCTCCCGGGGTCGACGTCACCCGGTTCGCGCCGCTGCCCGAGGGGGCAGAGCCGGCCGCGGAGCTCGAGGCGCTGGCGGCGTCGGTCGAGGCGGCGGAGCCGGGAGGCCTCGGCCGCGACCTCTCCGAGGCGGCGGCCGCCCTGCGCTCCTACGCCGCCGCCGAGGGCCCGCGGATCGCCTTCGTCGGCAAGCTGATCGTCTCCAAGGGCTGCGACCTGCTGCTCGCCGCCTGGCCGCTGGTCGCGCATCGCCACCCGGGAGCGCGGCTGCTGATGGTCGGCTTCGGCGAGTACCGCGACGGGCTCCGCCGCCTCGCCGGCGCACTCGCGGCGGGCGACCTCGACGACGCCCGCGAGGTCGCCCGCCTCGGCTGGGCGCTCGAAGGCGGCGAGCAGGCGCCGCTGACCCGCCTCGCGGCCTTCCTCGCCGACCCTCCCGCCGGCTACGAAGAGGCCGGGCGGGCGGCGGCCGGCACGATCGACTGGGCCGGGCGCCTCGAGTACGGCGAGGTCGCCGAGGCGGTCCGCTCGAGCGATGCCATGGTCGTCCCGAGCACCTTCCCCGAGGCGTTCGGCATGGTCGCCGCCGAGGCCGCATCGACCGGCGCTCTGCCCGTCTGCGCCGACCATTCGGGGCTCGCCGAGGTGGCGGCGGCGCTCGCGGAGGGCCTCCCCGCCGAAATCGACGACCTCACGGCCTTCCCGCTCGAGGATGACCCGGTGACGGCGATCGCCGATCGGCTCAACCGCTGGCTGGCGCTCCCGGCCGGGGAGCGCCGGGCCGCAAGCGCCGATTTCGCCGCCGTGGTCCGGGCGAAATGGAGCTGGGAGAGCGTCGCGAGGACCGTCGTTTCCGCTTCGCAGGGCCGATTGGACGAGCTGGCCCCCGTGCCCGCCGCAGACGTCGCCGGCAGCTAGCACATCCGTGGCCCCAGCCGTCGACGAACACGCGCCGCTCACTCAATAGAATGCCCGTCGGCCCATGAAGGACATGTCTCGCGCCACATTCTTCAAGCTGACCGGCGTCGCGCTGGCGCTGACCGTCATCGGCTCGCTGATCATGGTCAACATCAACTGGATGGGCCTCGACGGCTCGACCGAGAAGGGCACCATCGAGACCCTCCTCAACGTCACGATCGTGCTCAGCACCTTCGTCTTCAGCGTCGTCATGACCATGCTGGTCTACGCGGTCTGGAAGTACCGCGCCAAGCCCGGGGACGAGTCCGACGGCGAGCCGATCCACGGCAACACGAAGCTCGAGATCATCTGGACGGTCGTCCCGACCCTGATCGTCGTCGGCCTCGGCGTCTACTCGACGATCGCGCTCAACGACATCGAGGCCGAGGCCGCGGACTCGATGGAGGTCGACGTCACCGCCCAGCAGTTCGCCTGGCGCTTCGACTACCCCGAGCAGGGAGTGACCTCGAACGAGCTCCACGTTCCGGTCGGCACGCAGCTCGACCTGCACCTGACGGCACTCGACGTGCTTCACAGCTTCTGGGTTCCCGAATGGGGCATCAAGCGCGACCTGGTGCCCGGCTCCGATCTCCCCGGCGGCGACGACATCGACAACACGGTGCGCGTGACGCCCGACGTCGAGGGTCGCTATTCGGTGGTCTGCACCGAGCTCTGCGGCTGGGGCCACGCGACGATGCGGGCGGCCGCCGTGGTCGAGAGCCCGGACGAGTTCGACGCCTGGGCCGCCGACCAGGAGAAGATTCCCAAGGACAACGTGAGCACCGGAGCCGCGGGGGGCAACGGTGCAGGCGTCTACAACGACCAGGTCACCAAGTGACCAGGAGGTTCCAGACGACGTGGTAGCAACGCTCAAAGCACCGGGACAGCCCCGAGCCATCCTCGGGCTCATCCTCGGCGCCGCCTTCGGCTTCGGCCTGGTGGTCACCCTGCGGGCGATCAGCGGCCTCGAGATCTTCCAGACCGAGCAGACCGGCTACCCGCACATCATCGTCCCCGCCGTCACCGGCCCGATCGGCTACCTGCTCGGGCTCGGCGCCTTCGACTACTGGTTCCGCTGGGCCGCGGGCGCCCCGACGATCCCCGACGACCACTCCCAGCACGGGGCGAAGAGCTGGAAGGACTACTTCAAGTTCAACACCGATCACAAGGTGATCGGCATCCAGTACATCTGCACCACCTTCATCTTCTTCCTGATGGGCGGGCTGATGGCGATGCTGGTCCGCGCCGAGCTCGCGCAGCCGGGCACGCAGATCATCGACCCGGGCCTCTACAACGGCCTCTTCTCGACCCACGCCGCGTTCATGATCTTCCTGTTCGTGATCCCGGTCTTCGCCGGCCTCGCGAACTACGTCCTGCCGCTGATGATCGGCGCGCCCGACATGGCCTTCCCGCGGCTCAACGCGCTCTCCTTCTGGATGCTGCCGATGGCCGGCCTGCTCTTCCTCGGCAGCTACCTGGCGCCGGGAGGGACCTTCGACGCCGGCTGGACGGGCTACGCGCCGCTCTCGACGGGCGCGCCGCTCGGGCAGTCCTTCTTCAACCTCGGCGTCCAGTTCGCCGGTGCGTCCTCGGTGGCGACGGCCCTGAACTTCCTGGTCACGATCGTGACCATGCGCGCGCCGGGCATGAACTTCTGGCGGATGCCGCTGCTGGTCTGGGCGAACCTCTCGACCTCACTGCTCGTCGTCGGCGCCACTCCGTTCGTCGCCGGCGTCCAGTTCATGGTCCTGTTCGACCGCGCCCTCGGCACCAACTTCTTCCAGGCCGCAGCCGGCGGCGACGTCATCAGCTACCAGCACATCTTCTGGTTCTACTCCCACCCGGCCGTCTACATCATGATGCTGCCGGGCTTCGGGATCGTCTCCGAGGTGATCTCGACCCACGCGCGCAAGACGATCTTCGGCTACCGATTGATGGCCCTGGCGCTGCTCGGGATCGTCGTCCTCGCGTTCGCCGTCTGGGCGCACCACATGTTCGTCTCCGGCATGTTCGCGTGGCTGCGCGTGCCGATGATGATCACGACCCTGCTGATCGCCGTTCCGACCGGGATCAAGATCTTCTCCTGGATCGGGACGCTGTTCGACTCGAAGCTGCACATCGAGAACACGTCGATGCTGTTCTCGCTCGGCTTCCTGGTCACGTTCGTGGTCGGCGGGATCTCCGGCGTCATGCTCGGGATGATCCCGCTGGACATCCACGTCTCCGACACGTACTTCGTCGTCGCGCACCTGCACTTCGTGCTCTTCGGCGGCTCGGTCTTCACGATCTTCGCCGGCCTCTACCACTGGTTCCCGAAGATGACCGGTCGGATGTACGACGAACGGCTCGGCCGGTACCACTTCTACGGGACCCTCGTCGGCATGCTCGGCACTTTCCTGCCCATGCACTGGGTCGGGCTCGAGGGCATGCCCCGTCGCGTCGCCGACTACGCGGCCCAGTTCGGCGACTGGAACCTGGTGATGTCGATCTTCTCGTTCATCCTCGGCGCCGCGCAGCTGATCTTCATCTACAACATGGTCGTCAGCTGGCGGTACGGGCCGAAGGCCGGGCCGAACCCGTGGCGGGCGAAGACGATCGAGTGGCAGGTCTCCTCGCCGCCGCCGGTCTTCAACTTCGACGAGATCCCGCGCGTGGTCGGCGGCCCCTACGAGTTCGGAGTTCCCGGCGCCCGCCACGCGATCATGCACGGCGAAGAGGAAGGCGCCGAGGTCACGACGCCGGAGCCCGCGGTCGTCGGCGCCGCCGGCGGTGGCGGCGGCAGCGGAGGCTCGAAGTGACCGAGGGACCAGTAGGCAACCCGACCGAGATTCCCGCCGACATCGAGGGCGGGACGGTCCTCGCGTTCCTCAACGAGGTCGCCGGCGGGCGCAAGCTGCTCGGTCGGATCCGCGAGCTCGTCGACGCCGGGGCCGGGAGCATCGCGCTCGCAGCGCCCCAGAACCAGCCGGCTGCGGGCCAGATCGTCGTCGACGTCGGCGAGGCCCGTGACGCCGCCCTGAGCCGCGTCGAGGTGACCCAGGAGATCCTCGACGATTTCGGGCTGAACTCGGTGGCGGCGATCTTCGATCCCTCGTCCCCGCTCGCCTTCGACGACGCCGTGCGTGCATTCGCGCCGGCCTACGTCCTCTTCTCGAGCCTGCCCGAGGCGAGGTTCGGGCTCGCGCGGAAGGACCTGATCGAGTGGGCCCGCAGCCGCACCGACGCGCCGGTCGAGCACGTGCCGGTCCGGATCGAGGACGATGCGGTTCGCTGGGACGTCACCCACACGCTCGTGATCGCCACCCAGACCGTCAACTCGCCCGACCTCGTCGAGCACCTCGAGCGGCTCCACTCCGAGAAGCCGCACCGCTTCACCTTCATCTCGCCCGCGTCGGGGGAGATCGCCCGCGAGGAGGTCTGTGACCGGCTCGCCTCGACGATGGCGGCGCTCTACCGGGTCGAGGCCGACGCGACGGGCCAGCCGATGGGCGGCTCGGAGCCGTTCGCCGCGGTCCGCAACGCGATCGAGCACTACCGCGTCGACGACATCCTCGTCTCGACCCTCGCCGGGCGCGAGTCGAAGTGGCTCGCCGACGGGCTGATCGAGCGGATCGAGGAGATCACAGACGACCCCGTCACCCACTTCGAGGCGGGTGCAGGGGCGCGCGAGACGGCCGGGGCGGTCCCGGTCGGAGCCGCCGGCGAAGGAGGAGAGGCCTGATGGAGTCCGCATCGATCACCGCCGGAGCGACGGCCCACGCTCACGAGCATCACGGCCCGCCCGAGGCCCACGCCTCCTCGAAGATCGACCGTCAGACCCTCGGGATCCTGCTGTTCATCGTCTCCGAGGCGATGCTCTTCGGCGCGTTCTTCGCGTCCTACTTCTTCCTCCGTGAGGTCTCCAACCCGGGCGACGTGTGGCCGCCCGAGGGCTTCGAGTTGCCGAAGCTCGTCGCCGGTGTCAACACGGCGATCCTCGTCTCGTCCTCGTTCACGGTCCACTGGGCACTCGAGGGCGCACGCAAGAACAACCGCAACGCGATGAAGATGGGCCTGGCG
>JAGQUO010000140.1 GCA_020438445.1 Solirubrobacterales bacterium
GATCGCGGCCACGATCAGCCCGAGGAGCAGGCCGGCGAGGAAGCCGATCCCGGCCCAGAGGACCGGCGAGCGATCGGCGGCGGGATCGGCCGGGATCGCCGCCGCCCCGCCCAGCGCCAGCGGATCACCCTCGACGTCGACGATCGCGCGCTGAAAGCCTCCGGCTGCGGCGGCGGCGACGTCGGGGGCGTCCGCGGTTGCGGTGACGATCAGATACCCGCCGCGCGCGGCCGGCCGGACGTCGACGTCCGCGAGCAGGTCGGCGCCGGGCACGTCGTTCCCGAGCAACCCGGCCGCCCGGGTGGCGACCTCCTCGCTCTGCGCCCGCTGCGCGAAGCGCTCGAGCCGGGCCCGGTCGGAGCCCTGGGAGTCGCTCTCGACGACGACGGTGGCCGTGGCCCGCCAGCTCGGCTGGTCCGCGATCCCCCAGCCGAAGCCGAGCAGGGCGCCGAGCAGCGCCAGGACGATCACGATCCGCCAGCCTCCGGATGCCCGTCCGGGACCGCCTTCCTCCGTCAAGGGCTCACATCTCCTCGGGGGCCTCGACTCCGAGCAGGCCGAGCAGAGTCGCGATGGAGTCCCTGGTCGCGGCGCTCACCGTCAGCCGGGCCTGCTCCAGCCCGGGCCCGGCGCCGACGACCCGGCAGTCCCGGTAGAACGCGTGGAAGTCGGCGGCGATCTCGCGGACGTAGGTCGAGATCCCGTGCGGCTCGCGCCTCGTGGCAGCGCGCCGGATCTGGTCGGGCATCTCGAGGAGGCGTCCGATCAGCGCCCGCTCGGCCTGCTCCAGCGATCCTTCGGGTGCCGGCTCGTCACCGGTCTCGCGCCCGCGCTCGCCGGCCGTGCGGAACAGGCTGCAGACCCGTGCGTGCGCGTATTGCGCGTAGTAGACCGGATTGTCGGACGAATGGGTCCGGGCGAGGCCGAGATCGATGTCGATCGGGGTCTCGTGGCTGCGCATCAGCATGAAGAACCGGGTGGCGTCGACGCCGATGTCGTCGAGCAGGTCGTCGAGCCGCGCGAAGTCACCGCGCCGCTTCGACATCCGCGCCCGTTCGCCGGCCTCGACGAGGTTGACCATCTGCATGATCGAGACCTCGAAGGTCTCGGCGGGGGCGCCGAAGGCGACGATCGCAGCCCGCATCCGGTCGACGTACCCGTGGTGGTCGGCGCCGAGGACGTCGATCAGGAGGTCGAAGCCCCGCTCGAGCTTGTCCCGGTGGTAGGCGATGTCGGCGGCGAAGTAGGTCGGCGCGCCGTCCGCACGGATCAGGACGCGGTCCTTGTCGTCTCCGAACTCGGAGGTCCGCAGCCACACCGCGCCCTCGTGGTCGTAGACGAGGCCGCGTCCGCGAAGGTCGGCGATCGCCTTCTCGGTCGCGCCCGCATCGTGGAGGGACCGCTCCGATGCCCAGCTGTCGAACTCGACCCGCGAGCGCTCGAGCGTCGCGCGGATGCCCGCGAGCATCAGCTCGACGCCGATCCGGCCCAGCTCCGCCCGGTCGAGGTCCTCGCCGTGCTCGGCGGCGACCTGCCGGCCGAGATCGGCGACGTAATCGCCTTCGTAGCCCCCTTCGGGGACCTCGTCCCCGGTCATCCGGGCCGCGATCGAGGCGCCGAAGAGCTCGATCTGGCTGCCGGCGTCGTTCAGGTAGTACTCGCGGCTGACCTCGTGGCCGGCGAACTCGAGGATGCGCGCCAGCGAGTCACCGTATGCCAGATGCCTCCCGCTGGCGACCGTGAGCGGCCCGGTCGGATTGGCACTGACGAATTCGACGAGCACGCGGGAGCGGCGCTCCGCCACGTCCGATCCGAATCTCCGTCCCCGGTCGGCGATCAGTTCCGCAGCGGCACGGAACCACCCCTCCGACATGTGGAGGTTGAGGAAGCCGGGACCGGCGACCTCGATCCGGTCGAGTGAATCTCCGAGGCGCTGCTCGAGGGCGGGGATGAGCCGCGCGGCGACATCGCGCGGCGGCTCGCCGATCAGGGGCGCCGCCAGCATCGCGACGTTGGTGGAGTAGTCGCCGAACTCCGGCCTCGGCGGACGCTCGAGGCCCGCCGCGGGAACGCCGGGATGCAGCTCCGCGATCGCCGCGGCGATCGCCTCGCGCAGGGCAGCGGTCGGACCGGCGTTCGGATTCGGCGTTGCGTTCACGCGCTGGACTCTAGGGGCGGGCGGTCAATCGCCGGCGATCGCCCGGACCTGCTCGCGCAGATCCTCGGCCGCAGCGGCGGGATCCGCCGCCGTCGCCACGCTGCGCGAAACGGTGACGAGAGCCGACCCGGGTCCCGCGAACGCGGCGGACAGCTCGCCGGCCGAGCCGCCCTGGGCCCCGACTCCCGGCAGCAGGAAGATCGCCCGCGGCATCAGCTCGCGGAGGCGGGCGAGGAAGCGGGGCTCGGTGGCCCCGACGACTGCCCCCGCGCCGCTGAACCCGCTCGAACCGGCGAGCCGCTCGGCGAAGCGGTCCACGGAGCGGGCGATGCGCTCGTGCAGCGGACCGCTGCCGGTATCGGCGTCGAGGAAGTCGGCCGCCCCGGGGTTCGAGGTCCTGACGAGGACGAAGACGCCGGCTCCCGCCTGTGCAGCGGCCCCGATCAGCGGCTCGAGCGAGTCCTCGCCCATCAGCGGGTTGACCGTCGCGGCGTCGGCGCCGAGGCCGGCGATCTCGCCCCACGGCGTCGCGGTCGCCCCGAAGAGAGCATCGGCGTAGGCCGCGGCACTGATCGGCACGTCGCCCCGCTTGCCGTCGGCGATGACGAGCAGGCCGGCGTCGCGCGCCACCGCGACAACCGCCTCGAGCGCGGCCCAGCCGGGCGCGCCCAGCACCTCGAAGCGGGCCAGCTGCGGCTTGACGGCGACGCAGGAGGCGCCCACCGCCTCGATCAGGGCGCGGCAGCCCGCCTCGACTGCGGCGGCCGCCCGCTCACGCGGGCCCGGTCCGCCGCCTACATCCGGCCAGGGCCCCTGGCCGGGGACCGGGTCGAGCCCGAGACAGACGCGGCTGCGGCGCTCGGATTCGAGCGCCGCGAGCCGGTCCGCGAACCGTGTCGGGCTCGCGTGCGTCTCAGCCCTTGACGGCGCTCTTCAACCCGGCGCCCGCCGAGAACTTCGGGACCTTGCCGCCCGGAATCGTGATCCGCTCGCCGGTGCGCGGGTTGACGCCCTGGCGAGGGCCACGCTCGTTGACGCTGAACTTCCCGAACCCGGTGAAGTTGACGTCCTCGCCGGCCTTCAGCGCGCCGACGATGCCGTCGAGGACGGCCTCGACGGCGTCGGTCGCGGCCTTCTTGCTGTCGATCCGGTCGTCGTTGGCGACGCGGTCGATGAATTCAGACTTGGTCACTGTGGATTCCTCCTGTCTGGTGCAGAGCGGGCGCCACCCTAACAAGGCCTCCCGACGGCGTTACCGCGCAGGGGCGAACGCCGGTTCGCCCAGGGCGATTCCCCGCTGTTCCGCATAGGCAAGCGCCGCACCGATCCGCTGGACCGCGGTCGGGTGCGTTCGGAGCAGATCGTCGAGGGTGCCGGAGGGATCCGGGTCGCTGCGATTGTCGGCGACGAGGCGCTGCTGGAGCTCGACGAAGCCGCGCGGATCGCCGGTCAGCCCGAGCGCGAAACGGTCGGCGCTCGCCTCGACCGAACGCGACAGCTGGTTGCCCGCAAGGTTGAGGCCGAACGCGACGACGGCGATCAGCAGCGCATATGCCGGGATCGCGGACGGCAGCCCCGCCCGCGATCCACCGCGGCCGGCGAGGGCGGTGCCGGCGACGGCGACGAGAAGCATCCCGAGTGGCGCGACCATCGCGACGAACAGGAGGCCGCGCGGGAGATCGCTGTGGGCGACGTGCCCGAGCTCGTGCGCGACGACCGCTCGCAGCACCGGGCCGTCCGCCCGGTCGACGAGGTTGTCGTAGAGGACGACGCGGCGGCTCGAGCCGATCCCGTCCACGTACGCGTTGACGCCGGAGCTGCGACGGGAGGCATCGACCACGTAGACGTGCCCGACCTCGACGCCCGATCGCTCCGCGAGGTCGAGAACCGCGCGCCGGGCCGGGCCGGGGGGCAGCTCCTCGAAGTCGTTGAAGACCGGCGCCAGGACGACGGGCGCAAGCCAGGTGCTGACGAATGCGTAGGCGATCACGACCCCGGTTCCGGCCAGCCACCACAGCCGCGGCAGCCGCCGCTGCAGTCCGATCAGGATCATTCCGCCGGCGGCCGCGAGCAGGGCGGCGATCGCGGCGCCCTTGCCGCGGTCGGCGAGCCACCCGCCGAGGCCCTGAGTCGAGAGCCCGACGTCGACGGATCGCTCGTGGGCGATCAGCCCGGTCGGCAGGGCGAGCAGTGCGAGCAGCAGGGAGATCCCGGCGGCCGCGACCGCGGCGCCGAGGACGGGCCTCGGCGCGAGCCGGTCGAGCAGCCGCCGCGCGGCCGGGGGACGGCCGAGGGCGAGCAGCGTGAGCGCGGCAAGCTCGACCCCGAAGCCGATCAGGTAGAGGATGTGCTGACCGTCCCGATAGGCCTTGGCCGCTGCCGTTGCATCGGAGTCGAACCACCGATCCGCCGTGACCGGCAGGGGCGACGGGCCGACCTCGGCGGGCTCGAGGAGATGGACCGCGAGCTCGGCCGCGGCAGCGGCGGCGACCGCGATCAGGACGACGGCGACGAACCTCGCGACGGGCGCGGATTCGTCGCCCGAGGGTCCGCGCCGAGCCATCCGCACCTACGATAGTCACGCCCGGGAGCGGCCAAGCCGCGCGATCGGACGCCTGCGCAACACGCGGCGCCCCCGGGCCGAGACATGCTCGTAGCCGTATTCAGCGACATCCATGCGAATCTGCCCGCGCTCGAGGCGGTGCTGCGCGACAGCGACGAAGTCGGCGTCGAGGAGCGCTGGTGTCTCGGCGACGTCATCGGTTACGGCGCCGATCCGGACCCGTGCATCGAGCTCGCACGCGATCGCTGCGAGGTCTGCCTCGTCGGCAATCACGATCTCGCCGTGCTCGGCGAGCTCGACACGTCGACGTTCTCCACCGCGGCCGCGGCCGCGGTCGAATGGACCTCCGAGCACACATCGAAACGCAACCTCCGCTGGCTCTCGGGCCTCTCCCCGGCCGACACCAGCCGCGAGGCGGCCCTCTACCACGCGTCCCCGCGCGATCCGGTCTGGGAGTACG
>JAGQUO010000141.1 GCA_020438445.1 Solirubrobacterales bacterium
CATCGCCTATGCCGGATCGCGTCGCTATCTGGCTGCCGCTCAGCGTAAGGTCGGCGTCACCGTGGAGGGCTATGCGCGGCTCGCGGCGATCCCGCGCCACGTCACGGCCGGGCGCAAGGTCCTCTTCCGCGGGTCGGTGGGGACGCTGGGGGCGATCCTCGGCCGCGGCAAGCTCGTCGAGCTGCAGGTGAAGGGCGGCGGGATCCGGCGCTTCCGCACCATCCGGCAGGCGTTCCGGACCGATCCGCGCGGCCGCTGGAGCCTGCGGTACGGGTTCGATCGCTTCTACAAGCGGCCGACCAGGTTCCGGTTCCGGCTGAAGATCTCGCGGGAGGGCGGCTGGCCGTATCTGGCGCCGTCGGTCTCGCGCTCGCGGACGCTTCAGGTGGTGCCGCGGAGGGAGCGGCATGGGGGCAGCCGCTGAACCGGCTCGCGCGAGGAGTCGATCAGACCTGGTAGCGCCCGATGTCGGCCTTGAGGCGCTCGGCGTCCTCGCGGTCGATCTCGGGCGGCGGCGATTCGGCGCGAGACGCGGCGGCCGCAGCGCCGGCGCGGCGCCAGCGCATCGCCGCCAAGCCGATCAGAACCAGGGCGACGAGCATCCCGAGTCCCGGCAGGATCCAGGCGGTCAGGTCAAAGCCCTTGCCGTCGGGTACGGCGAGCACCGCGGGGCCGTACTCGTCGACGAGCGCGTCCTTGATCTCGTCCTTCGTCTTGCCCTGCGCGATCAGGTCGTTGATGAAGGCGCGCTCGCGCTCGGCCTGAGGGGAGTCGGAGAGCTGCAGGGCCGTGCCGCAGATCGTGCACATGACCTCGTCCTCGATGTCGGGCAGGCTCGCCTGCGGCTCGGGGTTCGACTGGGCGGAGGCGGTGGCGGGGAGCAGCAGCGCCAGCGCCGTGATGATGGTCAGCAGCCGCCTCACGAACGTGCCTCGATCAGCGGCTCGAAGCTCTGGCGCAGGACCTCCGCGTCGACCGGGCCCCGGTAGATGAGCGCGATCTCGCCGTCGGGGTCGATCAGGAAGGACTCCGGCAGGCCCTTGACGTTGTAGCTGTCCATCTGCTCGCCGTCGCCGTCGTGGAGGAGCTCGTAGCTGAGGCCGTACTCGCGCGCGAACTTCTCGGCGTCGGGTGTGAGGTCGCGCGAGTTCATGCCGATCACGACCAGATCACGGCTGTTCTCGTTCGCGAAGTCCTCGATCGCGGGCGCCTCGTCGCGACAGGGTTCACACCACGAGGCCCAGAAGTTGAGCAGTACCCACTTGCCGCGGTGGTCGGCGATGCTCGCCTCGCCGTCACCGCCGAGGCGCTCGACGGAGGCGGCGGGAGCCTCCTCGCCGATGGCGATCGAGGGCCCGCCCTTGGCGACGAGGCCGAAGGCGAGCAGCGCGATTGCGCCGACCGACGCGAGGATTGCGAGGAAGCCGTACTTGCCCATCGACCGGGCAGGTTAGAGAGGGAGCCTCATCTCGACCCCACCACGACCGCGACCTCGAGTGCGTCGGAGCGGGCGACGCGGACGTCGAGCCCGGCGTCGGCGGCGATCGCAGCCGCGGTGTTGGCGGTGGGGCTCGCGGCCTCAACCAGGACGGCGCCGCCCGGCGCGAGCCAGTCGGGCGCGCCCGCGACGATCCGCCGCAGCGGGTCCATGCCGTCGGATCCACCGTCGAGCGCCCACGGCGGCTCGAACAGGCGCGCCTCGCGCGGCATCAACCCGAGCTCACGACTGGGAACGTAGGGAGAGTTGGCCGCGATGAGGTCGATCCGCCCGCGCAGCTCCCCAGGCAGCGCCTCGTAGAGATCACCCTGGTGCACGACGGCCCCGAATCGGGTCAGGTTCCGAGCGGAGAGCTCGACGGCGCTCTCGTCGATGTCGCTCGCGTGCAGTTCGATTCCGGGCACCGCGGTGGCGATGGCGGCGCCGACGGCTCCGGCGCCGCAGCAGAGGTCGAGGACCAGCGAGCGGTTCGAGCCGCGGGCGTGCAGTGCGCTGACCGCCTCCTCGACGAGCAGCTCGGACCGACTGCGGGGCACGAACACGCCGGGCTCCACAGCGACCCGCACCCCGGCGAGCTCCGCCCACCCGACCACGTACTCGAGCGGCTCACCCGACTCGCGACGGCGCACCATCGCGGCGAGAGCTCGCGGATCTCCGCGTGCCTCGTCGAGCAGCAGTTCCGCCTCCTCCTCGGCGAACACGCAGCCCGCGGCGCGCAGTCGAGCGACGAGCTCGGGGTCCGGTGCAGGGGCGTCGTCGGTCAAGCGGGTGAGGGGAATCGAACCCCCGTCACCAGCTTGGGAAGCTGGTGCTCTGCCATTGAGCTACACCCGCGGGGGAGGGGGAAGATACCCCCGCCGCACGCGCGCCGCCTAGCTCGGCTGGCTCGACGGGCGGATCAGGATCTCGTTGACGTCGACCCGTCCCGGCTGCTCGACCGCATAGAGGACGGCGGCGGCGATGTCGTCCGCTTCGAGCGCGCCCGTGGGGCGGTTGTCGAAGAACGGGGTGTCGACCATGCCCGGTTCGATCAGCGTCACCCGGATCGAGGTGTTGTCGTGCATCGAGCGCAGCTCCTGGCGCAGCGACTCGCCCATGCCGGTGACGGCCCATTTGGTCGCCGAGTACAGGGACCCCGGCAGCGCCCGGCGCCCGGCGACCGAGCTCGTGATCACGTAGTGGCCGGCGTCGCGCTCGAGCAGGTGGGGGAGGGTGGCGCGGATCGTGTGGGCGACCCCGAGGACGTTGGTCAGGACCATCGAGCGCCAGTGCTCCGGGGACTCCTCGAGGAAGCCTCGCGAGGCGCCGAAGCCGGCGTTTGCGAAGACGACGTCGATGCTCCCGAACCGCTCGATCGTGGCCGCGGCGAGCGCCTCGACGGACTCCCACTCGGTGACGTCGGAGGGGACGACGAGGACGTCGTCACCACCACCGAGCTCGGCGGCGAGCTCCTGCAGCGGCTCCTCGCGCCGCGAGGAGAGGACGAGGGCGTAGCCGGCCTCGCGCAGGCGCTTTGCGGTGGCGGCGCCGATGCCCGTGCTGGCGCCGGTGATCAGGGCGGTGCGTGATTCGCTCATGCGCCCATTCTTAGCAGCGGGCCGATCGGCCGTCGACGCATTGAGCCGGGGTCTCGACCCTGCGATAATCCGCGACCCCATGGATCCGGATCGCAAGCGGCGCTACCGCCTGATCGTGGCGTTGACGGCCGTCGTCCTGCTCGCCACCGCGGGGCTGTACGTGACGTACAGCGCCTTCAGCGGCTCGACCGAGACGAAGGAGCCCTCCCAGGTGCTCGCCGACGGGCCCAACGGCGAGTCCGCGCAGGTGACCGGCAAGGTCGTCTCCTACAAGCGTGAGGGCGCCGACCTCAGCTTCGTTCTCGAGGATCGCGACGGTGGCACCCAGACCCTCCCGGTGGAGTACACGGGGATCGTCCCCGACCCCTTCCGTGAGGGCCGTGAGGTGATCGTCACCGGCACGCTGGATCAGGAGGGCGTCTTGATGGCGCAGAAGGACAGCCTGATCACGAAGTGCCCCTCGAAGTTCAGCGACGAGGCCGAGGCTGATCCTGAGCACGTGATCATCGAGCAGTGACGGCGCTCGGCTCCGCGGCGCTCGTCGCCTCCCTGCTCGTCGCCTGCTACGCCGCCGTCGCCGCCCTGATCGCGACCCGCGGCGACCGCCGCTGGGCCGTCTCCGCACGGCGCGGCATCTACGCGATGTTCGGCCTGCTCCTGCTTGCCGTGATCACGCTCGAGATCTCGTTCCTCCGCACCGACCTCACGGTGGCGCTGGTCGCCGAGCATTCCTCGGAGACGACGCCCGTCCTCTACAAGCTCACCGCCCTCTGGGGGAGCCAGGCGGGATCGCTGCTGCTGTGGGCGTTCGTGCTCTCGATCGCCTCCTCCGCGGTGCTCTACATCACCCGCAACAAGCACCGCGAGGTGGTCCCGTGGGCGACCGCGGTGCTCGCCGGGGTCGCGATCTTCTTCATCGGGATGATGGTCGCCGGGATCTTCTTCCCGGAGGCGGATTCGTGGCCATTCGCCGCCTCCGACCCCGTGCCCGAGGTGGGCGCCGGGCTGACCCCGCTGCTCATGCACCCGGCGATGGCCATCCACCCGCCGATGCTCTACTCGGGCTACGTCTTCTTCACGATCCCGTTCGCCTTCGCGATCGGCGCCCTGATCACCCGTCGCCTCGACGCGAGCTGGATCCGTTCGACGCGCCGCTTCGCGCTCGTCGCCTGGGTCTTCCTCTCCATCGGGATCGCGCTCGGCGCCCGCTGGTCCTACAGCGAGCTCGGCTGGGGCGGCTACTGGGCCTGGGATCCGGTCGAGAACGCGGCGCTGATCCCCTGGCTCACCGGCACCGCCTTCCTGCATTCGATCATGGTCCAGGAGCGGCGCGGCATGCTTCGCGTCTGGAACGTGTCGCTGATCTGCGCCACGTTCGTGCTCTCGCTGCTCGGCACCTTCCTCGTCCGCTCGGGCGTCCTGCAGTCGATCCACGCCTTCGGCGAATCGAAGGTCGGCGTGCCGCTCCTCGTCCTGATCGGCATCGTCACGATCGGCTCGACGATCCTGATCGCCTCCCGCCGCGAGTCGCTGCAGTCCGAGCGCCGCCTCGACTCGCTGCTCAGCCGCGAGGCGATCTTCCTCGTCAACAACATCCTCCTCGTCGGGCTCGCCGCCGTGATCCTCTTCGGGACCTTCTTCCCGCTGATCTCCGACCTCGTCGGCGACAAGGCATCGATCGGGCCGCCTTGGTTCAACCGGTTCGCGACTCCGCTCGCGATCGGGCTCGTCTTCTTCATGGGCATCGGTCCGCTGGTCGCCTGGCGGCGGGTCAGCCTCGCCGGCATCCTCCGGGCGGTCGGCATCCCGCTCGCCGTCACCCTCATCGGCGCGGTCATCCTCGCCTTCACGATCGGGATCTCCGAGAGCCCGACCGCCTACGCGCTCTTCCTCGGCGGGATCTTCACGCTCGCCGCGATCGTCCAGGAGGTCGTGCGCGGGGTCGAGGCACGCCAGTCGCTCGGCGGCGGCGGTGTCTTCGCTTCTTTGGGCTCGCTGCTGACCCGCAACAGACGGCGCTACGGCGGCTACATCGTCCACG
>JAGQUO010000142.1 GCA_020438445.1 Solirubrobacterales bacterium
GTCCGCTCGCTGCTCGAGACGATCGCAACCGCGACCGTGTCCGTCGCCGGGCTCTCGTTCTCGGTGACCGTCGTGGCCTTCACCCTGGCCTCCCAGCAGCTGAGCCCGCGGGTGCTTCGCAGCTTCCGCAGCGACAGGCTCAGCCAGGCGACGCTGGCGCTTCTGCTCGGCACGTTCGTCTACTGCCTCGTGCTGCTCGTGCGGCTGGGGATCAGCGCCCAGTCCGCCGAGCCCCCGAACATGTCGGCGACCGTCGCGGTGATCGCCGGCGTGGCCTCCTTCGGGCTGTTCACCCTGTTCGTCGCGCACATCGTCCAGATGCTGCAGCCGTCGTCGGTGATCGCCGCCATCCACGACGATGCGCAGGGGGTGCTCGGCCGCAGCCTCGAGACCGGCGATCGCGACGAGGACGACATCGACGTCGCGGAGGCCGTCGAGAAGGCCCGGGACGGGCGCGGACTGACGTTTGCGGTCAGCTGCGACTCCCACGGCTATCTGACGGCGATCGACGCCGAGACGACCGCTGCGGGCGCCGACACCGCCGACGCGCTCGTCGAGCAGGTTGTCGAGGTCGGGAGGTGGGTGCTCCCCCAGCAGCGGGTCGCGGTCGTGCGGGTGGCGGAGGGGACCGGCGCCGCGGACCGCGAGGCGGTCCGGGATGCGGTCCGCCGTTCGTTCCGGTTCGCCAAGCAGCGGACCATGGTGCAGGACATCGGGTTTCCCATCCGCCAGCTCGCCGACATCGCCCTGAAGGCGCTGTCTCCCGGGGTCAACGATCCGACCACGGCCCAGAACGCGATGGAGGAGCTGACGACGATCCTCGTTGAATTCGCCCGCGGCGGGCCCCGGCCCGAGGTGGTCTTCGGAGACGAAGGCCGGCCGCGGCTGATCCTGATGCGGCCGAGCCTCGGCGAGCTGACCAGGGACGGCTTCGACGCGGTCCGGCTCGGCTGCGGGCAGCAACCGCAGCTCACGCTGCGACTCGTCGAGCTCCTCGGCCACCTGCGCGAGGTGGCCGCCGACGAAGGCCTCGACGTCGAAGAGATCGAGCGCCAGCGACGGTTGCTGATCGACGGCATCGGTTGCGAGGGGCCGACGGAGCGGGAGGTCGACGCCTACCGGCGGCTCGCCGAGAACCGCTGACCGCGTTCCCCGCGAGCCGGTCAGGGGCAGGTCGCGGCGCAGCCGGCGATCCGGCCGAGCCGCCGAGCGAGACGATCCGCCACCGCGGGCTTCCTGCGGGCGAGGTTATTCGTCTCGCGCGGATCGCGATCGCGGTCGTAGAGGTGCCGGCGTCCGGTGACGGTGTCCTCCCAGTAGGCCCAGCCGGTGGCCGTCTTCAGCTGCAGCCACGGATGCCGGTCCGGCCCGGCGTGCGGTCGACCGGAGCCGACCAGCCGCTCCAGCAGCAGCACCTCGCGCCGATGGTCGCTGAGCAGCGAATGCCCGTCGGCCGGCAGCGGCGGAGCGACGCCGGCGGCGTCGAGGATCGTGGCCGGGACGTCGACGTTGGCGGTGAGGTCCGTGCGCCTCACGCCGGCACCGAAGCCGGGGCCGCGGATCACGAGCGGCACCCGGACCGAGCGGTCCCACGGCACGTTCTTGTCGAAGATCCCGTGCTCGCCGTGGAGCAGCCCGTTGTCGGACTGGAAGATCACGTAGGTGTCGCCGAGCCGTCCGGTTCGCCGCAGCTCGCCGATCAGCGAGCCGACGATCCGATCGACCGACTGCAGGGACTCGAGCTCGCGGCGCCAATAGTCGTTCGCCTTCCGGCGCGCGGAACGATTGCCGTCGAAGTCCGGGCCGAACGGGTACTTCGCACCGTCACGGGTCCCGAGGTCGGCCGGTGCCGGCTCGGGCGGGCACCGGCGCCGGATGTTCTCCGGGCACGGGCTCCAATGGGGGGAGTGGACGGCGAGGGTGAGCATGAAGGGCTCCTCACCGGCATCCGCGAGGAACTCGCGTGCCCGCCTCGCGTAGACCCCGTTCTGGTAGGTGTCCGTCCACTCGCGGATCGTGCCGTTGTCGCTGAGCGCGTAGTCGAACATGTCCGACCCCTCCTCGGCATGCAAGGGCACGAGCCAGTCGTCGAAGCCGGGCTCGGGAACGATTCCGCTCTCGCCTTCGGCGTTCAGGACCTTGCCGATCCAGCCGGTCCGGTAGCCCGCTCCGTCGAGGGCGGTGTAGATCGTCCGGGAGAAGTCCATCGACGCGTAGCCGTAGGGCGCCTGGTTGTTGAGGACGCCGTGGTTGTGCGGGTACTGGCCGGTCAGGAAGCTCGCCCGCGCGGGGCAGCAGAGCGGCTGGACGGCGTTGTAGTCGGTGAATCGCGTCCCGCGCCTGACCAGCAGCTTCTCCGTCTTCGCCATCGTCCGGAGGCTGTCGATCGTCTGGTCGTCGGTGAGGATGTGGAGGAAGCTCGGCTGCCCGGCGGCGGCGTCGGCCCGCTGGCCGGCCGCACCCGCGCCGGCCAGCCCCGCGGCCACCGCGACGACCGCAACGAGCGCTGCCCTCCCTAGCCTCACGCCGCAAGCGTAGAGGTGGAAACGGCACCGGGCGCCGGTCACCGCCGACCCGTCCGCCGCGACGTCCCCCCTTCAAGGCATGATTGCCGGAGGCCGACGATGCAGACGTGAAACCGAGGGGTGGCGTGAGCGGAGCGAGGGAGTCATCGCTGTGAGCCTGTTCCTGTACAGGCTGGCCCATGCGTCGATCCGGCACCGGCGTCTGGTCGTCGCCGGATGGCTTGCCCTGCTCGCGACCCTCGTCGCGCTCGTCGCGACCGTCGGCGCGCAGACGTCCGACGACCTGACGCTGCCGGGGACGGGATCGACCGAGGCCACCGACCTGCTCGACCGCTACCTCCCCGAGCAGGCGAACGGCACCAACCCGCTCGCGCTGGAGGTCGAGAACGGGAAGCTGACCGCGGGGGCCTACAGGAAGGGCGTGGAGGACACTGTCGACGCCTACCGCCGCGAGCCGGGGGTCGAGAAGGTCGTGAGCCCGCTCTCGGGCAAGGGCAGCGAGCAGCTCACCAAGGACGAGAGGATCGGGTACATCTCGCTCACGCTCCGGGCCGGGCCGGACACGCTGACCGAGGGGCGGGCCGAGGAGCTGATCGCGATCGCCGCGCCCGCCGAGGAGGCGGGAATCGCGACCTCCGCCGGCGGCTACCTCGGCCAGCAGGCCTCGACCCCCTCGACCCATTCGAGTGAGGTCGTCGGGATCGTCGCGGCGATGATCGTCCTCGCCTTCACGTTCGGCACCGCCGTCGCGATGGCGATGCCGATCACGACCGCGATCCTCGGTGTGATCATCGGCCTCAGCGTCATCGCCCTCGCCGGTCACGCGATCGAGATCCCGACTGTGGCACCGACCCTGGGCACGATGATCGGGCTCGGAGTCGGCATCGACTATGCGCTGTTCATCGTCACCCGCTATCGCCGCGGCCTGCACGAGGGCATGGAGCCCGACGAGGCCGTCGCGAGGTCCTGCGCGACATCGGGGAGCGCCGTCGCCTTCGCCGGCGGCACCGTCGTCATCGCCTTGCTGTCGCTGAAGTTCGCCGACATTCCCATCGTCAGCGCACTCGGCTACAGCGCGGCGATCGTCGTCGTGATCGCGGTCTGCTGCGCGCTGACGCTGCTGCCCACCCTCCTGGCGATGCTCGGCCACCGGATCGAGTCGTTGCCGATCGGAAAGCTGCACAAGCCGGAGGAGCGCAACCACAAGTCCGAGTTCTTCGAGCGGATGGCGCGCTTCGTCGGCCGTCACCCGTGGTCGTCGGCCGTCGTCGCGGTCCTGGTCCTGGTCGGGATCGGCTGGCCGGCGCTCGACATGCGGCTCGGTCAGCAGGACTACGGCCAGTTCCCGACCTCGACGACCGCGCGGCAGGCCTACGACACGCTGACGAAGGGCTTCGGCCCCGGCATCAACGGCCCGTTCCTGATCGCGGTCCGCTTCGAGCCCCCCGCCCACAACGACCAGAAGCAGCTCGACCAGCTCGAGCAGCAGCAGAAGCAGCAGCAACAGCAGGCGACCGCGCAGGCGAACGAGATCGCCCAGCAGCTGGTGGCCGAAGGCGTTCCGCCCGACCAGGCCCAGCAGCAGGCGGAGGCGGAGGTCCAGCCCAGCGAGAAGCAGCAGCAGCAGTACGACCAGCAGAAGCAGTACCTGCAGTCCTCGGCGAGCGATCCCGACCTCGTCCACCTCGAGAAGCAGATCGGCAAGGCCGACGGCGTCAAGTCGGTCTCACAGGCGAAGGTCAGCGGCAACGGCAAGGCCGCGGTGTTCTCGGCGATCCCGACGACGGGCCCGTCGGCCGAGGCGACGTCGGGCCTCGTCACCCGGCTCCGCGACGACGTGATCCCGCCGGCGACGAAGGGGACCGGGCTGACCCCCTACGTCGGCGGCAGCACCGCCGCGTACGTCGATCTCGCCGACGTGATCGGCGACAAGCTCCCGCAGGTGATCATCACCGTCGTCGCCCTCAGCTTCGTGCTGCTGCTGGTCGCCTTCCGGTCGATCGTCGTCCCGCTCACCTCGGCCGCCATGAACATGCTGTCGGTCGCGGCCGCCTACGGAGTCCTCACCGCGGTGTTCGAGAAGGGCTGGGGCGTCGAGCTGATCGGCCTCGATCACTCGATACCGATCGTCAGCTTCGTGCCGCTGCTGATGTTCGCGATCCTCTTCGGCCTCTCGATGGACTACCAGGTGTTCCTCGTCTCGCGGATCGGCGAGCGGTACGTCGAGAACGACGGGGACAACCACGAAGCGGTGGTCAACGGCCTCGCGACGAGCGCCCGGGTGATCACCTCGGCGGCGCTGATCATGGTCTGCGTGTTCTCGAGCTTCGTCCTCAACGGCAATCCGACCGTCAAGCAGTTCGGAATCGGGATGGCCGCGGCGATCGCGATCGATGCGACGATCGTGCGCTGCCTGCTCGTGCCCTCGGTGATGATGCTGCTGGGCCGCTCGAACTGGTGGTTGCCGGGCTGGATGGACCGGGTCATCCCGCGGGTCGGGCTCGAGACCGAGGATGCCCTGCCGCCGCTCGGTCCGGACGGCAGGCC
>JAGQUO010000143.1 GCA_020438445.1 Solirubrobacterales bacterium
CGGTCGCCGATGCGGTCGAGGCGATCCGCGCCGGCCGGGCGGACAAGCTCGTGCTGGCCCGCGAGGTCACGGTGACGATCCCCTCGGCCCACTCTCCGGCCTCGCTGTTCGGCGCGCTTCGCGAGGCGTTCGGCTCCTGCTTCTGCTTCTGCGTCGGCACTCCCGAGGCCGCCTTCATCGGCGCCAGCCCGGAGCTACTCGTGCGCCGCAGCGGCGCCGTCGCAGCCACCGTGGCGCTCGCGGGCTCGGCCCGCCGGAGCGCCGATCCGTCGGTCGACGACCACCTCGGCGAGCAGCTGCTGCACAGCGACAAGGACCGCTCCGAGCACGCCATCGTCGCCCGGCGCATCGAGCGCCGCCTCGCTCCGGTCTCGGTCTGGGTCGAGCGGTCGGCGGAGCCGGTCGTCGTCAGGGTCGCGAACATCCAGCACCTCGCGACCCCGGTCCACGCCCAGCTCGCCGAGTCGCGATCGGTCCTCGAGCTCGCCGAGCTCCTCCATCCGACGCCCGCGGTCGGCCCGGAGCCTCGAGGGCCCGGCGGGGAGCGGCTGATCGCCGAGCTCGAGGAGCTCGACCGCGGCTGGTATGCGGGCCCGGTCGGCTGGATGGACGCGGTCGAGGACGGCGAGTTCTGCGTCGCGCTGCGCTCGGCGTTGCTTCGCGACCGGACGGCGCACCTCTACGCCGGAGCCGGGATCGTCGCCGACTCCGATCCCGCTTCGGAGCTGGCCGAGACCGAGATCAAGCTCGGGGCGCTCCTGCCGCTGATCGCCGGCTGAGCTCAGCCGAGGGCGCCTGCGACCGCGGACGCGACCTCACCGTGGAGGGCGACGTTTCCGCTCCGGTCGAGCGGAACGTGGGCGATCACGCTCTCGGTCGCCGCGGCGAGCCCGGTCAGTCCGTCGGCATCGCGCACCTCCACGTATTCGATTCCGAAGGCGCGAGCAGCAGCTCCCACGTCCATCTGCGAGGGGGTCGTGAACAGGGCCGCGAACCGCTCGGGATCGACCTGGCCGGCCTGGGGGAGGAAGTCGAAGATCCCGCCGCCGCCGTTGTCGATCACGACGATCCGCACTGGGGCGTCCGTGGCCGCGACCGCGGCGAGCCCACCGAGATCGTGAGCGAAGGCGAGGTCGCCCAGGACCAGCCAGGTGGGAGCGCCGGACCCGGCGGCGATCCCGGCGGCGGTGGAGGGAAGACCGTCGATCCCGTTCGCACCCCGATTCGAGTGGACGGTCACCTCGGCCTCGCTTCCGGCGGCGAATGCCTCGGCGTCGCGGATCGGCATGCTCGAGGCGATGAGAACGCGATCGCCCTCGCCGTAGGTGGTCGCCAGCAGGCGCTGGACCGCCGGCTCCGACAACGACCCGTCCGCGAGCACCGAATCGATCGCCTCCTGCGCCGCCTGCTCCGATCCCGTCCACCGGCTCAGCCACCCGCCGGCGCCTGCCGGGTCGGATGTGAGCCGCGGCAGCACCGCAGCGATCGTCGCGGCCGGCTCCGCCCGCACGAAGGCGCCCGCCACGCGCGTCGGCTCGTTCCAGCGGCCGGCTGGATCGACCACGATCTGGTCGGCGCCGGTCGCGGTCAGCCACCCGCGCAGCGCCTTGCTCGTCGGCATGTCGCCGAACCGGATCACGAAGTCGGGGGTGAGGTCCGGGGCCTCGTGCCTGAGGATCAGGTCGTAGGCGGCGACGACCGGGCTTCGATCGTGTGATCCGAAGCGCAGCTGCGAGGTGATGTCGGCGAGCACCGGGAACCCGGTTGCGGCGGCGAGTGCGCTGATCGGGCGGGCCAGCGACCGATCCGCGATCCGGCCGGCGACGATGAGGCCGCGATCGGCTCCGCTGATCGCCTCGGCCAGCGCCGTCGCCAGGCCTTCGCTCGGCTCACGCCCGCTCAGTCCGGTCGTGAGCGGGCGGCCACCGGAGCGGCCTTCGAGCGCCGTCCGGCTGACGGCGGTGACGTCCCCGGCGCGCGGCTCGGGGCCGAGCGGATCCCGCCAGGAGAGATTGAGGTGCACCGGCCCGCGGCCGAGGATCGCCTCGGCGATCGCGCGGGATCCGGTCGACCGCATGTGCAGGATCCCGGCCTCGTCGGCCTCGTGGGTGCCGACCTCGTGGAACCAGCGCACGTGCGAGCCGTACAGGCCGACCTGGTCGATCGTCTGGCCCGCACCGATCTCCCTCAGCTCGGGCGGGCGATCCGATGTGAGCACGATCAGTGGCACCCCCGCCTGGTCGGCCTCGACCACCGCGGGGTGCAGGTTCGCGGCCGCCGACCCGCTCGTGCAGGCGACGATCGCGGGTCTCCCCGTCGACAGCGCCAGGCCGAGTGCAACGAAGCCGGCGCTGCGCTCGTCGAGCACGACCCTCAGGTCGATCCCGGCCTCCCGGTCGAGCGCGAGCGCCAGCGGCGACGAGCGCGATCCGGGCGCGATCACCGCGCTCTGGGCACCGGCCCGGCGGAGCTCGTCGACCAGCGCCGAGGCCAGCGCCGTGTTGCGGTTGGTGGCGTCGATCATCGTCGTGCCGGCCTCATCGGCGAGCCCGGAGTCGGCTCGACCCCGAGCCCGGGCTCCGATCCGATGTCGATCTCGGGACCACGGAAGGCGGAGTCATCGGCGACATTCTCCGCGAACAGCGGCGAGGTCGCCAGACCGTGGGCCCGGCCGGCGGCGAATCCCCGGCTCTCCATGGCGACGGCCGTATGGGCTGCGGCTGCGACCCCGACGACGCTGTCGAGCGCGCTCGACAGGTAGGCGGGAGCGATCGAGTCGATCGCCAGGGCCGCCCGCGGTCCGCCGACCTTTGCGAGCTTCAGGGTGGCGGCGTCGATCGCTTGCAGGCGGACGGCGGCTTCGGCCTCGGCGACGTCGGTGACGCTCTCGTCGGCCACGACCGGAACCTCGGTACCCGATCTGATCGCGGCGAGATCGGCGAGGGTCGCGCCGGGCTGTTCCGCGAGCTCGAGGCCGACGGCCTCGAGGGCGTGCAGGCGCTCCAGCGCGACGGCGACGTCCCAGCATCCGTTGGCGTCGATCCGCAGTCGCGGCGCCGGTCCCGCCGCAGCGCGAACGGACCTGATCCGATCGACGTCGCGACCATCGCCGGCCTTGACCTTGATCGTCCCGAAGCCTGCACGGACCGCCTTCGCCGCGGCGTCCGCGGCGTCCGCGGCGTCGTCGGCACCGATCGTCGCGTTGCACGCGATCCGCTCCGGCGCGGACGCTCCGAGCAGGCGCCAGGCCGGCACGCCGTCGCGTTTGCCGAGCAGGTCGAGCAGTGCGATGTCGACCGCGGAGATCGCCTGCGGGCCGGCGCCTGCCCGCCGGCATGCCGAGAGAGCCTCCTGCGCCGCAGCGGTGGCGTCGGCGGCCAGCACGAAGCCGTCCAGGACGCCGGCGCAGGCGTACAGGTCGGCGGCGACCGCCTCGAGCGCCGGCCCACCGCGCAGGCTGAGCGGTACGGCGTCGCCCCATCCCGGCGTCCCGTCGCCTCCTCCGATGCGGACGAGCAGCATCTCCCGGCGGGTGAGCGTGCCCGTCGCCGTCGCGTAGGGCCGGCGGAACGGGAGCGCCACCGGGAAGACCTCGAACGACGCGATCCGCACGGCGTCAGATCAGCAGGCCGATTGCGACGAGGACGGCATAGACGGCGAGCAGCGCGCCAGTTCCCGCCAGCGCGCCGTTGAGGGCCGGGCCGTCGGTGCGCTCGCGGACGGCACGGACGGGCGCTGCCGCCAGGGGGATGCTGAGCAGCCCGAGCAGCCCCCAGGGCGAGCCGTCGCCGAGGATCAGGGCGACGGGGAGCAGGACGTAGGAGGCGATGATCATCCAGAGATACAGGTCGCGGCTCCGCCCTCGACCGATGCGCACCGCCAGGGTGCGCTTGCCGGCACGCCGATCGGTGTCGATGTCGCGAACGTTGTTGACGACCAGGATCGCCGCCGAGAGCAGGCCGATGGGAATCGAGAGCAGCACCGGTAGAGCTTCGAGGTCCTCGAGCTGAACGTAGTAGGAGCCGTTGACGGCGACGAGCCCGAAGAAGACGAAGACGAAGACCTCGCCGAGCCCCTCGTACCCGTACGGCTTGGGGCCGCCCGTGTAGAGGACGCCCGCGGCAATCGACAGGATCCCGATGGCGAGGATCTCGGGACCGACCTCGATCACGAGATAGAGGCCGGCGAGGGCGGCGACGCCGAAGGCCAGCCAGGTGGCATGGAGCACCCGCTTCGGTGCCACCAGCCCGGCGGCGGTCACCCGGACGGGGCCGAGCCGGTCGACGGTGTCGGCGCCGCGCTTGGCGTCGGAGTAGTCGTTGGCGAGGTTCGTGCCGATCTGGATGAAGATCGCGCCGATCAGCGCAGCGACGAACCGGCCCCAGCCGAAGGATGCGGACGCGTCCGCGAAAGCGGCCCAGGCCGCCGCGCTGCCGACCAGCACCGGGGCGATCGCCGCCGGCAGCGTTCTCGGCCTTGCGGCCATCGCCCAGGTGCGCAGCCCGTTCACGACGTCAGGGGCGTCGCGGGAACTTCGAGAAGTCCGGTGCCCGGTGCTCCTGGTAGGCGTTGCGGCCCTCCTGGCCCTCCTCGCTCATGTAGAAGAGGAGGGTCGCGTCGTGGGAGAGCTGCTGCAGTCCCGTGATCCCGTCCTCGGCGGCGTTGAAGCTCGATTTCAGGAGGCGGAGCGAGAGGGGAGAGAGGTGGCTCATCTCGCGGCACCACGCGACCGTCTCACGCTCCAGCTCGGCGGTCGGCACGACCGCGTTTACCAGACCCATCCGGAACGCCTCGTCGGCGTCGTAGAGACGACAGAGGAACCAGATCTCCTTCGCCCGCTTCGCCCCGATCTGGCGTGCGAGCAGGCCCGCTCCGAACCCGCCGTCGAAGCTGCCGACCCTGGGGCCCGTCTGCCCGAAGCGGGCGTTGTCGGCCGCGATCGTCAGGTCGCAGACCAGATGGAGGATGTGGCCGCCTCCCACCGCGTATCCGGCGACCGCGGCCACGACCGGCTTCGGCGTCCGCCGGATCTGGACGTGGAGGTCGCCGACGTCGAGCCGGCCGA
>JAGQUO010000144.1 GCA_020438445.1 Solirubrobacterales bacterium
TCACGCGCCAGAGTGTAGAGCAGATTGGCTCTAATATCTAGAGCGTCAATGCTCTTGTGCGTAGAGCGCGTGCGGGGAGGGACGGTTAGTGGGCCGACGTGGGTAATGGCTGGGGAGGGGGAGGTCGGCGGCTGAAGCGCGGCCCGGGAGGGCCCGGGCAGGTGGTCGATGGCAAGAACCGACGAGTGAGCGGACGCTTCTTGCCACCGAGTCGATCTCGGATGCAGAAAGCGACCACGTCGTGGTCGCAATCGGCATTCGACCCAATGAGGGAACGTGGTCGGCCGATCCATCCTCCCTCCCCAGCCGAACCACGTTCACCGACCCAACCGGTGGGAGCCGCCGCGAGCAATTGCCCGCATGGAGGGCCTCAGAGCCCGTAGGCCTCCTTGAGCTCCGGGTCCTTCTCGGCGAGCATCTCCGCGAGATCGACCATGACCTTGCACTGCTTCCAGGTGGCGTCGTCCTGCATCTTGCCGTCGATCATGTGGACGCCCTTGCCGTCCGGGATCGCCTCGATCACCTTCTTGGCGAACTTGACTTCGTCCGGGTCGGGGCTGAAGACCTTCTTCGCGATCCCGATCTGGACGGGGTGCAGCGTCCACGTGCCGACGCAGCCGAGCAGGAAGGCGGCGCGGAACTGTGCCTCGCAGCCGGCGACGTCCTTGATGTCGCCGTACGGCCCGTAGAAGGGCAGGATGCCGGCGGAGGTGCAGGCGTCGACCATGCGGGCGATCGAGTAGTGCCACGGGTCCTGCTGTGCGGTCGCCCGCGGTGCCTCGGGATCGTCGGGATCGGGGTCGTTGATCACCAGGTAGCCGGGGTGGCCGCCGCCGACCCGGGTGGTCTTCATCCGCCGTGAGGCGGCGAGGTCGGCCGGTCCGAAGCTCATGCCCTGCATCCGCGGGCTCGCGGTGGCGATCTCCTCGAGGTTGACGACGCCGAGCGACGTCTCGAGGATCGCGTGGACGAGGATCGGCCGCTCGATCCCGGCCTTCGCCTCGAGCTGGGCCAGGAGGCGGTCGACGTAGTGGATGTCCCACGCGCCCTCGACCTTCGGGACCATGATCACGTCGAGCTTGTCGCCGATCTCGGTGACGAGCGTCGTCAGGTCGTCGAGCACCCAGGGGCTCTCGAGCGAGTTGACCCGGGTCCAGAGCTGGGTTTCGCCGAAGTCGACCTCGCCGGCGACCTTGACGAGGCCCTCGCGGGCCGCGACCTTCTTGTCGACCGGGACCGCGTCCTCGAGGTTGCCGAGCAGGATGTCGGCCTGCTGGGCCATGTCGGGGACCTTCGCCGCCATCTTCTCGTTCGACGCGTCGAAGAAGTGGATCATCCGCGAGGGCCGGAACGGAACCTCGAGCACCGGGTCGGGGGCGCCGATCGCGAGGGGCTGGGCGAAGCTGCGTGGGTTTCTCATTCTGCTCCTGGGGTTCTTGGCTTTCGGGCCGCGGACGCTACCGGAGCTTCGTGGCGCGGTTACGTCCCCCTCGGGCTTAGACTGCACCCGGCAATTGGCCCTGCTCGGAAGGGGCCCCGACCAGGGAGTTACATGCGACTTCTCAGAATTCCGCTACTGATCCTCGCCCTCGTCGGGCTGATCGCGGTCGCCGGTTGCGGTGGCGATGACAGCACCGACAGCAGCGACAGCTCGAGCTCGGAGGCTCTGAGCAACGAGGAATACGCTCAGCAGGCACAGGCCATCCTGCTCGAGTTCGGCACCAGCTTCCAGCAGCTCGGGACCGAGATCTCCAACTCGAAGAACCCCGACCAGTTCAGCCAGCTCGTGGACGAGGCGGAGTCCGAGATCCAGGGCGCGATCGACGATTTCAGCGCTCTCCAGCCTCCTCCCGACGCCCAGGAGGGTCACGATCAGACCCTGTCGGCGCTCGAGAACTTCTCATCGAAGCTGACCGACGTCAGCGAAGCGGCGGACTCGGGTGACAACCAGGCCCTGGTCGAGGCCGCCCAGGCGCTGCAGCAGGCGGGCCTGGAGTTCCAGTCCGAGCTGACGCAGGCGGCCCAGAAGCTCGAGGACGCCGGGATCCAGATCGGCGGCAGCTCGACCGACTCGACGACCGGCTGACCGCCCGGCTCGCCGGCTGACCGCAATATGGAGGCTCCCCCGGGACGGGACCGGGGGAGCCTCTTCGCTCTCGCGCGCCTCCGATCGGGCGCCGGTATCCTTCTCACGTCGCAGGCGGCCGCGAACTGCGCAAGCCCCGCGGAGCCGTGACCAGTCAGAAACGCCCGCCCGAGATCCCCGCAGGAGCCCTTCACACATGGCCGTAGACGCCCCGACCTTCGAAGAGAAGACCGACATCCAGAAGGAGATCACCGAGATGGTGCGCTCCTTCGTCGACAACGAGATCATCCCGGTCGCCGAGGAGTACGACGCCGAGGACAAGTTCCCGGAGCCGATCGTCGAGCAGATGAAGGAGCTCGGCCTGTTCGGGGTCACGATCCCCGAGGAGTACGGCGGGATGGGTCTCGACCTGACGACCTACACGATGATCGTCGAGGAGCTGTCGCGCGGCTGGATCTCGATCTCGGGCGTGGTCAACACCCACTTCATCGGCTCCTATCTGCTGATGAAGTTCGGCACCGACGAGCAGAAGGACTATTTCCTGCCGAAGATGGCGACCGGCGAGATCCGTGCCGCCTTCTCGCTGTCCGAGCCCGAGGTCGGCTCCGACGTGCAGGGGATCAAGGCGACCGCGAAGAAGGACGAGGCGAGCGGCGACTGGATCCTCGACGGTCAGAAGATGTGGGTCACCAACGGGCTTCGCTCCGGCGTCGTCTTCGCCCTGATGAAGAACGACACCAAGGCCGATCCGCCGCACACCGGGATGACCTGCTTCATCACCGAGAAGGTCCCGGGCGAGCACAAGAACACCGGCG
Organism: Solirubrobacterales bacterium; assembly: GCA_020438445.1. Classification (GTDB taxonomy): domain Bacteria; phylum Actinomycetota; class Thermoleophilia; order Solirubrobacterales; family 70-9; genus RHKX01. The sequence continues at coordinate 2,902 of JAGQUO010000144.1, forward strand.
ACTACGCCGGGCTCGAGGTGCCACCGCAGATCAAGAAGATGGGCTACAAGGGCGTCGAGTCGACGGAGCTCGTCTACAGCGGTTATCGCTGCTCGCCCGATCGGATCCTGGGCGGGGAGGAGGACGGGCTCGGCAAGGGCTTCTCGCAGATGATGGACGCGCTCGAGGTCGGCCGGGTCAACGTCGCCGCCCGCGGCGTCGGCATCGCCCAGCGGGCTCTCGAGCTCGCGCTCCGCTACAGCCAGGAGCGCAAGACGTTCGGCCGCCCGATCGCCCAGCACCAGGCGATCCTGTTCAAGCTCGCCGACATGGCGACGAAGATCGAAGCGGCGCGCCTCGTGACCCTGAAGGCCGCGCGGATGAAGGACGCGGGCCAGCGTTCCGACCTCGAAGCGGGGATGGCCAAGCTGATCGCCTCCGAGACCGGCAAGGAATGCGTCGAGCAGTCGTTCCGGATCCACGGCGGCTACGGGTACTCGAAGGAGTACGAGATCGAGCGGCTCTACCGCGATGCGCCGCTGCTTCTGATCGGGGAGGGGACGTCCGAGATCCAGCGCATGGTCATCGGCAAGAAGCTGCTTCAGCGCAACAAGATCTGAGGATGTCCGCTCTGAAGCCGGCCAGTCGGAGGGGAGCGGTCTGAGATGTCGTCGATCACCCAGGATCTGATCGGGATCGCCTACAAGCGCCTGCTGGAGCAGCTGCCGGCGCTCACGAAGCTCAAGCTCGTCGCCCGCCTCGAGCTGAGAGGCCGGGGCGACGTCCAGGTCTTCCGGGTCAGCGCTCCCGGCCCGGAGATCACCAAGGAGGAGCCCGAGGACGCGAGAATCGAGATCTCGATCCCCCGTGCGGACTTCAACGACCTCGCCGACGCCGACCTGTCCCACTGGCACACCGCCTACGAGCACGGTGTCGTCAAGATCGGCGGCGATCCGGCGGTCATCCGCCTCCTCGGCGGAGTGATCGCCAAGCACGAGGCCCGCGGCAAGCTCAAGCGCGTGCGCTGAGCTTCGGCCGCCACCGAACTTCCCAGGCCCCCGAACCAACGCAACGAGGAATCAATGAGCGAGAACGAGACCCATGAGCTGATCACCGACCAGGCCGGCCGCGAGGCGTCCGGAGCGCACGCCTACGGGCGCTACCTCGAGGAGTTCGACGTCGGTGCCGTCTACAAGCACTGGCCGGCGAAGACGGTCACCGAGTCCGACGACCATCTGTTCTGCCTGATCACGATGAACCATCACCCGCTGCACCTCAACGACGTCTACGCCGGCGAGTCGCAGCAGGGAAAGAACGTCGTCGTCGGGCCGCTCGTCTACTCCCTGGCCCTCGGCATGTCGGTCAGCGACGTGTCGGGCAAGGCGATCGCCAACCTCGCGACCGAGGAGCTGAGCCACCCGAACCCCGTCTTCCACGGGGACACGCTCTTCTGCGAGTCCGAGGTCCTCGAGGTCCGGCCGTCGAAGTCGAAGCCGGATCGCGGCATCGTCAAGGTCCACACCCGCGTCTACAAGCAGGACAACACGCTCGTCGCCGAGTTCAAGCGGACGGTCCTGATCCCCCGCAGGAACCCGGGGGAGTAAGCGGCCGAGGGCGCTCGTTGGCCGATCCCTACGCGACCCGGAGCCCCGACCTCAGCGGCCGCCCCGAGGGGCCGCCGCCGTGGGAGCCGGAGGTCACGAGGCGCGGCGGATCGCTGATCGGGCCGGACGGGTCGTTTCCCGCCGGGTCCGACTTCGTCGTGGTCCCGTGCCGCGGGATCGGGACGCTGGCGCCGGTGGCACTGCTCGAGCCCGCCACCGCGGTCCTGCTCTGGCTCGAGCACTGCGCGGAGCCGCGGGAAGCCTCGGCGGCAAATGCGCTGCTGGCGGGCCTGACCGGCGCCGAACGGCCGATTCTCGCGATCAAGCAGGGCGCCGTCGGCGGGCCGGCCGACCGGCCCGGATGCACCGAGGTCGCGCCGGCCCTCGTCGCCGCCGTCCTCGGTGCGCTTCCGGATGTCCGCTGGGAGCCCGACCCCGACTTCGGGTACCGGGTCCCGGCTTCGGTGCCCGGCCTCGGCGATCCCGAGGCGAGGACGTTGATGCCGCGGCTCGTCTATGCCGACAACGACCGCGTCTACGAGCACGCCGGCCTCGTCGCCG
>JAGQUO010000145.1 GCA_020438445.1 Solirubrobacterales bacterium
CGAAGGCGATCGCGAACTGGGTCACGGGCGACCTCGTTGCGGTGGCGCGGGAGTCGGACGTCGAGCCGACCGCGACGCGGGCCACTCCGGAAGCCGTCGCCGCGCTCGTCTCGCTCGTCGATGCGAAGAAGGTGAATCGCGGTGGGGCCCGCGAGGTCCTCGTCGTGCTCGCTCGCGAGGGGGGGGATCCGGAGGAGATCGTCTCGAGGCTCGATCTCGCCGCCGGCGATGCGGGCGAGCTCGACTCCCTCGTCGAGCGTGCGATCGAGGAGCAGCCGGACGCCGCCGCCAAGGTCAAGGCGGGGGAGGGCAAGGCGATCGGTGCGATCGTCGGCGTCGTCATGCGCGAGAGCCGCGGCAGGGCCGACGGCGGCGAGGTGACGAGCCTGATCCGCGAGAAGCTGGGTCTCTAGCCGGCCGCGCGAGCTCGTGCGGTCCGATGCTTGTAACGAAGCGTTACAAGCTGTTACGGTGCCTCCGTGGCTCACAACGTCGTCATCGCCGGTGGGGGATTCGCAGGCGCGAACGCCGCGCGTGAGCTCGAGCGGCTGCTACCGAAGCAGTCGACGCGGCTGGTCCTCGTCAACGACGTCAACTTCCTCCTCTACACGCCGCTGCTGCCGGAGGCGGCGGCGGGGATGCTCGAGCCGCGTCACGTCGTCACGCCGCTGCGCGACCTGCTGCGGCGGACCTACCTGCGGATGGGCGCGGTCAGCGCGCACGACCCGCTCGCGCGGACGGTCGAGCTCACCACCCACGACGGCGAGGTCGAGGAGCTCCCGTACGACGAGCTGCTCGTCGCGTTCGGCTCGGTCAGCCGCTCGCTTCCGGTTCCGGGCCTCGACCAGCACGCGATCGGGTTCAAGAGCCTCGCCGACGCGATCTGGATCCGCAACCACATCGTGGAGACCCTCGAGGAGGCGAACGCCACCGAGGATCCCGATCGCCGCGAGGCGCTGTTGACCTACGTCTTCGTCGGCGGCGGCTACGCCGGCCTCGAGGCGCTCGCTGAGCTCCAGGACTTCGCCGCCGACGCGATCCAGCGCTATCCGCGGGCCCGGCTTCACGGGATGCGGTGGATGCTCGTCGAGGCGGCCGAGCGGGTCCTGCCGGAGATCGATGCGAGTCTCGCCGAATATGCATGCGGCGAGCTTCGCGGCCGCGGGATCGACATCCGCCTGGGGACGACTCTGAACAGCGTCGAGGCCGATCACGTCGAGCTCTCGACGGGGGAACGTCTGCCGGCCCGGACCGTGGTCTGGACCGCCGGCGTCACCCCGCACCCGAGCTTGCGGACGATGCAGCTCCCGCTCGACGAGCGCGGGCGGATCACCGTCGACGATCACCTCGCCGTCCCCGGGCCCGACGGCGTCTACGCCGCCGCCGATTGCGCGCCGGTCCCCGACCCCGACGGCGGGCTCTGCCCGCCGACGGCCCAGCACGCGATCCGGCAGGCGCGGGTCGCGGCGCGCAACATCGCCGCCGATCTCGGCGTCGGCGCCCACGAGCGATTCGATTACCGCAGTCGGGGGGCCTTCGTGAACCTCGGCCGCTACAAGGCCGTGGCGAGCATTCCCGGCGGCATCACGATGTCGGGGTTCCCCGCCTGGTGGGCCGCCCGCACCTACCACGTCAGCCAGATCCCCGGTGCGGCGCGCAAGCTTCGCGCGGTCGCGGATTGGACGATCGGCCTGCCGTTTCGGCGTGACACCGCCGAGGTCGGCTCGATCGGGCACCCGCGCCCGCTCCGGGACGAGGTCTACGAGCGGGGTGGAAGCCACCGCCCGCTCGGCTGAGCCCGGAAGCGGCCCGCGTCTAACCTGAGGCAATGGCCTACGTCGTCATCTGCGTCTGCTTCGGGATCGCCACCGGCGCCATCGGCCGGGCGAAGGGCATGAGCTTCTTCGTCTGGTTCGTGATCGGCGGGGTCCTGCCGCTGCTGGGCCTCGTCGCCGTGATCCTCTCGCGCCGGGAGCAGGCGGAGCCCGAGCGTCGCTGCCCCCGTTGCGGCGCCGTCCACAAGCTCTACGTGCAGGTCTGCAACCGCTGCGGCGAGGACATGTACCTGCCCGACCCCTCCGAGGTCCGTCCCGGGCCCGATCTGCGCCCGCGCGGCTCCTGATCCCGGCGGCCCGGAGCCGGCGGGGACGCGGGCGTCGCCGGCGGCCGGGAGGCCCGAAATCCGCTGTTAAACTTGTATGCAGCCGCGAGTCGACCTGCCGCAGCACACGGTTCGGTCGCGGTGTTCGCACCCTTTCTTCGCCACGACCAAACGGAGGTATCCGATGCGCGCTGCTGACGCACTCTGCGAGGCTCTCAACGCCGAGGGTGTCAAGCACGTGTTCGGCATCCCCGGTGGCGCCAGCCTCCCGCTCTACGACGCTCTGTACGACGCCAGCTTCGAGCACGTCCAGGTGCGTCACGAGCAGGCCGCGGGGCACGCCGCCGAGGGCTATGCGAAGGCCTCGGGCAAGGTCGGCGTCGCCTTCGCGACCTCCGGGCCCGGCGCCACGAACCTGGTCACGGCGATCGCCGATGCGCACATGGACTCGGTGCCGACGGTGTTCATCACCGGTCAGGTCCGCACCGACCTGATCGGAACCGACGGCTTCCAGGAGGCCGACGTCACCGGCATCACGATGCCGATCGTCAAGCACTCGTTCCTCGTCACCGACCCCGCTCAGATTCCCGACTACATCCACAAGGCGTTTCACATCGCCAAGTCGGGCCGGCCCGGGCCGGTGCTGGTGGACATCCCCCAGGACCTCTCCCGGATGGAGATCGACTACGAGCCGATCACGGGCGCGCCGAAGCTGCCCGGGTATCAGCCGAACACCGAGGGCAACATCAAGCAGATCCGGATCGCGGCGAAGGCGCTCGCCAACTCGCGACGGCCCGTCCTCTACGCGGGCGGCGGCGTGATCAACGCGGACGCCTCCGAGGAGCTGCGCGAGCTCGCCGCCTCGGACCGCTTCCCGGTCACCTGCACGCTGATGGGGCTGGGCGCGTTCCCCGCCCCCGATGAGCAGTGGCTCGGGATGCTCGGCATGCACGGCACCCGCACCGCCAACTACTCGATGGACGAGGCGGACCTGATCGTCGCGATCGGCGCCCGCTTCGACGACCGCATCACCGGCAAGCTGAGCGAGTTCGCTCCGCGGGCGAAGTTCGTCCACATCGACATCGACCCGGCCGAGATCAGCAAGAACGTCCCGGCCCACATCCCGATCGTCGGTGACGTCAAGAAGGTCCTGCCGAAGCTGACCGGCGAGTACCGGGCGCTCGCCGCGGACAGCTCGCGGCTGGACGAGTGGTGGCGCCGGATCGAGGGCTGGCGCGAGCAATACCCGCTGCACTACGAGGACACGACCGATCAGGAGATCAAGCCCCAGCGCATGGTCGAGGAGATGTACCGCGCGACCGGCGGCGACGCGATCATCACCTCGGACGTCGGCCAGCACCAGATGTGGGCGGCGCAGTACTACCACTTCGCGAAGCCGCGGCGGTGGCTCAACTCCGGCGGTCTCGGCACCATGGGGTTCGGCCTGCCGGCGGCGATCGGCGCCAAGGTGGCCATGCCCGACGAGCAGGTCGTCTGCCTCGCCGGAGACGGCAGCCTGATCATGGTCTGCCAGGAGTTCGCGACGGCGGCGGCGAACGACCTCGACGTCAAGGTCTTCTTGATGAACAACGGCCACTTCGGGATGGTCCGGCAGTGGCAGGAGCTGTTCTGGGACGAGCGTTACAAGTCGGTCGAGATGGGCCCGAGCCCCGACTGGGTGAAGCTCGCGGAGGCGTTCGGCTGGACCGGGATCCTCTGCGACAGCAAGGACGAGCTGGCCGGCGCGATGAAGTCGGCGCTCGAGACCGAGGGACCGGTGCTGCTCGACGTCCGCGTCACACCGAACGAGAACTGCTATCCGATGATCCCGGCCGGCGCGGCCGCCCGGGACATGGTCGGCTGAGGAGGGCACATGGCTGAATCGGGAACCCAGGATCTGCTCGACCTCGACGAGCTCCGCGCCGAGAACGGCCTCACCGGCCGCCGGCACCTGCTCTCGCTCCTGGTCGAGAACCGGCCCGGCGTCCTCGCCCGGATCGCGGGGCTGTTCAGCCGCCGGGGCTTCAACATCGACACGCTCGCGGTCGGACCGACCGAGGACCCCGACATCTCGCGCGTCACCCTCACGGTCGACGGGGCCGTGCATCCGATCGACCAGGTGACGAAGCAGCTCCACAAGCTGGTCAACGTGATCAAGATCCGGGACATGGAGCCGGACAAGACGGTCGCCCGTGAGATGGCCCTCTTCCGGATCAACGCGGCCGCCGACAACCGGGCGGAGATCATCGAGTTCACGCAGATCTTCCGCGCCCACATCGTCGACGTCTCCCGCCGTTCGATCACCGTCGAGGTGACCGGGACGACGGAGAAGATCGATTCCTTCGAGCGGATGGTGCGACCTCACGGGCTGATCGAGATGGCCCGGACCGGCGAGGTCGCGATCGTCCGGGCGCGCCCCGAGAGCTGACCGGGACCCTCGATACGGGCACGCTCCTCGATTCGCTCGAGGAGCTCGCCGGGCGCGCCGCAGCCGGCGACGTCCGCCGGCTGATCAGCGCCACCGCGGAGATCGGCGACATCGACCCGTGCGCGGTCGTCTTCGCCTCGCGGCGAGCGGACGATCGCTGGTTCTGCTGGGAGGAGCCCGACCGCGACGGCTTCGCGATCGCGGCGCTCGGGCGCGTCCGCGACGTCGTCTCCCGCGGCCCCTCCCGCTTCGCCGACCTCAGGGCCGACACGACGGCGCTGATGCGGAGGCGGCTGGCCGCCGAGCCGACCGACCTTCCGGCGGGAGCCGGGCCTCTCTGGGTCGGTGGGATGGCCTTCTCGGACGAGGCGGGTGCCGGTGGTGTCTGGTCCTCGCTGCCTCCCGCGCTGCTGACCATGCCGGAGCTTCTGCTCACGCGATCGGGCGATCGCCACCTGCT
>JAGQUO010000146.1 GCA_020438445.1 Solirubrobacterales bacterium
CGTGGCGCCACCATCCGGTCGGATCGTGACGCGACACGGCCCGCCCGCTAGGGCTGGAGCCGCTCGCCGAGCGACTCGATGGTCGCCGGGCCGATGCCCGGGATCTCGTCGAGCTCCTCGATCGATGCGATCCCGCCGCGCTCGTCGCGGAAGGCGATGATGTCGGCCGCCGTCACGGGTCCGATCCCGTCGATCGTCTCGAGATCGGCCTGATCCGCCGAGCCCAGGCTGATCGGGCCGTCCTCCGCGGCCGCCGTTCCGGTCGTGCCGCTCCGGGACGGAACGACCACCTGCTGGCCGTCGGCCAACCGCGCCGCGAGGTTGACCGCGTCGGGATCGCCGCGGCCGCTCGGTCCGCCCGCGCGCTCGACGGCGTCGGCGACACGCGAGCCGGCGGGGAGCCGGTAGACGCCGGGGTCGGAGACCGCCCCGGCTACGTGGACGACGACGTCGCCGTTCGTCGGCGCCGCGGCGCCGCCGTCACCGCCCACGGGCTCACTCCCCAGCGTCGCCCCGGCCCCGGGCGGCTCGGCACCCGGCTCGCGTACGGCCCTGATCCCGAGCAGCAGGACAGCCACGCCGATCGCGGCGAACACGGCCATCTGCAACCGGGACATACCCATGCGGCGATGGTGAGGGCCGCCGGCGAACGCGTGGGAGACGGAACGTCAGGAACCCTCGCGGGAAGGTGACGAAACGGACGCGTGGGCTCGCGCCGGGGACGCCCGACCGGCGGACGTCGGTTCGGCTCGTGAGGGAGGTGGCTGGAGAGGGCAGGCGGTCAGTCCGAGGCTCGACCGGCTGACTCAGCGATTCAACTGCAGGAAACCCTGCTCTGGCGGGGACAACCTGCAGTTCGGCACCGAAACGACCTGGCCCGACCCGAAAGCTCAGTACTCGTCGTCGTCGCCGTCGTAGCCGACGGTGGCCGCGGACTGACGTCCGATCGTCTCCTCGACGGAGACGGCGGGTGACTGGACCGAGACGAGCGCGAGGTCCTCGGTTCCCGGGTTGGCGACGACGTGATCGGTCGCCGGCGGGATCAGTGCGAGATCACCGGGCTCGAGCTCCTCGGTGTCGCCTGCCGCCGAGAGCGCCGCGGCGCCGCGAACGACGATGTAGACCTGCTCGGCCTCCTCGTGGGAGTGGAGCTCCTGCTCGGTGCCGGGCGGGACCTCGATCCAGGTGACCGTCATGTGCCGCGATCCGAGCTCGCCGGCATCCATCAGGATGTGCGAGCTGAGCCGGTGGAAGTCCAGTACGGCGGCGTCGGGGAGGCGCCTGACTAGCATCAGCGGGGGTTCTACCAGAACGACGCCGGTCGGCGGCCGCGGCGACGGACTGCGGACCGATGCCTGCTCAGCGGACGACGAGGTTGACGAGGCGGCCGGGCACGACGATCTCCTTGACCGGCTCGCGCCCGTCGAGGTAGGCGTCGAGGCGCTCGCTTGCATGAACGAGCTCGAGGATCCGCGCCTCGTCCGCGTCGGCGGGCACCTCGATCCGGTCCCTGAGCTTGCCGTTCACCTGCACGACGAGCGTGATCACGTCCTTGGCCAATAGCTCCTCGTCGGCGGCGGGCCACGGCACCTCCCAGACCCGTCCACCTTCCACCATCTCCCAGACCTCCGACCCGAGGTGCGGTGCGAACGGGAAGATCAGCGAGCCGGCGGTCGCGGCGGCGAACGCGAGAGCGCGCGCGCCGTCGTCGGTTCCGAGCTCGCCGCGCAGTCGATAGGCGTCGTTGACCAGCTCCATGACGGCCGCGATCACCGTGTTGAACTGGAAGTCCCGCTCGAAATCGCGGGTCGCCTTGTCGATCGCCCAATGGCTCTTCGCGAGCAGCTCCCGGACCGGGCCGGAGGTGCCGCGCTGCCAGTCGCGGTCGAACGCTCCGGCGCGATCGGCATCGGACGGCAACTCGGCCGCCAGCCGCCAGAGTCGCGAGAGGAAGCGCTGGACGCCGTCGACGCCCTCGTCGACCCAGTCGCCGCCGCGGTCGGGAGGGCCCATGAAACAGACGTAGGTCCGCGCCGTGTCGGCGCCGTAGCGGGAGACGTACTCGGCGGGATCGACGACGTTGCCCTTCGACTTGCTCATCTTGGCTCCGTCGCGGGTGATCATCCCCTGGGTGAAGAGGTTCGCGAACGGCTCCTGGACGCCGATCAGCCCCGCGTCCGCGAGCGCCTTCGTGAAGAAGCGCGCGTACAGCAGGTGCAGGATCGCGTGCTCGACGCCGCCGATGTACTGATCGACGGGCATCCAGTGGTCGGCGATCCGGCGATCGAACGGCAGCGCGGTGTTGCGGGGGTCGAGGTAGCGGAGGAAGTACCAGGAGGAGTCGACGAAGGTGTCCATCGTGTCTGTCTCCCGGCGCCCGGGGCCGTCGCAGCGAGGGCACGTGGTCTCGACCCAGTCGGACGCGGTCGCGAGCGGGCTCTTGCCCTTGGGGCGGTAATCCTCGATGTCGGGCAGCTCGACCGGGAGCTGGTCGTCGGGGACGGGTACGGAGCCGCACTCCGGGCAGTGGACGATCGGGATCGGGCAGCCCCAGTACCGCTGACGGGAGAGCAGCCAGTCACGGAGCCGGTAGTTGACGGCGAGCCTCCCCCTCCCCTCGGCCTCGAGCTCGTCGATGATCTTCCGCTTCGCGCCGGCCGGCGTCAGCCCGTCGAGATCGCCGGAGTTGACGATTCGCACGTCCTCGGACTGGGTCACGAACGCTTCGCCGGCCGGAACCTCGGAGCCGTCGGCCGGGGCGACGACCTGCCGGATCGGCAGGTCGAACTTCCGCGCGAACTCGAAGTCGCGCTGGTCGTGCGCGGGGACGGCCATGATCGCGCCGGTGCCGTATTCCATCAGCACGTAGTCGGCGACGAACATCGGGATCGACTCGCCGTTGACCGGGTTGACGACGGTCCGCTCGAGCCGGACGCCGGTCTTCTCGCGGTCCTCGTCGCCCCGCTCGCCGGTCGTCTGGCGGAGCGCGGCGGCGACGTACTCCCGGACCTCGTCGGCGTTGCCGGTCCCTTCGATCAGGCGGTCGAGCTCCGGGTGCTCGGGAGCGAGGACGAAGAACGTCGCGCCGTAGAGCGTGTCGGGCCTCGTCGTGAACACCGGGAAGTCGATCCCGGGCTCCTCGCAGCGGAAGACGGCCTCGGCGCCCTCGGACCGGCCGATCCAGTTGCGCTGCATCGTCACCACGTGCTCCGGCCACGACTCGAGCCGGTCGAAGTCGGCGAGCAGGCGGTCGGCGTAGTCGGTGATCCGGAAGTACCACTGCTCGAGCTTCTTCGGGACGACCTCGGTCCCGCAGCGCTCGCAACGGCCGTCGATGACCTGCTCGTTGGCGAGCACGGTCTGGTCCTTCGGGCACCACTGGACCGCCGCCTCGGTCCGGTAGGCGAGGCCCGCCTCGAACAGCCGCAGGAAGATCCACTGGGTCCAGCGGTAGTAGTCGGGCGCGGAGGTCGAGAGCTCGCGGCTCCAGTCGATCGAGACGCCCCAGTCGAGGAACTGGCGGCGGAAGCTGGCAATCGAGCGCTCGGTCGAGATCCGCGGGTGCTCGCCGGTGCGGATCGCGTGGTTCTCGGCCGGCAGCCCGAAGGAGTCGTAACCCATCGGCTGCAGGACGCGGTACCCGTTGCGGCGCCGGTAGTGAGCGATCGCGTCGCCCACCGAGTACACCTTGAGATGGCCGACGTGCGGCTCGCCGGACGGGTAGGGAAGCATCACGAGCACGTAGGCCTTCGGCTTCTCCGGGTCGAACCCGGGCTCACCGGGGCTCGCGACCTCCCACGTCTTCTCGGCCGCCCAGACGGCCTGCCACTTCGCCTCGATGGCGCGAGCGTCGTAGCGGGCGGGGCGCTCCTGCTCTCGGTCGTCTCCGGTCGCGGCGTTCATCGGATGCGCAAGTCTAGGAGGCGGGCTCGAGTTCGAGCCCGAGCCACGCCCCGACCGCCGCGATCTCGGACGCCAGCGCATCGGCGTCCGGCTGATCGGCGAACCAATCGAACGCAACGCGCCGGCGGGCACCCGAGCCCTCGACCTTCCAGGTCCCGGCCGCGCGTCCGGAGGCGAGGACGACGGCGCGGATCACCCCGCCGCCGGGCAGCAGCCGTGGAGCCCCGGCCGGGGGCACGAGCAGGTCGCGATCGCGCCAGCCGAGCATCGAGGTGTCGAATGCGCCGAGCATCAGAGCCCGTGGCGGCTCCGGCGCCGGTGCGGCCGGCAACGCGAGCAGGCCGTCCCCCGCGTCCACGGCACCCGGGACGTCGCCGAGGGCGCGGCGGCAGGCCGTGATCGGCAGACCCGACCAGCGGGCGAGATCCTCGGGCCCGGCCGGACCGTAGCCCTCGAGGTAGCGGCGGCCGAGCGTCGCGAGCGCCTCGTCGGGATCGATCGCCGGTGGCGGGTCCGCGAGCCGGAAGGAGCCGTCGGGCGTTCCGATCACCTCACCGGTCGATGCGAGCCATGGCATCAGCACGTTCACCGAGAGCGGGCCGAGCGACGGTGCGCCGTGCTCGTCGAGGCGCTCGAGCAGCTCGGCCCGGGTCAGCGGCCCGTCGGCGAGGAGCCCGATCGCGATCGGCCGGATCCTCTCGGCGGTCTCGAGGTTGCTGCGCTTCCTCATCAGCGCGTCGAAGCGGCGCCGGTTCCGCGGACCGGTCAGAGCGTCGATCCAGGGCAGGTCGCCGGCGGCGAGCATGTGGGCGGTTCCGCGCACCGTCCAGGTGCGAACGAGGTCGGCGGCCGCGAGGTCGGCCG
>JAGQUO010000147.1 GCA_020438445.1 Solirubrobacterales bacterium
GCGGCCATCCCGCCGATTCCCGCTCCGATGACAACCGCACGGGGCATCGGTCAGGCGACCAGCAGCGCCGCGCCGAGTGCCCCGCCGAAATCTCCCAGCGCGGCGACCTGGAATTCCGGCGGATCGTCGTGGAGGAAGAGGCTCTTCTCCATGTGGCGGCGGATGTCGGGCCCGAGGCGCTCGCCGAAGCGGACGCCCAGCCCACCGCCGAGGACGACGATCTCGGGATCGATCAGGTTCACGGCGGATGCGATACCGGCGCCGAGGGCCTTGACCGCGCGGTCGATCAGGTGCTCGGCCATCTTGTCTCCGTGGTCGAGGGCCCGCTCCCAGATCCCGCTGGTGAGCCGCGGCTTGTCGTGCTTGGCCATCAGCTTGAACAGGTCGGTGTGTTCGCCGTCCTCGACCCGGCGGCGTGCCTCGGACTCCATCGCCGAGCGCCCGGCGTACGCCTCCATGCAGCCGTGGTTGCCGCAGGGACAGCGGGCGCCGTCGCGCTTGACGACCATGTGGCCGATCTCGCCGGCGGCGCCGCGACCGTGCCAGGGCGTTCCGTCGAGGATCAGGCCGCCGCCGACCCCGGTGCCCCAGAAGACGCCGAGGACCGAGTTGTGGCCGCGCCCGGCGCCGAGCACGTATTCGGCGTTGGTCGCGACGCCGACGTCGTTGCCGACGGCGACCCGCGTGCCGAGCGCCTCCGTCAGCTTCGCGCCGAGCGGGTAGCTGTCCGTCCAGGCGGGGAGGTTCTTCGCGTTCGCCACCGCTCCGCTGGCTCCGTCGACGTCGCCGGGCGAGCCGACCCCGACGCCCTGGAGCCCCGCCGGATCGACGCCGGCCTCAACCGCGGCCTCCCGCAGCGCGCCCTCCATCGCCGCCGCCACGGCATCCGGGCCGCCCTCGTGGGGGGTCGGGCACCGGGCCTGGCCGACCACCCGGTTCTCGGCATCGGCGATGATCGCCTGGATCTTGGTGCCGCCGAGGTCGATGCCCCCGCGGCCGGCGCTGTGCTCCGCCGCCGGCATCAGACTTCCCCGCCGGCGGCGCGGTCGCGGAGCAGGACCCGGGCCGGGGCACCGTCGGTGTCGAGCAGCCGGATCGGAAGGCAGATCAGCTCGTAGGCACCCGGCTCGATCGACCGGAAGTCGAGGCCTTCGAGCGCGACGACGCCGTTGCCGAGCAGGGCGAGATGGGCATCGTGGTCGCCGATCGAGAGGTAGTCGATGCCGATCAGCCTGATCCCGCGCTCGAGGACGAACTCGGCGCCGCTGCCGTCGAGGCGGACGAAGTCGTGGGTGAACTCGTCGCGGTCCCAGAGCCGCGAGTTGGAGGTCTTCAACAGGACCCGCTCGGCTCCCTCGGGGATCCCGGCGGCCGAGAGCGCCTCACGATCGATCGCCTCCCCCGGGTCGTCGATCTCGACGACGATGCAGGGGCCGAGCATCGCCTCCAGGGGCAGCGCGTCGACGCCGTCGCCGTCGTCGTAGAAGTGGAGCGAGCCGTCGATGTGGGTGCCCGTGTGCGCGCCCATCGTCAGCCGGCTGACGTTGGCCCCGTCGCCGCCGTCGATCGTCAGCGCCCGCTCGGCGTCGTAGCCCGGATTGCCCCGGTAGATGATCATCCCGGGGCGGATCGGAATCGAGACGTCGTGCAGCGCCACCACGACGAGACTATCCGTAGTCCCTCCTCTCGCGCCGTTATCGTCAGGCTCGGTTTGCAGCCCGCCCAGCTCCCCAGCAGCAGATGAGCGACGCCTACGTCGGCGTCGACATCGGGGGGACCAAGGTCGCCGTCGCAGTGCTCAGGGACGGCGAGCTCGCCCATCACGACATCAGGCCGACCGCCGTTGCCGGGTCCGATGCCCTGATCGACGAGATCTGCGCGCTCGTCGACTCCGTCCGCGACGATGACGTCCGCGGCGTCGGCGTCGGCGTGCCGTCCGTGATCGACTTCGATGCGGGCCGGATCCGGACTTCGGTGAACGTCCCGCTCGCCGACCTCCCGCTGCGGTCGGTGCTCGCCGATCGCATCGGCCTACCGGTCTTCCTCGACAACGACGCCACGGTCGCCGCACTGGCCGAGGCGAGCTCGGGAGCCAGGATCGAGGTGGCGAACCTGGTGATGCTGACCGTGGGAACCGGGGTGGGGGGCGGGCTGGTCCTCAACGGGGCGCCGTATCGCGGCGCAACCGGCGCCGCCGCGGAGCTCGGCCACATGATGGTGGCGGCGGGCCGGCGAGAGGCGTCGTCCGAGCCCGGGGGCTTCCCGCGCCACGGATCGCTCGAGTCGCTCGCGTCCGGACGCGCCCTCGACCACCTCGCGGCGGAGGCGGCCGAGCAGCATCCGGAGTCCGCAGTCGGCCGGGCCCGGGCAGCCGGCGAGCCCGTGGACGGACACCTGGTGGTGACGGCGGCCGGCGCGGGCGACGAGGTCGCGGTCGAACTGCTCGCCTCGCTCGGCTCCTGGCTCGGCATCGGGGTCGCGAACGTGATCAACGCCCTCGATCCGGACGTGGTCGCGATCGGAGGCGGGGTCTCCGTCGCCGGCGAGCTGCTGCTCGAGCCCGCGCGGCGGACCGCACGGGAATACATCCTGCCCGGAGTGGGCACGAAGACTGAGATACGGCGTTCGAAGCACGGCCCGACGGCCGGCGTGCTCGGGGCGGCGATCCTGGCCAAAGAGGAAATGAAAGGACGAGAGGAAGCCCGATGACTGACGAGACGAAGGCGACGGCGAGCGACACCGGCGCGAGCGCGATCGACGAGTTGTCGATCAACACGATCAGGACGCTCGCGATGGACGCCGTGCAGAAGGCGAACTCCGGTCACCCGGGCACGCCGATGGGGCTCGCGCCGCTCGGCTACGTCCTGTACTCGCGCGTGATGCGCCACAACCCGGCCGACCCGCACTGGCGCAATCGCGACCGCTTCGTCCTCAGCGCCGGCCACGCCTGCATGCTCCAGTACGCCTGCCTGCACCTCTCCGGCTACGACCTCAGCCTTGAGGACATCGAGCAGTTCCGTCAGTGGCAGAGCCGGACTCCCGGCCATCCCGAGTTCCATCACACCGCCGGGATCGAGGTGTCGACCGGTCCGCTCGGCCAGGGTGTCGGCAATGCCGTCGGCTTCGCGCTCGCCGAGGCGCACCTCGCGGCCCAGTTCAACCGGCCGGGCGGCGAGATCGTCGACCACCACACCTACTTCATCGCGAGCGACGGCGACATGGAGGAGGGCATCTCCAGCGAGGCCTCCTCGCTCGCGGGCTACCTCGGGCTCGGGAAGCTGATCGGTTTCTACGACGACAACAAGATCACGATCGAGGGCTCGACCGACCTCGCCTACCACGACGACGTCGCCATGCGCTACGAGTCCTACGGCTGGGCGGTGCACCGCCTCGACCTCAACCCCTCGCTCGAACGGATCGAGGAGGCGATCGCGGAGGCGCAGTCGATAGCCGACCGGCCCTCGCTGATCATCGCGCCGACCCACATCGCCTTCGGCAGCCCCAACAAACAGGACACCGCTGGCGCTCACGGGTCACCGCTCGGCGAGGAGGAGATCGCGCTGACCAAGAAGGCGCTCGGCTGGGACTACCCGGAGCCGTTCACGGTGCCGGATGAGGTCCGCGAGCACTTCGAGGCGGTCAAGCAGCGCGGAATCGAAGCCGAGCGGGAGTGGGACGAGCTGTTCGAGTCCTACGCGACCGAGCACGCCGACCTCGCCGAGCAGTTCACCCGGCTCGTCAACCGCGTTGACCCGGAACTGCCGGCGGCCTCAGAGGCGCCTACGTTCGAGACCGGGGAGCAGGTGGCGACCCGAGCAGCCTCCGGCAAGGCGCTGAACTGGCTCGCGCCGCACATCCCCGAGCTGATCGGCGGCTCGGCCGACCTGGCGCCGTCGACCTCGACGAACCTCGACGACTATCCGAGCGTCCGCCGCCACGACTTCGGCGGCCGCAACCTCCACTTCGGCATCCGCGAGCACGCGATGGGCGCGATCGTGAACGCGATGACGATCGCCGGGCTTCGTGCCTACGGGGCGACGTTCCTCGTCTTCAGCGATTACATGCGTGGTTCGATCAGGCTCGCCGCGATCATGGAGATCCCATCGATCTTCGTCTTCACCCACGACTCGATCGGGGTCGGCGAGGACGGACCCACCCACCAGCCGGTCGAACAGGTCGCCTCGCTGCGTGCGATGCCGAACCTCGAGGTGATCAGGCCGGCGGACGCGCACGAGACCGTGCTCGCCTGGCTCTGGGTCCTCGGCCGCTCCGGCGAGCCGACGGCGTTCGCGCTCAGCCGCCAGAAGCTGCCGGTGCTCGATCGCTCGGCGATCCCCGACGACGCGATCGAGCGCGGCGGCTACGTCTACCGCGACAGCGACGGCACACCGGAGCTGATCCTGATCGGCACCGGCTCGGAGGTGTCGCTCTGCCTCGACGCGGCTGACATCCTCGCCGCCGAGGGGACGAAGGTGCGCGTCGTCTCGATGCCGAGCACCGACCGCTTCGACAAGCAGGATGCCGAGTACCGTGACTCGATCCTGCCGCCGGCGATCCGCAGGCGGATCTCGGTCGAGGCCGGGACCACGTTCGGCTGGGAGCGCTGGGTCACCGACGACGGCTACGGCGTCGGGGTCGACCACTTCGGCGCCTCGGCGCCGGCCGGCGGCATCCGGAAGAACAGGTTGCGGCGGCAGCCGGGCTCGCAGGTGAAGCCGCGGCCGGCCTCGGTCGCGACGAGGGCGTTGTTGAAGAAGTCGAGG
>JAGQUO010000013.1 GCA_020438445.1 Solirubrobacterales bacterium
CCCTTCGGAGCTCATCGAAGTCGCCGAGGATAGAGGCTGCCGTCCGTCCCGAGGCCCGTCGGCAGCGTGGATGCGTAGCATTCTGCAGGCACCTCTCTATCCACCGGGAGTTCCACCTCTCGTCCTGACCAAGGAGTTACTCGATGCCTGAGGCAGTAATCGTCGACACCCTGCGCACGCCCATCGGCCGCGCCTTCAAGGGGTCGCTCACCCAGCTTCGCCCGGAGGAGACGGGCGCGTTCGTGATCGACCGGTTGCTCGAGCGCAACCCGGACGTCGATCCGGCGCTGATCCAGGACGTGATCGCCGGAGTCGGTATGCCGCAGGGCCTGCAGGCTTTCAACGTCGCCCGGATCATGTCGATCCTGTCGGAGAACCTGCCCGAGACCGTCACCGGCGTGACCGTTTCCCGCTATTGCGCGTCGTCGCTCGATGCCATCCGCCACGCGTCCAACGCGATCAAGAACGGCGAGGGTGATGCCTACATCGCCGCCGGCATCGAGTTCGTCTCGCGCTTCAACGAGCGCAGCGAGGCGGCCGGCGTCGAAGATCGCAACGAGAAGCTGACCGGCGACCACGACGGGTACCCGAACGTCTACATCGACATGGGCGTGACGGCCGTCAACGTGGCCGAGAAGTACGGCGTCAGCCGCGACGACATGGACGATTACGCGCTCCGCTCCCAGCACCTCGCCGTGGCTTCGCAGGAGTCCGGGTTCTTCGATCGCGAGATCGTCCCGACGCCGACTCCCGACGGGGAGGTCACGAAGGACGACGGCCCCCGTCCCGACGGCGGCGACATGCGCGAGAAGCTCGGCTCGCTGCCGGAGGCGTTCGGCGGCGGCGGCGTGACCGCCGGCAACTCCTGCCCGCTCAACGACGGCGCGGCAGCGGTGCTGATCATGTCGGACACGAAGGCGAAGGAGCTCGGCCTGCAGCCGCGCGCCCGCATCGTCACCGCCGCGACCGAGGGCAACAACCCCGAGTTCATGGGGGTCGCTCCGATCGGGGCCGTCCGCAAGGTCCTCGACCGGGCCGGGATGACGATCGGCGACATCGACGCGGTCGAGCTGAACGAGGCCTTCGCGGCCCAGGTCATCCCGATCATGGACGAGTGCGACATCCCGCTCGAGAAGCTGAACACGCACGGCGGCGCGATCGCGCTCGGCCATCCGTTCGGCATGACCGGCGCCCGGATCATGGGCACCCTCCTCAACGTGATGGAGACCGACGACCACAGCGTCGGCCTCGAGACCATGTGCGTCGCCGGGGGGCAGGGCGAGGCGATGATCGTCGAGCGCCTGAACTAGAGCCGTTCGTTCAGGAGGGCGGTGGGGACCCGCACCGATCGGGATTTTGCCCATATGGCGGCAATATCCCGATCGGTGCCGGGATCCTTAGGCTGCGCGCGTGGACCTGGGCGCCACCATCTTCTCGACCGGGTGGGCCTCGGGGGTCAACTCCTACGCGACCGTGCTCGTGCTCTGCCTGCTCGGGCGCGCCGGGGTCGGCGAGGTGCCCGAGGGTTTCGATCAGAACTGGGTGCTGTACGCGGCGGCGGGGATGTTCGCCGTCGAGTTCGTCACCGACAAGGTCCCGTTCCTCGACTCCGCCTGGGACTCGTTCCACACCGTCGTCCGGCCGCTGATCGGCACCGTCCTCGGGTTCTCCTTCGCGGGCGAGCAGGGGGTCGATGGCTTCGAGGAGGCGCTCAGCGGCGGCGCAGCGGGCCTCACCGCGCTGGCCAGCCACTGCGTCAAGGCCGGGCTCCGCCTCGGCGTCAACACCTCGCCGGAACCGGCCTCGAACATCTTCGTCAGCCTGGCCGAGGACGGAACCGTCGCCGTCGTCACCGTGCTCGCGATCGAGTACCCCGAGCTCGCGGCGCTGATCGCCGCCGTGTTGCTGATCAGCGGCGGTCTCCTGATGCTGCTGCTCTGGAAGAAGGTCGTCCGGCCCGGCTGGGTCCGCCTCCGTGGGCACTACCGCGGTCGGCGGGGCGTCCCGTGAACGCCTCGCCCTCCGGGCCGGCCGCCGATAGCCAATAGGCTGCCGACGCAACTTGAATCGCGGAGGTGCTGGGATGTCACTCGAAGGGTCGCTGGCGGGGCTGAAGGAGACCGAGGGCGGAGGGTCCTTCTCGCTTCAGAACTCGAAGATGCTGAAGGTCGAGCTGGCCGATGCCACGGTGCAGGCGAAGCTCGGGTCGATGGTCGCCCACCAGGGCGAAGTCGAGTTCGAGCACGCCGGCAGCGGCGGTATGGGCCGGTTCATGAAGAAGGCGATGACCGGCGAGGGCACCGACCTGATGAAGGTCTCCGGCACCGGCGAGGTCTTCCTCGCCGATTTCGGCCAGGACATCCAGCTGCTCCGGCTCGAGGACGAGGCGATCACGGCCAACGGCGCCAACGTCCTGGCGTTCGAGGACGGGATCGACTGGGACATCAAGAAGGTGGAGGGAGTCTCGGGGATGCTCGGCGGCGGCCTCTACAACATGCACCTGTCCGGTACGGGCTTCGTCGCGATCATCTCCGACGGCCCGCCGGTGCTGATCGAGGTGGACGGCGAATCGACCTTCGCCGATCCGCAGGCGGCGATCACCTGGTCCAGCGGGGTCACCTCCTCGGCCAAGGCGGACGTCAACATGAAGACGCTGATCGGCCGCGGTTCGGGCGAGACCGTCCAGATCAGCTTCTCCGGCCGGGGCTGGGTCCTGATCCAGCCCTCCGAGGGCAGGGTGACGGGGACCGCGGCGGGAGGCAGTGGGAGCAGCGGCGGCGCGGCAGGCGGACTCGGCAAGCTGCTGGGCGGCTGAATCTCGACGAAGGAGAAGTCCGATGAGCGAACAGACCAAGTACATCCTCGGCGAAGACCGGATTCCCACGAGCTGGGTCAACCTGATGCCCGACCTGCCCGGCGAGCCGCTGCCGCCTCTGAGCCCGGCGACGATGGAGCCGGCCGGGCCGCCCGACCTCGCGCCGATCTTCCCGATGGCGCTGATCGAGCAGGAGGTCTCGGCCGAGCCCGAGATCGGGATCCCGGACGAGGTCCGGGAGATCTACTCGCTCTGGCGGCCGACGCCGCTGTTCCGCGCCCGGCGCCTCGAGAAGGCCCTCGATACCCCGGCGCACATCTACTACAAGTACGAGGGCGTCTCACCGGCCGGCTCGCACAAGCCGAACTCGGCGATCCCGCAGGCCTACTACAACCGCGAGGCCGGGATCCGCAAGCTCGTGACCGAGACCGGAGCGGGCCAGTGGGGCAGCTCGCTCGCTCTCGCCTGCAAGCTGTTCGGGCTCGAGTGCGAGGTCTTCATGGTCGGCGTCTCCTACGACCAGAAGCCGTACCGGCGGGCGATGATCGAGACCTGGGACGGCACCGTCCACCGCAGCCCCTCCGAGCTGACCGAAGCCGGACGCTCGCAGTCTTCGCATTCGAGCGGGAGCCTAGGGATCGCGATCTCGGAGGCGGTCGAGGTGGCGGCCGGCGCCGACGACACCAACTACTCGCTCGGCTCGGTGCTGAATCACGTCTGCCTCCACCAGACGGTGATCGGGCAGGAGTGCATCGAGCAGCTCGAGCTGGCCGGCGAGTATCCGGATGTCGTCATCGGCTGCGTCGGCGGCGGCTCGAACTTCGCCGGCGTCGCGTTCCCGTTCCTGCGCAGGAAGCTTCGCGAGGGCGGGGAGACGCGCTTCATCGGCGTGGAGCCCGCGGCCTGCCCGACCCTGACGAAGGGCGAGTACCGCTACGACTTCGGCGACACGGTGGGGATGACGCCGCTGATGCCGATGTACACCCTCGGGCACGATTTCGTGCCGCCGGAACTGCACTCCGGCGGGCTGCGCTACCACGGCGACTCGCCGCTCGTCAGCGCGCTCGTCAAGGCCGGCGCGGTCGAGGCGCAGGCGGTCGCGCAGACCAGTGCCTTCGCCGCCGCGGTCCAGTTCGCCGGCCTCGAGGGCATCCTGCCGGCGCCGGAGCCGTCCCACGCGATCAGGGTCGCGATCGACGAGGCCGAGGCGGCGCGGGAGGCGGGGGAGGAGCGCGTGATCCTGTTCAACCTCTGCGGCCACGGTCACTTCGACATGTCCGCCTACGACGCCTACCACCGGGGCGAGCTGACCGATCTCGAGTTCTCGGAGAGCGAGATGCAGGCGGCGCTCGCGAGCCTCCCCGAAACGCCGTCGATAGCCTGACCGGCCCATGGAGCGCTCCCCCCATGCCGCAAAGGTCCTGATCGGTGCCGCGATCCTGCTGGTCGCGGTCGTCGCCGCCGTCCTGATCGCCCGCAGCGGCGGAGGCGACGACTCGGGCGGGGCGGATGCGATCTCGACCGACACCTCGGTCAAGCCCGACGTCCCGGCCCAGTCCGGTCCGCCGCCGAGCGGCCTCGAGTCGACCGACGTCGTCGACGGCGACGGCGACACCGCCGAGACCGGCGACACCGTGACGGTCCAGTACGTCGGCGTGGACTACGAGACGGGAGAGCAGTTCGACGCCTCGTGGGACAACGGTCAGCCGTTCACGTTCAAGCTCGGCAGCGGCCAGGTCATTCCCGGCTGGGACCAGGGGGTCACCGGGATGAAGGTCGGCGGCCGGCGCGAGCTCATCGTCCCGCCTGACCTCGCCTACGGAGCCCAGGGATCGCCACCGGCGATCGGCCCGAATGCGACGCTCGTCTTCGTGATCGACCTGCTCGACGTGAAGTCCGGCGGCTCCCCCAACGGGTGATCCCGGCCGGCCGGCCGGCCTGAGTCAGTCCTCGAACAGCGCGTAGCCGTACGCGCCGCGGCGGGCGGCGAGCTTCGCGATCGCGATCATCCGCTCGTCGTCGTTGTCGTCGAGCGCGCGCAGGTTGCCCTCGACACGCCTCGCCGCCCGCGAGCAGAAGGTGTCGGCGATGTAGCGCTCCTGCCCCGAGGGCTCGACGCCGTCGGCGTCGAAGATCGACGTGACGCGGCTCAGGACCGCGACCTGCGCGTAGACGTCGGCGATTGCATCCGCGAGCCGCTTCTGCGCGAGCTGTCGCAGGGTCACGTCCTTGCGGTGCTCGCGGATCAGCCCCTCGGTCGCCGCCGCCAGCTCCTTGACCTGATCGCCGACGGAGTCGGCATGCGCGGAGAGCTCGGGATGAGCCCTCCCGATCCGGTCGGGCCGGACCTCGCGCTTGACGCGACCGGCGGCGTAGTCGGCGAGGACGCCGATCGACCGGATCGGATCGCCGAGCCCGATCTCGCCGAGCCCGGAGAGCCGTTCGCCCACCGGCTTCATCGCCGAGAGGGCGATGAATGCGCGCATGACGTCGTTGGCGCCCTCGAAGATCGGGAAGATCCGGATGTCGCGCATGATCTTCTCGTAGGGATCGGTGCGCATGTAACCCTCCCCTCCGCGCAGCTGCAGGGCGCGGTTCGCCGCGTACCAGAGGAACTCGGTGCCCGACACCTTGCAGATCGCCGACTCCAGCGAGTAGTCCTCGACGCCGCTGTCGACGAGGCCGCAGGTCAGGTAGGCCATCGACTCGAGGCCGAAGAGGTAGCTGACCATCCAGCCGATCTTCTCCTGCACGAGCTCGAACTCGGCCAGGGACTGTCCGAACTGGCGCCTCTCCTTGGCGTGGTCGATCGTCAGGTCGATCAGCTTCTTGGCCGCTCCCACGGATCCCGTCCCGAGCCCGATCCGGCCGTTGTTGAGGATCGACATGGCGATCCTGAAGCCGTCGCCGGGATCGCCGAGGACGTTCTCGGCCGGCACGCGGACGTCGTTGAAGTAGAGCCTCCGCAGGTCGTTGCCCCTGAGGCCCATCGTGTCGTAGCGCTCGCCCACCTCGAAGCCGTCCATCCCCTTCTCGAGGATCAGGGCGATGTGGCGGTCCTCGCTGCCGACCTCGGCCCGGGCGAAGGCGGTGAAGACCTCCCCCTTGGAGCCGTTGCCGATGTAGCGCTTCTCCCCGTTCAGCACCCAGGAGCCGTCCGGCTGCCGCACCGCCCGGGACCGCAGGTGGTAGGCGTCGGAGCCGGCTTCCGGCTCGGTCAGCGCGAAGCCGGCGAGCTTGCGGCCGGCCGCGAGGTCGGGCAGGAAGCGCTCCTTCTGCTCGTCGGTCCCGAACAGGGCGATTCCCTTGTAGCCGATCGACTGGTGGACCCCGAGGACGATCGAGAGCGTCGCGTCGATCTGGGCGAACGTCTCGAACACGCGCGCGTATCCGGTCTGCGAGAGGCCCTGGCCGCCGTAGCGTTCGTCGACGTAGAGCCCGCAGAGTCCGGCTTCGCCGAGCTCGCGGATGTGCTCGTCGCCGATCCAGCGGTCCTCCTCGACCCGGCGGTGGTCGATCGCATTGCCGATCTCGCGGGCACGCGCGCAGAGCTCGCGGACCTTGACCTGCTCCTCCGCGTCCGGCTCCGGCCACGGGAACACCATCTCCTCGTGGATCTCACCCAGCAGCAGCGACTTGGCGAACGACGAAGCCACCTCACCGCTCTCCGGCTTCTCGACGACGCTGGACTCCACGGGACGACTCCTTCGGTCGGGCTGCGCTCCGGTCCGCCGACGGTACTCGACGGCCTCTGATCCACCTACCCGGGCGGGGTGGTCTCCGAAACCCGTTCCAGGCGGTCGGCGATCAGCTCGGCGAGCGCCAGCGAGGAGGTGGCGGCCGGCGATGGTGCGTTGCGGACGTGCACGGCATGCTCGGTCTCGGAGACGACGAAGTCGTCGACCAGGGAGCCATCGCGTGCGATCGCCTGCGCCCGTACTCCCGAATGATGCGAGCGCTCGACGTCCTCGCGGCGCAGCTCGGGGACGTAACGGCGGCACTCGGCGACGAACGAGCGGATGCTGATCGCATGTCGGAGCTCGACGATCCCGTTCCGCCAGAACCGCCGCATCATCCGCCGGGTCCCCGGCCAGGTCAGGCTCTCGAGCAGGTCGCGAGGGACGACGCGACGGAGCCGGTAGGCGTCGCGGGCGCCGACGAACAGCGCCGTCGGGCCGAGCAGGACGTTGCCGTGGGGGTCGCGGGTCAGGTGCATCCCGAGGAACGGCAGATCGGGGTCGGGCACCGGGTAGATGTTCGCCCCGACCAGGCCCGAGCGCTCGGGGCGGAGCCGAAGGTAGGCGCCCCGGAACGGCACGACCCGGGGATCGGGGTCCGCTCCCGCGGCGACCGCGAGGCGATCGGCCCACGGCCCGGCGCAGAGGACGACGTTGCCCGCCTCCGTTCGGCCGCGCGAATGCGCGAGCATCACCGAGCGCGTTCCGGGCGTCATCGCCCTCACCTCGCACCCGGTCACCACCCGGCCCCCCGCCGCGACGAAGTCCTCGGCCAGTGCCTTCGTGACCGCCCGGTAGTCGACGACGCCCGTCGCCGGCGAGTGCAGCGCCGCGACCCCGTTCGCATGCGGTTCGATCTCGCGAAGCTCGGCGGGCTCGATCCGGCGCAGGCCCGGAACGCCGTTGGCGATGCCACGACCCTCGAGCTCGCCGAGGCGGGACAGCTCGCTCTCGCGGGTCGCGACGATCACCTTGCCGTCTCTTCGTGCATCGAGCCCGCGCTCCTCGCAGTATTCGTAGAGGCGTCGCGCGCCCTCGACGCACAGGCGCGCCTTCAGCGATCCCGGGGCGTAGTAGATGCCGGCGTGGATGACGCCGCTCGAATGACCGCTCTGGTGAACGGCCAGCTCGTGCTCGCGCTCGAGGATCGTCACGGTGGCGTCGGGATGCCGGCGCTGCAGCTCGCGACCGGCGGCGACGCCGACGATCCCCCCGCCGACGACGCAGATGTCGGTTCGGGCCGGGGCGACGTCATCCATCCGGACCACGGTATTGAGCGCCTCGCCGCCGGCGCTGGTTCAATCGTGGGCATGGGAGAGGAGAGTCGCGGCGTCTTGCGCAACCGCGCGGTTTCGATCGCGCTCGCCGTCGTCGGTGCGATCTTGGCCCTGATCGGCGGCTTTCTCCTCTATGCGAGGCAGGAGCTGTTCCAGCCCGACAACCTCGCGGCCCACGCTCGGACCGCGCTCGACGATGAGCGGACGCGCCTCGCCATCGCTCAGCCGATCGTCGACGGGATCGTCGATTCCGGCTCCGGCGAGCTGGTGAACGCCAGGCCGCTGATCGAGTCCATCGTCGTCTCGGCGCTCGGCACCCCGCCGGCGAAGGCGGCCTTCAGCGAGGCGGTGAAGGCCATCGACACCAAGCTCGCCAACCGGACCCCCGACTCCCTGCTGCTCAACCTCACCGACGCGACGGTGGTCGCGGCGAAGGCGCTCGAGGCGCTCACGCCGCAGCTCGGCAAGGGTGTCCCGAGGGAGGTGACCGACGTCAAGACCGCGATCCTCGGATCGCGGATAACGATCACGCCGCTGCGCTTCGTTCGCGAGGTCGACCTGTTCGGGGTCATCGGGCCGATCCTCGCCGTCCTGCTGCTGTCGCTGTCCATCTACGTGGCGCCGGTCCGCCGTCACGGGGTCCAGCGGGCCGGCATCGCGGTCGGGGCCGCCGCCGCTGTCGGCCTCGTGATCCTGATCGTCGGCCGCTCGCTTGCGCTCGGGCTGATCGAGGACCCGCTGTTTCGCGATGCCGCTGCGGCGACCTGGGACGCGATCCTCGGCGGCCTGTTCCTATGGACGATCGCGGTCGGCCTGCTGGCGCTTCTGCTCGCGGCTGCGGCGCGGTTCGGCGCCGCCGAGATCGACCTCCTGGAGCCGCTCAAGCGCGGCGCTGAGCTCGCTCGGCGGCATCCGGCGCGACCGGCGGTCGGGGTGGTCCGCGGCCTGCTGATCGGGGCGATCGGGGTCTGGCTGATCGTCGACCCGCTCTCGGTCCTTTCGACGATCGGCGTGCTCGCGGGTGCGTGGCTCGTCTACGTCGCGATCGTTGAGTTGCTCGGCATCCTTGCGCCCGTCGAGCTCGGCGCCGGCGGCGCGCATCGTACGTTCCGGCCGGCCCGACTCGTCGCCGCCTCCGGGGTGGTGGCCGCCGTCCTCGTGGCCGTGTTCCTGATCGGAGGGGAGAACCGAACGCAGGCCCGGCCGCCGGGCCCCCCCGAGGCGTGCAACGGCTACCCGGAGCTCTGCGGAAAGCGGCTCGACCAGGTGACGATCCCGGCGACGCACAACGCGATGTCGGCGGCGGCCGAGCCGGGCTGGTTCCTGCCCAACCAGCGCTACGGGATCGTCCGCCAGCTCGACGACGGGATCCGCGGCCTGCTGATCGACACCCATTACGGAATCGGCCAGGCGGGCCGGGGGTTCGGCGGCGTCATCACCGACCTCGGGAAGGAGAACAAGACCCGGAAGGAGGTCGAGGAGGAGCTCGGCGCCGAGACGGTCCAGCGAGCCGAGGATCTCGTCGGGAGGCTTCGGTTCGGCGCCGAGCCGAAGGGGAGCTCCGAGCCCTATCTCTGCCACGTCCTCTGCGAGCTCGGGGCGACGAAGCTCGACGTCGCGCTCGGCGAGATCTACGACTGGATGTCGACCCACCCCGACGAGTTCCTCGTGATCGTGATCGAGGATGTCGTCTCGCCGGAGGAGACGGCGCAGGCGTTCCAGCGCTCGGGCTTGCTCCGTTACGCCTACACGCCCGACCCGAACACGGTCTGGCCGACCCTCGGCAGCCTGATCGAGCAGGACAAGCGGCTGCTGGTGATGGCCGAGCGCGACAACGGCGGCGCCGAGTTCCCCTGGTACCAGTCCGCCTTCGACCTGATCCAGGAGACGCCCTACACGTTCGACAACGTCGAGCAGATCACCGGGCCTCAGAGCTGCCGCGAGAACCGCGGCGATCCCGACAACCCGCTGCTCCAGATCAACAACTGGATCGAGAAGGTGCCGCGGGACCCCGGGCTGCAGGCGAAGGTGAACGCGCTCGACGTGCTCGAGCGGCGAGCCCGGGTCTGCGCCCGCGTGCGGGGGCTCGAGCCGAACGTGATCGCCGTCGACTACTACAACGAGGGCGACGTCCTCGGCGTCGCCAACGTGCTCAACGGGCTCCCGGCCGACGCCGAGCCGTCCGTCCGGACGACGCGGTGATAGGAAGGGAGCGGTGAGCCCTCCGCCCAAGCCTCCGCTCCAGCCCCAGCTCGCCCGCTCGGCGAAGCGGATGCCGACGGGCGACGGCATCGCCTACGAGCCCAAGTACGACGGCTTCCGGGCGCTCGTCTTTCGCGGCGCCGGCGAGCCCTACGTGCAGTCGCGCGGCGGCAAACCGCTCGGCCGCTACTTCCCCGAGCTCGACTTCCCGGCCGGCGACTACGTCATCGACGGCGAGCTCGTGATCCTCGACGAGGCGGGGTCCGAGGTCTTCGATGCGCTCCAGAACCGGATCCACCCGGCCGAGTCGCGGATCAACCGACTCGCGGAGGAGACGCCGGCCCGGTTCCGTGCCTTCGACCTGATCGCTCTCGACGGCGAGAGCCTGATGGACGAGCCGTTCGCCGCCCGGCGTGCCGCTCTCGTCGAGCTGGTCTCCGGGTTCGACGGGGCGAGCGATGAGGGCCCGGGGGGCTGGACCGCCGGCTCGATCGAGTTGACGCCGCTGACCCTCGACCCCGACGCCGCCGCGCCCTGGCTCGAGTCCGGCGAGGGCGTGATCGCCAAGCAGCTCGACGCGCCGTACTCACCGGGGAAGCGGACGGCGATGGTCAAGATCAAGCGGCTGCGGACGATCGACGCCGTGGTCGCCGGCTGGCGCCCGGGCAAGGAGCCGGACACCGTCGGCTCGCTCATGCTCGGCCTCTACGACGGCGACGACCTCCGCGTCGTCGGGCACACCTCGGGGCTGAAGGCGGCCCAGAAGCGGGAGCTCGTGACGACGCTCGCCCCCTACGAGACCGGGGACCGCGGCTCCGCCGACCCCAGCCGCTGGGCCGGCGACCGCGACCTCGAGTGGGTGTCGCTCCGCCCCGAGCTCGTGATCGAGGTCAGCTTCGACCACGTCAGCGCCGGCCGGATCCGCCACGGCGCCAAGATCCTGCGCTGGCGCGAGGACAAGGAGCCGAGCGCCTGCACGATCGACCAGCTCGATCAGTAGGTGACGCCGGCCCGCCTCGCGTCCGCGTCCTCCGATGGGCGATCCGCCGTGGGCGATGCGATCGGACCGCTGTAGGGTCGCCTCATGCTGGTCGGCTCCCCGAAGGTGCGGATGCCGCCGGGCCCGCGCGGGCCCGCGGCGCTGAACACCCTCCGGCTCGTCCAGCGGCCGGTCGAGTCGATGATCGGATGGCGCCGCCGCTACGGCGACATCTTCACCGTCCGCCTGCTGGTCTTCGGGACCGGCGTCTACGTCTCCGACCTCGACGAGATCAAGGCGATGTTCACCGGCGATCAGTCGTCGCTGCGCGCCGGCGAGGCGAACGCGCCGCTGGCACCCGTCCTCGGCTCGAGGTCGGTGCTGATCCTCGACGGACCCGAGCACCTGCGCCAGCGGCGGTTGCTCCTGCCCCCGTTCCAGGGATCGGCCGTCGAGCGCTTCCGCGAGGTGATCGCCGAGGTCGCCGAGGCGGAGGTCGCGCGGTGGTCGGTCGGCGATCGGTTCCGGATGCGTGACCGGATGCGCGAGCTCACCTTCGAGGTCATCGTGCGGGCCGTGTTCGGAGTGACCGATCCGGCGCGGATCGAGCGCCTCCGGTCGGCGCTCGTGGCGGTCATCGACTCCCAGGCGGTGCTGCTGGTCCCGGGCGCGCTCCGCCGCGACCTCGGCGGCGTCGGTCCGTGGGCAGCCTTCCAGCGCCGCAAGCGCGCCGCCGACGCCCTCCTCTACGAGGAGATCGAGCACCGCCGCCGGGACGACGATCTCGGCGAGCGATCCGACGTGCTGTCCCTGCTGCTGCGCGCCCGCGACGAGGACGGGCGACCGCTCAGCGACGCCGAGCTCCGCGACGAGCTGATGACGCTGCTGCTCGCCGGCCACGAGACGACGGCGACATCGCTCGCGTTCGCCTTCGACCTGCTCCCGCGGCACCCCCGGGTCCTCGCCCGCCTGCGCGACGAGCTCGCGGGCGGCGGCGCCGACTATCTCGGCGCCGTCGTCAGCGAGACGATGCGCATCCGGCCGGTGCTCGACGCCGCCGAGCGCACCCTGACCGAGCCGCGAACCGTCTGCGGCTGGGACCTCCCGGCCGGGATCCGCGTCTACCCGGCGATCCTCGCCGTTCAGCACCGCCCGGATCTCTACCCGGAGCCCGGCCGGTTCCGCCCGGAGCGCTTCCTCGCCGAGGACCCGCCTCCCTACGCATGGATCCCCTTCGGCGGCGGAATCCGGCGCTGCATCGGCGCCGCCCTGGCCCAGGCGGAGATGGCCGAGGTGATCCGCACGGTCGTCGAGCGGGTCGACCTCGAGCCGGTTCGGCCCGAGCCCGAGCCGGTCGTGATCCGTGGGATCACGATGGTCCCCCGGCACGGGACG
Organism: Solirubrobacterales bacterium; assembly: GCA_020438445.1. GTDB lineage: Bacteria > Actinomycetota > Thermoleophilia > Solirubrobacterales > 70-9 > RHKX01. The sequence continues at coordinate 12,406 of JAGQUO010000013.1, forward strand.
CCCGTCCGGGTCGCCCGGATCACGGGCTAGCGGGATCGCACGGCGTCGCCACTGATCCGAACCTCCAGCCGATACGTTGATCAGGGGAATGGGAAAGCCGGAGACACTGACTTACCAGCGCGACGGCAGGGTCGGGCGGATCACGCTGAACCGGCCCGAGCGCGGGAACGGGATCACCCTGGCGATGCCCGCGGAGCTGGCGGCGGCGGTCGAGGAGGCGAATCTCGATCCGGCGGTCCACGTGATCGCGCTCGCCGGGAACGGCAACGGCTTCTGCGGGGGCTACGACCTCGGCGCCGCCGAGGCATTCGGCGGCGGGGCGGTGGAGGAGGGGTCCGGCCGGCCGGACGATCCCGCGACCGTCGCCGCCAATCACGACCCGAGCCGGACCTGGGACCCGGTCACCGACTTCCAGATGATGTCCCGCAACCTCCGCGGCTTCATGTCCCTGTTCCACTCCGACAAGCCGGTGATCTGCAAGGTCCACGGCTTCTGCGTGGCCGGCGGCACCGACATGGCGCTCTGCTCGGATCTGATCGTCGCCGAGGACCGGGTGAAGATCGGTTACCCGCCGGCTCGCGTCTGGGGCGTGCCCACGTCGATGCTCTGGGCTCATCGCGTCGGGATCGAACGCGCCAAGCGCCTGCTCCTCACCGGCGATTCGATCGACGGCCGGACTGCCGTCGAGTGGGGTCTGGCGTCCGAGGCCGCACCGCTTGCCGAGCTCGATGAAGCCTTCGAGGCGCTGCTCGAGCGCGTGGCCCGGCTGCCGGTCAACCAGCTGGTCATGCACAAGCTCGCCGTGAACGCTCCGCTGTTCAGCCAGGGCCTGCACGCCAACCAGCTGATGAGCGTCTTCTTCGACGGCATCGCCCGGCACACGCCCGAGGGCTACGAGTTCGCGCGTCGGGCGACCGAAGCCGGGTATAGGGAAGCGGTGCGCAGTCGCGACGAGCCGTTCGGCGACCACGGGCTGAGATGAACCAGGTCTCCAGGGCTCCCGACATCCTCGACAACATCTCGCGGCTGAGCTCAGCGACCTGGGCCTACGCGGGGCTCTCGGCCTGCTTCGAGCTCGGGATCGTCGACGAGCTCGGCACCCCGGTCACCGCGGGCGAGCTGGCGGAACGGCTCGATCTCGAGCGCGGGCTGGTGGAGGACCTGATCGGAGTCCTGGTCGCCCTCGGCGCCGTCTCCGAGGAGGCCGGCGCATTCGTCGCGACGCCGGAGTTCGAGACGTTCCGCTCGGGGTCGGTCGCCCGGGTCACCCAGGCCGGCATCCGCAGCGACCACCTCCAGACCGCCGAGGCGCTGCGGCGCGCCCGTGCCGGGGCCCTCGCTCCCGGCTGGGACCACCTCGACCCCGACGTCCTCGTGGCGCAGGGTGAGACGGCGGGCCTGTTCCGCCTGTCGGCCGAGCACGTGCTGCCCTCCCTCGACGGCCTCCGCGACGCCCTGGAGCGTCCCGGCGCGACCTTCCTCGACGTCGGCGCCGGAGTCGGGGTCATCAGCTCCGAGCTCTGCATGGTCTATCCCGAGCTCGCCGCGGATTGCCTCGAGCCGAACCCGGCCGCGCGGCGTCTCGGCCGCGAGCGGGTTCGCGCTGCGGGCCTCGCCGAGCGGATCAGCTTCCTGCCGCAGACCGTCGAGGAGCTGGATGCGGTCCACGGCTACGACCTTGCAGTCGTCCCGCAGCCCTTCCTCTCGCCCGACGCCTTCGGCGCCGGGATTCCGCGGGTCCGGCGTTCGCTGCGGGCCGGCGGCTGGCTCCTCGTTCTGGCACTCGACGTTCCCGAGTCCGACCCGGTCTCGGCGGCGTCCAGCCGCATCCGGGCGCGGCTCTGGGGCGGCGGGGCGGTGACGGCGCGCGAGCTCCTCGGCCAGCTGTCCGGCTGTGGATTCGAGGAGGCGCACGCCCACCACCCGGTCGGCGGCTACCGGATGTTCGCGGCCCGGGCGCCCGCCGGCGTGGAAGCGGCGCCGGCGGACCGCATCCGGTTCACCGCCCGGGCATGATCCGGCGATGATCAGGGTCCACAGGATCCCGTTCTCGACGAACGTCGAACGGGTCGCGCTCGCCGCGGGGCACAAGTCGGTGCCGATCGAGTGGGTCGATCACGCGGACGGCGATCGCTCCGGGGTGATCGAGCTCAGCGGCCAGCGTCTCGTGCCCGTGGCAGAGCTCGGGACCGAAGTGGTCCGCGGGTCGATGCGCATCGTCGACCGGATCGAGGCCGACCATCCCGAACCGCCCCTGTACGCGGCCGATCCGGTCGAGCTCGCCGCATCGCGGATCACGATGGACTGGTTCGAGCGGGTCTGGAAGGGGCCTCCGAATGCGCTCGACGGAGCCGAGCCACCCGATGCCGACGCGCTGCGGGCCCGATCCCGCCGCTGGACCGGCTGGCTCTGCGAGCTCCTCGGCACCGCACCCTATTTCGCGGGCGAGCGGCTCGGTGTCGTCGACGTCTGCGTCTTCCCGTTCCTGAAATACGCAGTCGTCGATCCCGATCCCGGCGACACCGAGCCGTTCCACGCGATCCTCGCCGAGCTCCTCCGCGCCGATCCCCATCCGGAGCTCGACGCCTGGGTGCGCCGCGTCGATGCGCACCCGCGCGCCTGAGGCTATTCGGGGATCCGGTGGATCTCGAACAGGTTCGTCCCGAGCTCCTGGTCGGGCAGCCCCGCAGTCACTGCGATCAGCTCGCCGGGCTTGGCGATGCCCTCGCGCCGCGAGATCATCGCGCAGTCGGCGAGCAGGTCGCGCAGCTCGCCCCACTGCTCGTGGAGCACGCAGCGGACCCCGAACAGGAGGTTGAGGCGGCGCACGGTCTCGAACCGCGGAGAGATCGCGAGGATCGGGACCTCCGGGCGCAGCGCTGAGACGATCCGCGCGGTCCGGCCGCTCTGGGTCGGAACGACGATCGCCGCGAGGCCGAGCCGGTAGGTGGATCCGACGGCGCCCTGCGCGACCGCGGTCGAGACGTCGTCGCCGCCGATCTCGACCCGGTTGAGGAGCCAGTCGCCGTAGGGAAGGTCCTGCTCGGTCGCTCGGGCGACCCGGTCCATCGTCGCGACCGCCTCGACCGGATGGTCGCCGATCGCGGTCTCCTCGGAGAGCATGACCGCGTCGGTACCGTCGTAGATGGCGTTGGCGACGTCGGTCACCTCCGCCCGGGTCGGGCGATCGCTCGTCACCATCGAGGCGAGCATCTGGGTCGCAGTGATGACCGGCTTCGAGCGGCGCCCGGCGAGCCGGATCAGCCGTTTCTGCGTCGCCGGCACCGCCTCGATCGGGAGCTCGATCCCGAGATCGCCGCGCGCGACCATGATCCCGCTCGTCGCCGCATCGACGATCGCTTCCGCTTCCTCAGCCGCCTGCGGCTTCTCGATCTTCGCGATCAGCGGAATGTCCGAGTGTCGTTCGGCGAGCCGCTCCGACACTGGCTCGAGGTCCTGCGGCGAGCGGACGAAGGAGACCGCGAGCAGGTCGATCTCGTGGTCGATCGCGAAGTCGACCCAGCCGATGTCCGCCAGCCCCGCGGCCGGCATCGATGAGCTGCTGCTCGGGAGGTTGACGCCCTGATGGGAGGCGACGCGGCCGCCCGCCTCGACGAGGCAGCGGATCGAGTCCCCCTCGACCGCGAGCGCCCGGAGCCGGACCCTGCCGTCGGCGAGATAGATCGGATCGCCCTCGTCCACCGCCGTGGTCAGGCCGTCCCAGCCGACCGACAGGATCTCGTCGGAGCCCATCGTCCCCTCGTCGGTGGTGAGGGTCAGCTCGTTGCCTGCCTCGATCTGGGCGAAGCCGTCCTCGATCTCGTCGAGGCGCAGCTTCGGGCCCGGCAGGTCGCCGAGGATCCCGACCCACTTCCCCATCAGCTCTCCGGCGGCGCGGATCCGTTCGACGTTCTCGGCGTGGCTCTCCTCGTCGCCGTGCGAGAAGTTGAGGCGGAAGACGTCCGCTCCGGCCGAGATCAGCCGCTCGAGGATCTTCGGCGAGCGTGAGGCCGGGCCGACCGTCGCCACGATCTTGGTCCTCCTGTGGGCGGCCATCAGAGGACCTCGGTCGGTTCCTCGTCACGGCCGCCGCCCCGCGGCGGACGTGGGCCGTGGGTCGGCTCGGGCAGCGGTTGCCCGGCGATCGTCGAGACGCCGGCTCCGGACTCGTCGGTCTCGAGCCGCTGCACGTAGGGAAGGCGCCAGAGCGCGCTCGCGGCGACGAGCCCCGCCGCGACCGAGAGCATGCAGATGAACCACTGCCCGGCGGAGAGCAGCTCCAGGTCGAAGAAGTCGCGGAGCGGCTCGACCGCGAGGATGGCCGCGTAGAGCCCGCCGAGGGCGGTGACCATCGCCAGCATGTAGCTCTGAATTGCGATGTGCTCGCGGCCCGGCCCCCGCTCGAGCAGGAGGATGAACGCGAGCCCGAGCACGATCAGCGTCGTCGTCGCAGCCGTGCGCCCCTCGTTGAGCGAACCGCCGAAGATGCCGTCCACGAGCCCGAACGAGAGCAGCGAGCCGATCCCGATCCCGACACCGGCCGGCACGGCGAAGGCGGCAAGTGCCCGGAGCAGGCGACCGCGGTAGAGCGGACCCTCGCTCGGCGCGAGCGCGAGGACGAAGGAGGGGATCCCGATCGTCAGCAGCGCGGCGACCGTGAGCTGGCGGGGGAGGAACGGGAATGCGAAGCCGATCAGCGCTGCGGCGACGATCAGAAAGCCGGCGTAGACCGTCTTGGTCAGATACAGGCGCCCGAGCCGGTGGATGTTCCGGGCGATCCGCCTGCCCTCGGCCACCGCCCTCGGGAGCATCGAGAACTGGTCGCGGAGCAGGACGATGTCGGCGATGCCCTTGGTGATCTGGCTGCCCGATCCCATCGCGACCGCCAGTCGTGCCTGCTTGAGTGCCGGAACGTCGTTGACGCCGTCTCCGATCATGGCGGTGAATCTTCCCGCCTCCGACAGCGCCCCGACCAGGGCCTTCTTCTGGTCGGGGGTGATCCTGCAGAAGATCGTGTTCTCCTCGGCGACGGCTGCAAGCGCCCTCGGATCGTCGGGAAGCGAGGGGCCCTCCGCGACGCCGGCCTCGCGGTCGACGCCGAGCGCGTAGGCCACCGCGGTCACGGTCTGCCGGGCGTCACCGGAGATCAGCTTCAGGTCGACCTCCTGATCGCGCATGAACTCGATGGTCTCGGCCGCATCGGAGCGCAGCGTTTCCTCGAGGACGACGAGGGCCCGCGGCTCGAGCGCCGGCGGCGGGTCGGTGCCGGGATCGGAGGGCAGCCCGCCGCTCGCCTCTCCGAAGGCGACGACCCGGCGGCCTCGCCCCGCCTCCGCCTCGAGTCGCGCCTGCAGCTCGGCGGGAAGCGTCATCGCACCGGTGCCGACGAGGACGTCCGGGGCGCCGACGACGAAGCTGCGCTGGCGATCCCCTCCGTTCAAGGTGAGCCCGCTCCACTTCCACCGCGACGAGAACGGGACCTCGGCGGCGACGCTGGCCGCCGGCTCCGGGAACGCTTCGGCGATCGTCTCCAGCGTCCGGTTGCGCTCGCCCGCCGATGCCGCGAATCGCCCGAGCTCCCGCTCAGCGGGATCGGCTCCGGCCGGGTCAGCGCTGACGACCTCGACCAGCTCGAGCGTTCCGTCGGTGAGCGTCCCCGTCTTGTCGACGCAGACGGTGTCGACCGCGGCGAGTGCCTCGGTGGCGCTCATCTGCTGCACCAGGGTGTCCATCCGCGCGAGCCGGACGGCGGCGACGGCGAGGGTCACGCTCATCAGCAGGACGAGCCCCTCGGGGATCAGCGTGATCAGTCCCGCAGTCGCGGTCTGCGCGGCCTCGGTGAAATCGACGCCGCGGACGATGAAGCCGGCGATCATCAGGATCGCCATCGGAACGAGGAGGATCGCCGTCGCCCAGAGGATCCGGTCGACCTCGGTCTGGAGCGGCGAGGGGGGATGGCGGAACTCCTTCGCCTGCCCGGCGATCTTCTCGGCGTAGGAATCGCCGCGGACCGCATCGACCTCGTAGTAGCCGGAGCCCGACGTCGCGAAGGAGCCGGACAGCATCCGGTCGCTGCGCTGCTTCCTGATCCCGTCCGACTCCCCGGTCAGCAGCGACTCGTCGACGGTGAGTCCCCGGGAGGCGACGACCGTGCCGTCGGCCACGAGCTGATCTCCGGGCTCGACCCTGACGACGTCCCCGGGAACGATCTCGTCGGCGCGCAGCTCGACGCCGCGGCCCTCGCGGATCGCCTCGGCCCTGGGGGCGACCAGCAGGGCCAGGTTGTCCAGGGTCTCCTTGGCCTTGATCTCCTGGCGGATCCCGATCGCCGAGTTGATGATCGCGATGACCCCGAACAGTGCGTCGGCCCACAGCCCCTGGCTGAGGACGAGGATGAAGAAGACGAGGATGATCGCGTTGAACAGCGTCAGCGTGTTCGCGAGCACGATCGATCGGACCGATCGGCTCGAGTCCTCCTCCGCCGGGCCGAGCCGGCGGAGGCGCTCGGCGGCCTCGCCGTCGCTGAGCCCGTGGATCTCCGTCGTCGCCTCTGCCGCCGCCATCCCTACAGGATGCAGCAGGCGCCGCCGGGGAGCCGGGCGCCCCGGCGATCGCCGCCGTCAGTCGATCCAGAAGTCGTCCTCGGTCACGACTTCGGGGCCGAGGTCCTCGACGCGCACGGAGCAGAGCACCACCTCCGCCTCGGTGTCGCCGTCGTTGTGAATCGACCGCAGGGCCTCCGGCGCGATCCGCACGGCCGTCCCGGGACCGGCTTCGAAGACGTCGTCGCCGACCTTGAAGGTGATCGTCCCCTGGGTGACGAGGTAGATCTCCTCCTGCGTCATGTGGCGGTGCCCGTAGCTGCCGCGCCCGCCCGTTCCCGGCGGCATGCGCCTCCAGGTGAGCGCGACCTGCTCGGCTCCGAGTGAGCCCGTGTAGGAGAGCATCTCCCCGAAGCCCTCGTACCCCTGCATGTAGTCGGTCGCGTCGCCGCGCCTGCTGATCGTGTAGTCGCTCATCGCGTCCTCCGATCGTGGTGGTCGACGCACGATTGCACGAATCGCATGACCGGAGCGATCCGAATAGGCTGCTCCGCCATGACACCGAAGCTGGGCATCAACCTCGGCTACTGGGGCATCGGTCCCCAGGGCCCCGAAGCAGTCGATCTCGTCCGCCTCGCCGAATCCAACGGCTTCGAGTCGGTCTGGGTCGCCGAGAGCTACGGCTCCGACGTCGTCTCCGTCCTCGCGTGGCTCGCCGCGCAGACCGACACGATCAAGCTCGGGGCGGCGATCATGCAGGTCCCGGCGCGGCCGCCGGCCGCGGCCGCGATGGCGGGAGCGACGATCGACGCGCTCTCGGGCGGCCGCTTCATGTTCGGCTTCGGCCCGTCGGGGCCGCAGGTCTCGGAGGGCTGGTACGGCGTCCCGTACGCGAAGCCGTGGGGCCGCACGCGCGAGTACATCGAGGTCGTGCGCGAGATCATCGCCCGCGAGGGACCGCTCGACCATCAGGGCGAGCACTACCGGCTGCCGATGCCCGGCGGCACCGGCCAGGGCAAGGCCCTGAAGCTGAACTTCCACCCGCTCCGCAACGAGATTCCGGTCTTCGTCGGCGCCATCGGCCGCAAGTCGGTCGAGATGGCGGCGGAGATCTGCGACGGCTGGATCCCGATCTTCTTCAGCCCCGACGCGTTCGAGGACACGTGGGGCCGGCACCTCGCGGCCGGCTTCGAGAAGGGTGGCCGGGAGCGGTCGGATCTGGAGATCAGCCCGTCGATCCAGGTCGCGATCGACGGTGACCTCGAGGTCGCGAAGAACGTCGTCCGCGCCGGGCTCCTGCTCTATCTCGGCGGCATGGGCAGCCGCGAGACGAACTTCTATGTGGACCTCGCGTGCCGGTTCGGCTTCGAGGAGGAGGCCCTGCGGGTCCAGGCGCTCTTTCTCGACGGCAAGCGTGACGAGGCCTTCCAGGCGATTCCGGACGAGCTCGTCGACGCGACGTCGCTCGTCGGGACCGAGGCGGAGGTCACCGAGCGGATCGAGCGGTTCACCCGGGTCGGGATCGACCGGTTGATCTGCTCGCCGGTCCATCTCGACGCCGGCGAGCGGACCCACACGGTCGAGCGGCTGGCCGCGATCGTCGGCTCCACGGACTGACGCCGGCTGCCCCGCCGCGGGCGCCGGGGGTATAACGGGTCCATGCCGGACCTGAATCAGGGAGCGGTCTTCGCCGGCCACAGGATCGAGGGGATCGCCGGCCGCGGCGGCATGGGAACCGTCTACCGCGCCACCCCGCGCTCGACCACGTCGTCGCGCTGAAGGTGATCGCCGCTGATCTGGCGGCTGATGACGCGTTCCGGGAGCGATTCCGCTCGGAGTCGCGGATCGCGGTGTCGCTCCGGCATCCGAACGTCGTCCCGATTCACCACGCCGGGGAGGAGGACGGGCTGCTGTTCGTCACGATGGACCTGATCGACGGGCCCGACCTGCGCCGGATGCTGATCGCGAACGGCGCGTTGCCGGCCGATCGCGCGGTCGCGATCGTCTCGCAGGTCGCCTCCGCGCTCGACGTCGCCCACTCGCGCGGCCTGGTCCACCGCGACATCAAGCCCGGCAACGTCCTCGTCGAGACCGGCCGCGACGACCACGCCTACCTGACCGACTTCGGCCTGGCGAAGCGGTTCGATCAGGCGACCGAGGCCGGGGCGCTGACGAGGACCGGGGCGTTCGTCGGGACGCTCGACTACGTCGCTCCCGAACAGATCCGCGGTGGCCGGGTCGACGCCCGAACCGACGTCTACGCGCTCGGATGCGTCATGTACGAGGCCATCTGCGGACGGGCGCCGTTCGCCGATCGCGAGGAGAACGTCGCCAAGATCTACGCCCACCTCCAGGACGAGCCCCCGTGGCTCCCGGGCGAGTCCGACGGGCCGCTCGACGAGGTGATCGCCCGGGCCCTCGCGAAGGAGCCCCGGGATCGCTATCCGTCGGCGGGCGACCTCGCCCGCGCAGCGGCGGCGGCGCTCGAGGGCGACGAGGTCCTGCGCTCGGCCGAGCGCAGCGTCGCCACCGGCAAGGCGGCGCCCGAGACCGGCGAGCCCGCGATCCCTCCGATCGAGGACACCGCCGAGAGCGTCGCCGAGCCCGGCGGAGGCGGCGCAGGGCAGCCGCCGGGCGAGCCGCCGGCAACCGAGCCGATGACGGCGCCCGAACCGGAGCCGAGCGAAGCGATGACGGCGCCCGCCACCCCGATCCCCGACACGCCTGCACCGCCGGCCGCGACGGCGGAAGCCACGAGCCCGCAAGCCGCCGGGCCTCCGCGCAGCGGGTCCTCGGGGCCCAGGTGGGGACGGATCGCCGCGGTCCTGGCGCTGCTCGCCGCGGCTGCCGTGGCCGCGGTCCTCGTTCTCGGGGGCGGCGAGGAGACGACGACGTACGCGCAGCCGAAGGTCGTGGGCGAGCCGATACCGCTCGAGGGCATGCCGGTCGGAATCGCGGTCGGTGAGGGCACCGTGGGGGTCGCGACGCGGACCGGCCAGACGATCAGCCTCTTCGAGGAGAAGACCGGCAAGCCGTCCGGCGAGCCGGTGTCGCTGCCCGCCAAGGGCGAGGACGTCACCTTCACGGACGGCGCCTTCTGGGCGTCGGTTCCGCCGGCGAAGGCCGTCGTCACTGCGAAGCCGAGCGGATCGGGCAGGGAGGAGATCGACATCGGCGGCGCCGGCTACGGCATCGCGCCCGACGACGGCACGGTCTGGGTGGCGCAGCCCGGCGAGCGCAGGCTCGCCTCGATCGACACGTCCGACACCTCGGTCAGCTCGATCCCGGTCGAGGCGTCGGACGAGCCGGCCCAGCTGGCCGCGGGAGACGGTGTCATCTGGGTCGTCGATCGCGGGACGGGCCAGGTCTTCCGGATCGACCCGAACAACCCGGGCGAGGCGCAGGGGTTCCCCACCGGGGCGAATCCAAAGGGCGTAGCCGTGTCCGCGGACGGCTCGGTCTGGGTCGCCAACACCGACGGCGGCACGGTCGTCCGCCTCGACGGCTCCGGCGAGCAGACCGGGCAGGCGGACGTCGGCGGCGATCCCCGGCTGATGGCCTACGGCTTCGGTCGGGTCTGGGTGGCGAACGGCGACGGCTCGGTCGATGCGATCAACCCCGGCGACAACTCGGTTCAGACCGTCGAGGTAGAGGGCTCGCCCGAGGACGTCGCGATCGGCACGAGCGAGGTCTGGGTGACGACCGGCACCGGCAGCTCGGTCGTCCGGATCGATCCCGGCGCCGCCGAGTAGGCGCCCCTACAGATCGCGCTCGGTGATCAGGCCGGTCTGCATCGCCCGCTGGACCAGCTCGACGCGCTTGCGGCTCTGCGGGGCGTCGGCGAGGTCGAACTTCTCGAACAGCGCCCGCAGGTGGGTCTTGACGGCGTCGATGCTGAGGTGGAGCTCGCCGGCGATCTCGGCGTTGGTCGCCGGGCTGGCGAAGGCCGGCCCCTCCTTGAACGGGCGGCAGAGGGCGACGAGAACGCGACGCTGGGCGGGGGAGACGCCGGCCGCCGCCGCGAGGTCGCTCGAGACGACGGTCGAGTCGGAGCCGGCCTCGGGAGCCCGGAAGCGGAGCCGCGTCCGGCCCACGCGGATCACGTCGCCGTCGCGCAGCATCCTGCGCCCGCTCACCCGCTCCTCGTTCACGAACGAGCCGTTCCGCGAGAGCCCGTCGTCGACGAGGGTGCAGTCGGTGCCGACGTGCTCGATCTGAGCGTGGAGCTTGGAGACTTCCCCGTCGCCGGTGAGGCTGACGTCCGCGGACGGGCTGCGCCCGATCCAGAGCTCGCCGCGCTCGCCGCCGATCGTCACGATCCGCTGGGCGTCCTCACCGTCGCGATAGACGAGGAGCGGCATCCCGAGCCGCTCCATCTCGATCTGCTCCTTCAGCTCGGCAGCGGTCTGCTGGCGCTCGACGGGTCCGCTCATGACACCGGAAGCTAGCGCCATGTCACGACGAGAGATCGCCTGCGGGCGGAGCTTGTATACATTCCCCGCCCGTCCATGAGGCTAGGCGTACCGAAAGAAACCCGTGCGGGGGAGCGGCGAGTCTCGCTGATTCCCGACACCGTGAAGTCGCTGACCGGCAAGGGCCTCGACGTCGTCGTCGAGTCCGGGGCAGGCGAGGGCTCGGGCCACCCGGACGGCCAGTACACCGACGCCGGAGCGACGATCGGCGATCCCTGGGGCGCCGACATCGTCCTGCATGTCTCCCCGCCGACGGTCGAGGAGATCGGCCGGGTCGGCGACGGCAAGCTCCTGATCGGCTTCCTCGCCCCGCTCACCGCGACCGACACGACCCGTGCGCTCGCGGCGGGAAACGTCACCTCGTTCGCCGTCGAGGCGATCCCGCGGATCACCCGCGCCCAGGCGATGGACGCGCTCTCCTCGCAGGCGAACGTCGCCGGTTACGCCGCCACCCTCCTCGCCGCCCGCGAGGCCGGCCGCTTCTTCCCGATGATGACGACCGCCGCCGGCACCGTCTCGCCGGCGAAGGTGATGGTGCTGGGCGCCGGCGTCGCCGGGCTTCAGGCGATCGCCACGGCGAAGCGGCTCGGCGCCGTCGTCAGCGGATTCGACATCCGCCGGGCGGCGTGGGAGCAGATCAAGTCGCTCGGAGGCCGCCCGCTCGAGCTCGACTTCATCCCCGACGCGGAGGACGAGGGGGGCTACGCCCGGCCGCTCACCGACGAAGAGAACGAGAAGGTGCGCGACGCGCTCGCCGAGAACGCGGGTCGCCAGGACGTGATCATCACGACCGCCCAGATCCCCGGCCGCCGGGCGCCGATCCTGATCACCGCCGACGGTGTCCGCAACATGGCCCCGGGCTCGGTCATCGTCGATCTCGCGGGCGAGAGCGGCGGCAACTGCGAGCTGACGAGAGCCGACGAGGTCGTCGTCGAGAACGGGGTCAAGATCCTCGCGCCGACGAACCTCGCCAGCGACATGGCCGCGCACGCCTCCCAGCTCTACGCCAAGAACCTCGAGAACTTCATCGGCCTGATCACCACCGAGGAGGGCGAGCTGGAGCTGAACTTCGAAGACGAGGTGGTGGCCGGCGCCTGCCTGACCCACGGCGGCGAGATCAAGAACGAGCGCGCGAAGAGCGTCGTGGAAGGGGCCTGACAGCAGTGGATCTCGTCATCGAATTCACGATCTTCGTCCTCGCCGCGTTCGTCGGCTTCGAGGTGATCTCGAAGGTCCCGACGACCCTTCACACCCCATTGATGTCGCAGACGAACGCCATTCACGGGATCGTGATGCTCGGTGGACTGATCGTCGCCGGCTATGCCGACGGTGCCCTCGAGCTCACCCTCGCCTTCATCGCGATCGCCTTCGGCGCGATCAACATCGTCGGCGGGTTCATGGTCACCGACCGCATGCTCGGGATGTTCAGCCGCCGGAAGCCGAAGCCGAGCGACCCGGAGCAGGGGAGCTGATCGGGCCGTGCTGACCGCTGTGCTCGAGCCGGGCGGCGATCTGACGACGCTGCTCTACGTCCTCTCGTTCTCGCTGTTCATCATCGGGATCAAGCAGGGGACCTCGCCGACGACCGCCAAGCGCGGCAACATGATCGCCGCGGTCGGCATGGCCGTCGCCGTGGTGACGACGCTGCTCCTCGACGGGATCGGCAACTGGGGCGTGATCGTCGGCGGGCTCCTGGTCGGCGGCGCGATCGGGGTCGTGGCCTCGATCCGTGTCCAGATGACCGAGATGCCGCAGATGGTGGCCCTCTACAACGGGGTCGGCGGCGGCGCGGTCGCACTGATCGCGTGGTCGGAGTTCCGCCACGGGGCCGGCGGCGACTTCCCGCTCGAGGAGTTCGTGCCGATCCTCTTCGCCGCGGTGATCGGCTCGATCTCGTTCTGGGGCTCGAACGTCGCGTTCGCGAAGCTCCAGGACCTGATCCCCACCAAGCCCCTGGCCGTCCCCGGCCAGCAGGTGATCAACGCGATCATCCTCGTCGCCGTTCTCGCGATCTGCATCTACCTCGGGATCAACCACGACGACGATCCCTCCCAGGGCCTGTTCATCGCGATTCTGGTCCTCGCGGCGGTGCTCGGCAACCTCGTGGTCCTGCCGATCGGCGGTGCCGACATGCCGGTCGTGATCTCCCTCCTCAACGCACTGACCGGCCTCTCCGCCGCGGCCGCCGGGTTCTCGCTCGACAACGTGGCGCTGATCGTCGCCGGGACGCTCGTCGGATCCTCGGGAACGATCCTGACGATGGAGATGGCGACGGCGATGAACCGCTCGGTGCCGAACATCCTCTTCGCCGGCTTCGGCGGGGCTCCCTCGGGCCCGTCCGGCTCGACCGAGGAGCGCCCGCATCGGTCGATCACCGCTCAGGACGCCGCGATCTCGCTCGCCTACGCCGACTCGGTCGTGATCGTTCCCGGCTACGGTCTCGCGGTCGCGCAGGCCCAGCACGCCGTCAAGGAGATGGCGGACGAGCTCGGGAAGCGCGGGGTGGAGGTCCGCTACGCGATCCATCCGGTCGCGGGCCGGATGCCGGGGCACATGAACGTGCTCCTCGCCGAGGCCGACGTCTCCTACGAGAAGCTGGTCGAGATGGAGGACATCAACCCCGACATGCCGCGCACCGACGTCGCGGTCGTGATCGGCGCCAACGACGTCACCAACCCCGCCGCCAAGGACGACCCCGACAGCCCGATCGCCGGAATGCCGATCATCGAGGTCGCCGACGCACAGCAGGTCATCGTCATCAAGCGGTCCCTCAGCCCCGGTTTCGCCGGGATCGACAACGACCTCTTCTACCTCGACAAGACGGCGATGCTCTTCGACGACGCCAAGACGGCGGCGCAGAACATCGCCTCCGAGATCACGAAGCTCTGAGGCGCCCGTCAGCCGCCGGTCGGCGGCGTAGATTCAGCGCCATGGAATCGCATGCGCAGGGCCGGATGACGCTGGGAAGCAAGCGGTGCCCGGAGATGGCCGAGGTCGAGAGCTGGGTCGGCTGGCGGGTCGACGACGTCCACGGCTCGATGATCGGCCGGGTCGAGTGGATCCGACAGGACCGGAGCGGGGGCCCGTTGTGGCTCGTCGTCAGCGAGTTCAGGTTCGGTGAGGGCAGGCGGTTCGTGATCCCCGCGGTCGACGCCGTCGGCGGGTCCGGGCGCGTCTGGTCGCCCTACCGGCGCGAGCAGATCTGCGCCACCGCCGCGATGGTCGGAGCCCGCTTCACTCCGCAGGCCGACCGCCGGCTGCTCTCCCACTACGCCGGCACCGCCGCCCGGGCGGCCTGAACCGGCGACTCAGTCCCGCTTCTGCTCGCGCTTGCGGTCGCGTCGCACGTGCGGCCACAGCCAGCCGGCGAGAAAGCCCGCGAGGAAGGTGATCAGGAGGATGAAGAAGAGCGGCGTCGAGGTCGTGGCGACGATGAAGTCGACTTCGACCTTCTGCGAGTTCTGGATGATGAAGACGAGCGCGACGATTCCGATCGCGATCGCCAGGTAGAACCGCCAGCTCCGCTCCCTGCCCGGCTTCTGCCCGGGCAGTGGAGCCGCTCGATGCTGCCGGTCGTTCATTCCTTGCCGACCCTAGCGCCTTTCGGCACAGAGAAGGTCCCACCCGTGAGGCGGGGCGTCCTAGCTTCGGGGCATGGCGATGCGGTCCTCGAGGGTCGGGTGCGAGAGCGGTCAGACGACCGCCGAATACGCGGGCCTCGTCCTTCTGGCCGCGGCCGCGTTCGCCGTGGTCCTCGTCCTCGCCGGAGCCCGTCCACCCGGCTCCGGCCTCGCCCGGGCCGTGGCGGATGCCCTCGTCTGTGCGGTCGGACGCTGCGAAGGGAGCGCGCAGTCGCCGGCCGCCGCCTACCCGGAGGAGGTCGCGGCGCTTCTCGCCGAGCACGCGCCGTCGGTGTTCTTCGAGCCTGACGACTTCGTCTCGCTCCCGGTCGATTTCCGCCGCTGCCGCTCGCGTGCCTGCGCCGACACGATCGACGCCGGCCGCATCGAGGCGACCCAGACCGGGCTTCGCCCGGTCGCCTTCACCCACGTCGTCGACTGCCGCGACCGGGCTCGCGCGAGGGCCGCCGGGTACGACTGCGCCGGAGCGCGCGGCTCCGTCTATCTCCAGTACTGGCTCTACTACCCGGAGAGCCTCACTCACGGACTCGGCCGGGTCGGGGGATTCCATCGCGACGACTGGGAGTCGCTGCAGGTCCGGATCGGCCCGGGCGGGCGCGTGCTCGCCCGGGCCAGCTCGCACCACGGCTACAACGGAGCCCGCGGGGGTCTCGCCAGCATCGGCAGCGACACCGGCCTGCAGCCGCGTCCGGCCTGGGAGCCGTGGAGCGGCGCCCTCCACGTCGCCGCCGGCAGCCACGCGGGAACCACCGCTCCCGCGATCGGCGACAGCCGCGCGATCCGCGCCGGCGATCTCGTCCTGATCCCGGCCGAGCCGATCGCCCGATCGACGCGCGCCCGCTTCGACGTCGCACCACCGTGGCTCAAGGAGGTGTGGAGCCGTCCGGAGGCGATGGGCACCTGACCGGTCCGAGCCGGTCGGCGGGCCCGGCTAAGCTGACCCGATCGCGGCGCCGGTGCAGGCAACCGATAGGACGGAGATCGCGGACCGGCTCGCCGAGGCGCGGATGCGGACGCTCCTCCTCGTCGAGCAGCTCAGCGACGAGCAGCTCAACACGGTCTACTCGCCGCTCTTGAGCCCGCTCGCCTGGGATCTCGGCCACATCGCCAACTTCGAGGAACTCTGGCTCGTCCAGCGCGCCGGCGGCCGCGAGCCCCTCCGCGGGGATCTCGGCCGGCTCTACGACGCGATCGAGAATCCGCGCGCCGGACGGAACGAGCTTCCGATCCTCCGTGGCGAGGAGCTGCGCGGCTACATGAGCGAGGTGCGCGAGCGCACCCTCGACGTCCTCGACGATGCCGACCTCGACGATCCGTCCGTGCCCGAGCTCCGCGACGGCTTCCTCTACGAGATGCTGATCGCCCACGAGCACCAGCACAACGAGACGATGCTGCAGCTGTTGCAGATGGTTCCCGCCTACCGCCCGCCACTCGAGTCGCCGCCTCCCGCCGCCCCGCCCGGGGACGGTCCCGAGGCCGTCGCCGTCGACGGCGGTACTCACGAGATCGGCGCCCGTCCGGACGGGTTCGCCTACGACAACGAGCGTCCCCGCCACGCCGTCGAGCTCGAGCCGTTCCGGATCGACCGCCTCCCGGCCACGAACGCCTCCTTCGCCGCCTTCGTGGCGGAGACCGGCTCCGATCCGCCGCTCTTCTGGGTGCGAGACGGTGACGGATGGCTCGACGGTCGCTTCGGTCGCCGCGCCGAGCTCGACCCGGAGGCGCCGGTCGTCCACGTCGATCATGCCCAGGCGAGCGCCTACGCGGCCTGGGCCGGAAAGCGCCTGCCGACCGAGGCGGAGTGGGAGGTTGCCGCAGCCGGGTCCGACCCCGCGCGGGCAAACCTCGATCACGCGGCATTCGGGACCCGGCGGCCGGCCCCGGGGGACGCCTCCGCCTGTGGTGCGCTCGCGATGCTCGGCGACGTCTGGGAGTGGACCGATTCGGAGCTGCGGGGGTACCCCGGCTTCGAGGCATTCCCCTATCGCGAGTACTCGGAGGTCTTCTTCGGACGCGGGTATCCGATTCTCCGCGGCGGTTCCTGGGCAACGAGGAGGAACGTGACCAGGGTGAGCTTCCGGAACTGGGACCTGCCCGAGCGGCGGCAGATCTTCGCGGGCATCCGCTGTGCGGAGGACGCGTGATGGCCGACGGGAGCATCGAGATCGAGGTCGACCTGCCCGACGGAGGGGTGCTCGCCGGCATCGCGGAGGTCGTCCGCGAGGGCCTGTCGAGCCCGTTCAAGGAGCTGCCGCCGAAGTACTTCTACGACGAGCGCGGATCGGAGCTCTTCGAGCGGATCACCGAGCAGCCCGAGTACTACCCGACCCGGTGCGAGCGCGAGATCCTCCAGAGCCGCGCCTCCGACATCGTCGCCGCCGCGCCGCGCACCCTGATCGAGCTCGGGTCGGGGGCCGCGACCAAGAGCCGGGTCCTGCTCGATGCGATGCGCGACGCCGGGACGCTCGAGCGATTCGTGCCGGTCGACATCTCCGAGGGGATCACGAGGCGGGTCGCCTCCGAGCTCACCGACGAGTACCCGGGCATCGCCGTCGAGGGGATCATCTGCGACTACGAGACCCACCTCGAGCGGATCCCGAGGCCCGAGGGCGCGCTGATCGCTTTCCTCGGCGGGACGATCGGCAACTTCAGGCCCGCTCCGCGGCGGTCGTTCCTGGCCCGGATCGCGACGCTGATGTATCCCGGTGACCGGTTCCTGCTCGGCACCGACCTGGTCAAGGACCGGGCGCGGCTCGAGGCGGCCTACGACGATGCCGCGGGCGTGACCGCCGAGTTCAACAAGAACGTCCTCAACGTGCTCAACCGCGAGCTCGACGCGGACTTCGACCCGGACGCATTCGAGCACGTCGCGTTCTGGGACGAGGACAACGAGTGGATCGACATCCGCCTCCGCGCCCGGGCGGAGCAGTTCGTGGACATCCGCGCCCTCGACATGCGGACCCACTTCGCGCGGAACGAGGAGATGCGAACCGAGATCTCGACCAAGTTCACCCGCGATCGGATCGAGTCCAGCTACGCCGACGCGGGCCTCGAGCTGACCGACTGGTGGACCGACGACGAGGGCCTCTACGCCCTCAGCCTGGCCCGCGCGGTATAGAGTCGTTCCGCTTTGACCGGGCAGGAGTCGGCAGCGGGGGGAAGCGAGCACGCGGCGGCGTCGGTCGTATTCCGCGACGTCACCAAGCGCTATCGCGGTGCCGAGGCCGATGCCGTCGAGCACCTCAGCCTCGACGTGCCCGCGGGCGAGATCTGCGTCCTAGTCGGCCCTTCCGGTTGCGGGAAGACGACCGCGATGCGGATGGTCAACCGAACGGTCGAGATCACGTCGGGCGACATCGAGGTCGGGGGCACGTCGGTCACCGAGCGCTCGCCGGCGCAGCTCCGGCGTGAGATCGGGTACGTGATCCAGCAGATCGGGCTGTTCCCCCACCGCACGATCGCTCAGAACATCGCCACGGTGCCGGCACTGATCGGCTGGGACCGGGAGCGGACGCGCGCGCGCGTCCGCGAGCTCCTCGAGCTGATCTCGCTTCCGGCCGATGTCGCGGATCGCTACCCGGCCCAGCTCTCCGGCGGCCAGCAGCAGCGGGTCGGCGTCGCCCGCGCGCTCGCGGCCGATCCGCCGGTGATGCTGATGGACGAGCCCTTCGGCGCGATCGACCCGATCAACCGCGAGCGCCTGCAGAACGAGTTCCTGCGGCTGCAGGCGGAGATCCGCAAGACGATCCTCTTCGTCACCCACGACATCGACGAGGCGATCAAGATGGGGGACCGGATCGCCGTCCTGCGCGAGGGCGGGCGCCTGGCCCAGTTCGCGACGCCGGCCGAGCTCCTGATGGATCCCGCCGACGACTTCGTCGAGGACTTCGTCGGCGCCGATCGCGCCTTGAAGCGACTGGCGCTGATGCGGGTCTCCGACATCGACCTCTGGGAGGCGCCGCTCGCCTTCGCCGGCCAGGACACGGCCGAGGTGAGGGCGAAGCTCGCCGGCGCCGAGGTCCCCTGGGCCCTCCTCGTCGACTCCGATCGGCGGCCGATCGGGTGGCTGTCCGATCGCGATCTCGCGGCCGCGACCGTCCCGCACCGCCCCGACAGCTCGCCCGACCCGGTCCTCGACCGCGACGACGTCCTCCGCGACGCCCTCTCCGACCTGCTGCAGTCCCAGACCCACTACGCGCCGGTGGTCGACGCGTCCGGGGCGGCCGTCGGAGTCCTCTCGCTCGACGTGATCTCGGACTTCCTCGCCTCCGATCAGGCGAAGGTCGAGGAGCACCCGGCGACGGCGCGCCCGCACGATTGAGCCGATGCTCGCGACCCTCACCACGCTCCTCGCCCAGGTGCAGATCCGCGAAGCGGGTTCGGGAGCGACGACCTGCCAGGGCAAGAACGAGGCGTTCTGCCCGAGCTACGTCATCGACAACATCGACGACTACGTCTCGCCGGTCCTCGAGCACCTCGTCCTCGTCCTCGCGTCGGTGCTCGCCGGATTCCTGGTGGCGATGGTCCTGGCGGTCCTCTCGCACGGCAGGCGCTGGCTGATCCCGGTGTTCATCGGGACCACGGGCGTCCTCTACACGATCCCGAGCATCGCGCTCTTCCTGCTGCTGCTGCCGATAACCGGGCGCGGCACCGAGACGGCGATCATCGCGCTCTCGCTCTACAACCTCCAGATCATCTACCGCAACGCGAACTCGGGCCTGGCGAACATTCCGCGCTCGGCGCTCGACTCGGGCACCGGCATGGGGATGACCAAGCGGCAGCTGCTGTGGAAGGTCGAGCTGCCGCTCGCGCTGCCGGAGATCATCGCCGGCGTCCGGATCGCGACCGTGTCGACCGTCGCCATCGCCACGCTGGCGATCTTCGCCGGTGCCGGCGGCCTCGGCGAGATCCTCTACAACGAGGGCGTCCAGCGCGGCGTCTTCAAGACGAACATCGTCTTCGGCAGCCTGCTCGCGGTCAGCCTTGCGATCGCCTTCGACGGCCTCCTGATCCTGGTCCAGCGCTTCGCCGCGCCGTGGCGGAGGGCGAGGGCCCTGTGAGCGCCGTCCTGGCGATTCCCGCGTTCCTCGGCTCCTTCGGCGGCGCCATCGACTTCATCTTCAGCCAGCGCGAGTCCGTGCAGGCCGGCGAGCCCATCGGCGGGCTGTCGCAGATCTGGGATCTGCTCGCCACTCAGATGGCCGTCAGCATCCTCGCCCTGGTCCTGGCGACGGCGATCGCCCTGCCGCTCGGCGTCTGGCTCGGGCATCGCGGCGTCGGCGAGTTCGCCGCCGTCGCGATCGGCAACGCCGGGCGGGCGATCCCGGAGCTGGCCCTGATCGCGCTGATGGTCGCGTTCATCGGCACCGGCGTGCTCAACGTGACGATCGCGGTCACGATCCTCGGCATCCCGCCGATCCTCACCAACGCCTTCGTCGGGATGCGCCAGGTCGACCGCGGCGCCGTCGACGCGGCCCGCGGGATGGGCATGACCGAGCTCGAGGTGATCCGCCGGGTGGAGCTTCCGCTCGCGGTACCGACGATCATGGGCGGCGTCCGCACCGCCTCCGTGAACATCATCGCGACGTCGACGATCGGCTCGATCGCCGGCGTCAAGACGTTGGGCGATCTGATCCTCGGTCAGGCCACCTACGGGACCGAGGGCGTGATCGCCGGCGCCATCGTCGTCGCCCTGCTCGCGCTCGCGTTCGAGCTGATCCTGGCTGCCGTGCAGAAGACGCTGACCCCGCGCGGCCTGGTGCTTCAGCGCGCGGCCGCCCGGGTAAGTGCGTAGGATCGCCCAGAGCCGCGGAGGGGCCGCGGTCGAACAACAGGGAGGCACCGAGTCCAAATGTCCACCAAGACCCGCCTGCGGGGGGTCCTCACTCTGCTGAGCCTGCTCGTCGCGGCCGTCGCGCTCGCTGCGTGCGGTTCCGACGACGGGACGTCCACCGAGGCCGACTCGTCGACGGCGAGCGGCGACAACCTGATCCAGGAGAACCCCGACAACAACGGCGTGAAGCTGACGATCGGCTCGAAGAACTTCACCGAGCAGTTCATCCTCGGGGAGATCTACGCCCAGGCGCTCGAGGCGGCCGGATACGACGTCTCGACCGACCTCAACCTCGGCTCCGAGCAGGTTGCCCTGAAGGCGCTCGAGAACGGCGAGATCAGCGGCTATCCCGAGTACACCTCGACGGCTCTGACCTCGTTCTTCGACACGCCTCCGGAGGACGTGCCGGGCGACGCCCAGGAGGCGGTCGACCAGACCCAGCAGCAGTTCGCCGACCTCGGGCTCGTCGCGTTCGATCCGACGCCGTTCGCCGATGCCAACGCCGTCGGGCTGCTGCAGTCCACGGCCGACGACCTCGGCGTCACCTCGATCTCCGATCTCGAGGGCAAGTCTCAGGACCTGACGTTGGCGGGCTCACCCGAATGCCGCCAGCGCATCGACTGCCTCGCGGGCCTCGAGCAGTACTACGGGCTCGACTTCGGCAAGTTCACGCCGGTCGACATCGGCCTGCGCTACGAGGTCCTCGACAAGGGCGATGCCGATCTGTCGATCCTGTTCACCAGCGACGCCCAGCTGTTCGTCGACAGCGACAAGTACACGCTGCTCGAGGACGACAAGGGCGTGCTGCCCGCCGGCAACGTGATCTTCATCTCCGACGAGAAGGTCGCCCAGGATGCCGGGCCCGACTACCAGGACACGATCGAGAAGGTCCAGGAGGGCCTGAGCCTCGAGGTGATGCAGGAGCTCAACGCCCGCGTCGACGTCGACAAGCAGAAGCCCGAGGACGTCGCAGCCGAATACCTGCAGGAGTCCGGCTACACCGAGTAGCCCGCTCTCGCGGCGCAGGCGGCGGGTCCGGCGGCGATGCCGGGCCCGCCGGCGTCGCCCCGCGATGGGTCCATCGGCGGCGAGCGTCGGATAGGCTCGCCTGCGGATGGACTTCTCGAAGCTCTCGCGCTCCGAATGGCTGGGTCTCGCCGCCTCGGCCCTGCTCGTGATCTCGGTGCTGTTCCTGCCGTGGTTCGGGCTCTCGGACGACACCCCGTCGCGGGCGACCCCTGACGGGGACGGGTTCCTCTGCGGGCCCGATGAGTTCAGCTGCACGGGCTTTGAGACGTTCCCGATCCTCCGCTGGCTGCTGCTCGCCGCCGCGGCGGCCCCGTGGATCCTGGCCTGGATCGTCGTCCGCGGCAACAAGCTGTCCTGGCCTCCCGGCGAGATGACGATGGTCGTCGGCTTCACCGCGTTCGTGCTGATCGCCTACAACGGGATCATCGATCCGCCCGGCTCCGGCAACCAGGAGATCGGCATCACCAAGGAGATCGGCTACTACCTCGCGCTGCTGTCGGCGCTGGGCATCGCCGTCGCCGGAATCGGGCGGGCGATGGAAGTCAACAAGAGCGCGCCCCGCAAGGCGCCCGGAACCGTCTGAGAGGCTGAGGAAACCGATGGGTGTGATCTCCCACGACAACCGCCCGGGCTCGACCCCGGACCGCAACCTGGCGCTCGAGCTCGTCCGCGTCACCGAGGCCGCGGCCCTGGCCGCGGCGCGCTGGGTCGGCCGCGGCGACAAGGAGGCCGCCGACGGCGCCGCCGTCGACGCCATGCGACTTCTCATCAACACCGTCCCGATGGACGGGATCGTCGTCATCGGCGAGGGCGAGAAGGACGAGGCACCGATGCTCTTCAACGGCGAGGAGATCGGCGACGGCAGCCCGCCCCGCGTCGACATCGCGGTCGACCCGCTCGAGGGCACCCGTCTCTGCGCCCAGGGCCGACCCGGTTCGCTCGCCGTGATCGCCCTCTCGGAGCGGGGCTCGATGTTCGATCCCGGGCCGTGCGTCTACATGGAGAAGCTCGCCGGTGGGCCGCAGGTCGCCGACTGCCTCAGCCTCGAGCAGCCCGTCGGCGAGGTCGTCAAGCGCGTCGCCGAGCGCCGCGGCGTCAGCCCGACCGAGATCACGACGGTCATCCTCGACCGCGAGCGCCACGCCGAGGGAGTGCGCCAGATCCGCGAGGCGGGCAGCCGCATCCGCTTCATCACCGACGGCGACGTCTCCGCAGCGCTGCTCGCGGTCATGGAGGGGACGGGCGTCGACCTCCTCTGGGGCATCGGCGGCACGCCGGAGGGCGTGATCTCGGCCGCCGCGATCAAGTGCCTCGGCGGCCAGATGCTGGGCCGGCTCTGGCCCCGCGACGAGGACGAGCGCCGGGCTGCCCTCGACGCGGGCTACGACATCGAGCGCGTACTCGGGGTGGACGACCTCGTCGGCGGCAACGACGCCTTCTTCGCCGCGAGCGGCGTCACCGACGGCGACCTGCTGCAGGGGGTGCGCTACCACGGCGCCGGCCACGCGACCACCGAGTCGCTGGTGATGCGATCCCGCTCCGGGACGGTTCGGAGGATCAGCGGCCGCCACGACGGCGGCAAGCTGCGCGAGGTTACCGGCGGCCTGTACGGGTAGCCGGTGATCGATGCAACTGATCGCCGGTGCGACCGGATACATCGGCGGGCTGCTCGCGGACCGGCTCCTCGCCGACGAACGGGAGGTCCGCTGCCTCGCCCGTGATCCCGGCAGGGCCGGGGGCAGGCTCGAGGGTTGTGAGGTGGTCCGCGGCGACGTCCTCGAGCGCCCGAGCCTCGACTCCGCCCTCGAGGGCGTTGACACCGCCTACTACCTCGTCCACTCGATGGGCCGCGGGGGCGACTCGGACTTCGAGGAGCGGGA
>JAGQUO010000148.1 GCA_020438445.1 Solirubrobacterales bacterium
CAGGCCGGGGTCTGGTCCTTCTCTCGCTCGACCTGGTCGAGGACGTGGCGGATCCGTCGGGCGGAGATCTGGATCCCGTGGCGTTCGGCGACCTCGCGATAGCGGTCGTAGTCGCGGGCGAGGCGCAGGGTGACCGACTCGAAGCCGTGCTTGGCGATCTGCAGGCGCGCCTTGTAGTCCATGATCGAGGTCGCGAACATGAGCTCGTCGCCGAACTCGGGCTCGATCAGGATGATGTCGACCCCCGGGTACTTGACCGACCACTCCTCGACGGCGCGGTGGAGGCGGTCGTGGGCGATCATCCGGAAGGCCTGGTTGGCGAGCGCGACGAAGCCCATGTCGGAGACTCGGCGGACGCGGCTGCCGAAGATGGTCGGCACGCGCTTGTTGAAGTCGTTGACGAAGGGGACGATCGGGTTGACGACGACGATGAACTTCGCGCCCTTGTCGACCGCGATGTCGATGTTGGTGGTCGAGCGGATCCCGCCGTCCATCATCTCGCGGCCCTTGATCTCGACCGGCTCGTAGACGAGCGGCAGCGCGGTCGATGCAGCGACCGCGCGCGAGATCGGCACGTCGCGCCACTCGCCGTCGCCGAGGACGATCCGCTCGGTCGTGTCGATCTCCGTCGCGCACAGGTAGAGCTCGGTGTCGAGCATCCGGAAGTCGTCGGTGCGGTCCGGGTCGGCGAGCATCTCGGCCACGTAGCTCTCGATGCCGGCGCCCGTGTAGAGGCCCTTCGGCAGGCCCGCCGCCAGCCCGGTCGCGACGTCCATCACCGAGGTCTCGGCGAGGGTCCTGGCGAGGTCCCGGGTGATGCCGGCGAGCCGGAACGGCAGCTTCATCCCGGCGACGGCGAAACCCTTGTAGTTGGGGCGCAGGAGCATCCCGAGGTCCATGTCCCGCAGCGGCGACGGCAGGTGCTTGTTGAGCACCCGCATCATCTCCTCGGGCGTGACGCCGTTGGCGACCGCGCTGCCGACGAACGAGCCGGCGCTCGTGCCGACGTAGACGTCGAAGTCGTTGACCGTGCGGTTCACGGCAAGCAGGTCGAAGGCGCGCAGCGCCCCGATCTCGTAGACGGCACCGGTGAACCCACCGCCACCCAGAACGAGTGCCGTCTTCGATCTGCTCCGACGGCGGCCGCGCGACTTCTTCGCACGGCTCGCCGGGTCGAGCTGGACTACCTCGCTCATCGGCCGCCCCATTATGGCAGCGGCATCCCCCGGAGCGGACCCGTAGCCACCCCGTATCGGTCTCCGGATTCCTCCTTCCGGCCTCCGGGGAACCCGCGGATGCCGGTCGCCAGCACCACTACACTCGCGCCCCGGATGCAGTCACGCACCCAGCACACGACGCTCCTCTGCGCCGCGGTCGCGCTCCTGATCCTCGCCCTCCCGGCGGCGGCTACGGCGGAGCCTGCCGCCACCGGACAGGCGCTTCCGGGGCCGGACGTCGCCTTCCGCGGCGGCCCGGTGGCGGAGCATTCCAGCAGGGCGATCAGCCGCGGCAAGCTGAAGCGGAAGCTGAACCAGCTCGCCCGCAGGGCGCCGGGCTCGAGCGGCTTCTACGTGACCAGGATCGGCGGCAAGGCCGGCGGCCCGGTCTTCGATCGCAACGCCGGGCACACCCGCAAGCTCGCTTCGAACGAGAAGCTGTTCACGACGATCACCGCCCTCCATCGGCTCGGGCCGAAGGGCCGGATCGAGACCCGGGTCAAGATCAGGGGCAGGGTCGCCGCCAAGGGCAAGCTCAAGGGCGACATCTATCTGATCGGCGGCGGCGACCCGTCGTTCGGCGGCGGCGGCGTCGCCGATCTCGCCGAGCAGGTCCGCAAGGCCGGCATCCGGCGGGTCTCCGGGCGCGTGATCGGCGACGACAGCGTCTTCGACCGGCGGCGAGGCGTCCCCGACTCGAACTGGGGGCCGAGCCCGTACATCGCGCCGCTGAGCGGCCTCGTCTACAACGGGTCGACCTACGACGGCGACCCCGCCAAGGAGGCGGCGCGGGCCTTCCGCTCCGGTCTTCGCGACGCCGGTGTCCGCGTCGGCGGGAAGGTCAAGGTCGACAGGATCCCGGCGAAGCTGCGAAAGGCCGACGCGATCGCCGAGTACGAATCGCCGAAGCTGGCGACGCTCGTCCGGGCGACCAACAAGGACTCGATCAACTTCTACGCCGAGATGCTGCTCAAGCGGCTGTGGGCGACTCCGGGCCGGAAGGGCACGACGAACGGCGGCGTCAAGGCCGTCGAGCGGTTCGCACGCAGCGCCGGATCGAAGGTCAAGGCTCGTGACGGATCGGGACTGACCTCCGGGAACAAAGCGTCGCCGCGAAACGTCGTCCGCCTGCTCGTCGCCGCCCAGCGCGACGACGAGCTCGCCAAGCCGCTCTTCAAGTCCCTGTCGATCGCCGGCAAGGACGGGACGCTCGCCAACCGGATGGAGGGCTCGCCCGCCGCCGGCCGCTGCCGCGGCAAGACGGGCACCCTGACCGGCGTCTCCAACCTCTCCGGCTACTGCCGGACCAAGGACGGACTGGTCGCCTTCTCGCTGCTGATGAACGGCGTCCCGAGTACGAGCGCGGCTCACGACGTCCAGGACGCGATGGTCGCTCAGATCGCCCGCCTGCGCTGACCCGGAGAGGGGATCGCCGGCGAGGCGGCGTCGCCCCTACCCGGCGAGCGCCCGCAACCCGGCCTCGTCGATCACCTCGACCCCGAGCTTCTCGGCCTTCTCCAGCTTCGACCCGGGGCTGTCGCCGGCGACGACGAAGTCGGTCTTCTTCGAGACGGAGCCGGTCACCTTGCCGCCCGCAGCCTTGATCAGCTCGGTCGCCTGCTCCCGGCTCAGGTCCGGCAGAGTCCCCGTGAGGACGAAGGTCCGGTCCTTCAAGGGGCCGTCCCCGGCCCGGCGCTCGGCCTCGTCGAGCTCGAACCGGAGGCCATGGCGACGCAGGTCCGCGATCAGCCGCAGCGTGTTCTCGTCGGCGAGCTGCTCGACGATCGACTCGGCGAGTATCGGCCCGACGCCGTCGACGTCCTGGATTCGCTCCTCCCCCGCCCCGAGGAGCTCGTCGACCGAGCCGAAGTGACTTGCGAGCGCTTCCGCGGTCACCGATCCGACTCCGTCGAGACCGAGCGCGAAGAGCACGCGGGCGAACGGCATCCGCTTCGACGCCTCGATCGCCGCGAGCAGGTTCGCGGCGGAGACCTCTCCGAACCCCTCCAGGCCGGTGAGCTGCTCCGCCGACAGCTCGTAGATGCCGGCGGCATCCTCGATCAGCCCGTCGTCGAGGAACCGCTTCACCTGCTTCTCGCCGAGCCCGTCTATGTCCATCGCACCGCGGTGGACGAAGTGCTTGACGTGCTGGAAGACCTGACCGGGGCAGCCCTTCCGGTTCGGGCAGATCGTCCACACGCCCTCCGGCTTCTCCGTCGGGGTCCCGCACGCCGGGCAGCGCTTCGGCGGCCTGGCACGGCGCAGGCGCCTGCCCTCGCGGCGCTGGATCAGCGGGGCGACGACCTGCGGGATCACGTCGCCGGCGCGGGTGATGATCACCTCGTCGCCGACTCTGACGTCCTTGCGAGCGAGGTCCTCCTCGTTGTGCAAGGTCGCGGTGCTGACCGTGACGCCGCTCACGTGGGTGGGCTCGAGCATCGCGAACGGAACGAGATGCCCGGTCCGCCCGACGTTCCAGACGATGTCCTTCAGCATCGTGGTCGCCGTCATCGGCGGGAACTTCCACGCGATGGCGTAGCGCGGCTCGCGACCGACGACACCGAGCTCGCGCCAGAGACCGCGATCGTCGACCTTGACGACGGCGCCGTCGATCTCGTAGTCGAGTCCCTCCCGCTCCTGCTCCCACCAGCGGCAGCGCTCGACCACCTCCGCGTCGCTCCGGTGGACCGCGATCCGGTCGTTGACGCGGAACCCGCGGTCGCGGAGCCAGTCGAGCTCCTCGCTGTGGGTGCCGTGCTCGACGCCGCGCCGGTAGCCGATCCCGTAGGTCCAGATCTGCAGGGGGCGCTCGGCGGCCAGCGCCGGATCGTGCTGACGGATCGTGCCCGCGGCGGCGTTCCGGGGGTTCGCGAAGGTCGGCAGTCCCGCCTCGGCGCGCTCGGCGTTGAGCTGCTCGAACCCGGAACGCGGGAAGTAGATCTCGCCGCGCACCTCGATCAGCTCCGGCGCGCGGGGAATCCGCAGCGGGATCGAGCGGATGGTCCTCAGGTTGTGGCTCACGTCCTCGCCGATCCTCCCGTCGCCGCGGGTCGTGCCCCGGACGAAGACCCCGTCCTCGTAGGTCAGCGAGATCGCCAGGCCATCGATCTTCGGCTCGGTCACGTAGGTGATCTCCCCCGCTTCGATGTCGAAGCGCTTCAGGAGGTTGCGGATCCGCACCTCCCAGGCTTCGAGCTCCTCGGCGCTGCGGGCGTTCCCGAGCGACAGCATCGGCTCGAGGTACTCGTACTGTTCGAAGCCCTCGACCGGCTTGCCCCCGACCCGCTGGGTCGGCGAGTCGGGCGTCCTCAGGTCCGGTCGCTCGATCTCGATCGCCCGCAGCTCGTCGAGCAGCCCGTCGTAGACGTCGTCGCCGACGAGCGGG
>JAGQUO010000149.1 GCA_020438445.1 Solirubrobacterales bacterium
TCTCCTTGATCTTGACGCAGCCCGTGAAGCTGCCCGCCGGCACCGTCACGCTCTCGTCGAGCGCCACCACCTCGCCGCGGTCCTCGGCCTCGCCGGCGTAGTACTCCTGGCGATAGGCGAGGCCCGGCTCCGGATCGGCGGGAAGCGCGATCCCGGGCTGCGCGCCGTCGACGCCGGCCTCCCACGATCCGGCCGTCGACACGACCTTGCCGTTCTCGAACTCCTTCGTGTCCTCTCCCAGGTACCAGATGTTCCCCTCGGCGTCCTGGGCGTACCAGTCGTAGGTGTCCTCGACCGGCTCGCCGCCCGCGGTCACGAGGTCGTGGACGATTCGCGCCTCGACGCCATCGGCGATCCGCTTCGTCCGATCGAGCACCGTGACCTCGATCCGCTGCCTCGCTCCCTCGCTGTCGGTCTCGACGTACCGCCACCGGCTCCCTGGGCTCATCGGCCAGTAGGGGTTGTCGATGGACGTCGTGAAATCGGTCGGGTCGACGCTGGCCGATTCCGCCCCCTGGGGAAGGGCTGACGTTGCGCCGCCGGACTCCTCGTCGCCGCAGCCTGCGATGAAGAGTGCTGCGGCGGCGGCCAGGCTCACACCGATCGTTCCTGCTCGGCTCATGTCAATGTCTCCTTCGCTGGGCCCTCGATCAGGCTCGGCCGTCCCGTGGGCCCTCTGTCGTTTGCATCCACGCGACATTGACGCAGGGCTCGATGAGAGTCCGATGAAAGCCGGAAGTCCCGTCGGCTACGACCGGCGGCAGGGAGGCGAAGCGAGCCGTCTCCGGCGACAATCCGTCGCGTGCTGTTCGAGCTTGAACGGGTGTCGCTGCGGCGCGGAGGAAAGCCGGTCCTGACCGATCTCTCGGTCCGGCTGCCGGACGGCCTCAATGCCATCGTCGGTCCATCGGGCTCGGGCAAGTCGACGCTGCTGCGACTCCTCGACCGTCTCTCCGATCCCGACAGCGGAACGGTGCGCTACCGAGGCACCGACGCACGCGAGCTCGATCCGCTTCGGCTGCGGCGAGAGGTCGCTCTCGTGCCCCAGCTTCCGGCTCTGCTCGACGGCACCGTCGCCGGGAATCTGCGATTCGCTGCGGAGATCGGCGGCCGCGAGCCCGACGTCGCACACCTGCTCGAGGTCGGCGGCCTCGATGCCTCCTTCGCGACGCGGGACGTAGCCCGCCTGTCCGTCGGCGAGCAGCAGCGCGTGATGATCGCGCGGGCGCTCGCGAGCGAGCCCCGCGTACTGCTGCTCGACGAGCCCACTTCCGCTCTCGACGAGCGCGCTCGCGATTCGATCGAGGCCACGATCCTGGACCTGCACCACCGGATCGGCGCGTCGATCGTCGTCGTGACCCACGACATCGCCCAGGCGAGTCGACTCGCCGACTGGGTCGCGAAGATCGAACGGGGCCGTCTGGTCGGTCAGGGGACGATCGCGGAGGTGCTGGCCTGAGCACGACCATCGACATCACCATGGGTGAAGTCGCCGCGGCGCTGGCACTCGTCGCAGTCGCGGTCGGGATCTCGCGCTGGCGAGGGGCGGGTCTGGAATCCGACATCGTGATTGCGGTGGTCAGGAGCTTCGTTCAGCTCACGGCGATCGGCTTCGTGATCACGGCGATCTTCGATCAGGACACCCTGCTGCTCGTCGTGGTTCTGCTGTCCGTGATGGTCGTCTTCGGAGCCTTCACCGCCCGGACCCGGGCTCGAGAGGTTCCAGACGCCCTCCGCCCGCTCATCATCGCCCTCGCGCTCTCCGCCGTCGCGACCCTGGGGCTCGTGCTCGCCCTGGGGATCTTCCCGGCCACCCCGCGCTACCTCGTGCCGGTCGGGGGAATGGTCATCGGGAACGCGATGACGGCCTCCGCGGTCGCGCTCAATCGCCTCGGCGACGAGATGCACTCCGACGCCGCAAGGGTCGAAGCGACCCTGGCCCTCGGGGCGACGTCCCGGGTGGCCGCCGCCCCGAGTGTCCGCCGGGCGCTCCGCTCCGGAACGATCACGCTCGTCGACTCGACGAAGACCACCGGCCTCATCTTCTTTCCCGGCACGATGGTCGGCATGCTCCTGGCCGGGGCCGATCCGACCGACGCCGTCCGGCTTCAGTTGATCCTCCTCTACGTACTGCTCGGCGCAGTTGCGATCTCTGCCCTGACCGCAACATCCCTCGCCTATCGGAACTTCTTCACGCCGGCCCATCAGCTTCGTGACACCGGCGGCGCATCCGGACCGGACTCGGCGAACGGTCAAGCGGGCGGCGCGATCGGCTAGCGTCGGTCGACGAGATGGCGAGTACGAACGACCCGGCTTCCATCCGCGAGGCGCAGCACCGGAACTGGGACTCCGCCGCGGCCGGGTGGACGGAGTGGAGCGACTTCAACGACCGCGCCGACCGGCACATCAGCGAGCGGCTGGTCGAGCTCGCGGGCGTCGAGGCCGGGAGCCGGGTCCTCGACGTGGCCGCCGGCTACGGCGAGCCGGCGCTGACCGCCGCCCGCAGGGTCGGCGCCGAGGGGCGGGTCGTGGCCACGGACATCTCCGCCGAGATGCTGGCCTTCGCGCGCGAGCGGGCGGCGGCGGCGGGCCTCGCGAACGTGGAGTTCATCGAGGCCGATGCCTCCCGCCTGGAATTCCCGACCGCGAGCTTCGACGCGGCGGTGTCGCGCTGGGGGATCATCTTCGAGCCTGACGCGGAAGCCGCCGCGGGCCGGATCAGGAAGTTCCTGAAGCCGGGCTCGCGAATGGCGATCAGCTCATGGGGCGAGCCGGATCGCGTCCCCTTCCTGTCGACCCCGATGCGGACGACGATGAGGCGCTTGGGCGTTCCACCGCCCCCGGCCGGTGCGCCCGGCCCGCTCTCGAAGCCGACCCCCACCGCGCTCGCCGGGCTACTCGAGGGAGGCGGATTCTCGGACGTGATCGTGGAGGAGGGGGAGGTCGTCTACGAGTTCGACTCCCCGGCCCGATTCACCGCCTATGTCAGAGCGATCTCCGCGCCGATCCGGGCGATGATCGAACAGCACGCGGGTGACGCTCAGGAGGAGGCGTGGGACGCGATCACCGAGGCGGCGGCGGAGGCGGGCGGAGGCCCAGGGCCCCTGCGCCTCTCCAACTCGGTCCTGCTCGCGGCGGGAGTCGCCTAGACGTCCGCTCCGAGCGGCGCCGGGGCCGACCGGCCCGGCTCGATCACGGCCATCGCCTCGAGCTCGTCCGCAGCCCCGCGGGCCCCGGGGGCCGCCGCCATCGCCCGGGCGATCCGCCCGGCGCCGGTTCGAGAGTCACGGGCGGATGCCAGTGCCTCCCGGAGGCGATCGGCGCTGAGCTTCTTCCGCGGCAAGAGGACGCCGGCGCCGGCCGCCTCGACGCGGCGCCCGCTCTCGAGCTGATCCCGGCCCCAGCCGACGGTGCAGACCGGAACGCCGGCGGCGAGCGCCTTCTGGGTGATGCCCATGCCGCCGTGGCAGATCACCGCCTCGGCACGCTCCAGGATCGGGGCGTGCGGCAGGAACCGCTCGACTCGGGCGTTCGCGGGCACATCGAACTGCGCCGGATCGTTGCCGGCGGTGGTCGCGACGACGAACACTTCCTCCTCCGCCAGCGCGTTCAGGCCGGTGCGGATCAGCTCTTCGTCGGCCTGGTACTCGGTCGAGGCGGTGAGCAGGACCAGGGGCCCGTCGATCGCATCGAGCCAGTCCGGCGAATCGGCCGGCGGGTCCCAGGCCACGGGCCCGACGAACCGGAAGTTCGCGGGCCAGCTCCGCCGCGGGTACTCGAGCTCGCGGACGGTCATGTAGAGCAACCGGTGCGGCCGATCCCAGAGCTCGGTGATCGAGCCGAGCTCCGGGACCTCCGCCTCGCGCCGCAGCCCGTTGAGCTCGCCGAGGAAGCGGCGGTTGAGGTCGAAGCCGACGAGCCTCCACATCGCCGCGTTGCGCAGCCGGCCGACCCGCCCGCGCATCGGCTTCATCCCGGGGCCGAACACCGGCACCTCGTTGCTCGGCGCCCAGCTGAAATAGGGCGAGAAGCAGGCCCACGGGATCCCGCTCGCCTCCGCCGCCACCGCGGCCCCGTAGGCGTTGATGTCCGTGATCAGGAGGTCCGGCCGCTCGGCGGCGACAGCCCGCCCGATCTCGGCGATCTCGTGCGGCGCCCGGTCGAGGAAGCAGCGGAACCCGCGCACCGTCGCCTCCATGTCCCCCTTGGCCTTCCAGTCGTCGACCTGGAGCTCTTCGATTCGCGGGTCCATCGGCTCCGCCTCGATGCCCATCGCCCGCAGCGGCTCGAGCTCGCCGGCGAGGCTCCAGACCCTGACCCGATGGCCGCGGCGCGCGAGCTCCGCGAGGATCGGAGCCAGCGGATACAGGTGCCCGCGGGCGGGCGTCGTGAATGCGTGGATCGTGCTCATCTTCCGGGCTCCTCCCCCG
>JAGQUO010000150.1 GCA_020438445.1 Solirubrobacterales bacterium
TCGGCCCCCGGCTCGAGCGGCCCCCCCAGGCGCTCGGCCAGCTCCGCGCCGGCGCGCCCCAGAGCGGAAGACGGGCGAGCCGAGCGCGCAGGCACATGTCGATGCTCGCCGGCGGAGGCAAAAGAAGCGCGACGGCGGTGTTGAGAAGCGCCAGCGGCTCGGCCGAGCGGCTGCACCTCGCGCTCGCCGCGAAGCTGGGATCGCTGAGCGCTCCGGCGACGGCACTGGCACTGCGGGTCGTCGAAATGGCCCCGGCGGCGGGCACTCAGGCGATCCTCGGCGAGGACCCGGGCGAGCGCCGGCGCGAGCGGCTGGCCGAAGCGGTCCGTCAGGTCCGCGCAGCCGCGGGCCGCGATTCGGTGCTGCGCGTCCTCGACGTCGATCCGGACTCGAGGGTCCCGGAGCGCTGGGCGGCGCTCGCGCCCTACAACGAGCAGGGGGGCCGATGAGCCGGGTCGCGAATCCCTACTCCCCCCGCGAGATCGCGGTCCGGGCGCGAGGCGGTGAGCCCGGGGCGGTCGGCGCCGAGCGCGTCGAGGCGATCAGGGAGCAGTGGCTGGTCGAGGACCGCTGGTGGACCGGCGATCCGCTGCGACGCCACTACATCGAGCTGGTGCTGGCGGACGGACGCTGCCTGGTCGTCTTCCGGGACCTCGAGACGGGCCGCTGGTTCGAGCAGCGATGAGCTACGTCGAGCTTCACTGTCACTCCGCCTTCTCGTTCCTCGACGGCTCGTCGAGCCCGGACGAGCTCGCGCTGCGGGCGGCAGAGCTCGGATATCGGGCGCTGGCACTGACCGACCACGATGGGATCTGGGGCTCGATGGAGTTCGCCTGCGCCTGCCACTCCCAGGGAGTCCGCCCGATCACCGGAGCGGAAGTGACGGTCGTCGGCGAGGGCTCTCCCCTTCCCGCTCCCGGATTCCGCGGCAACTGCCCGCCCGGCGGGTTCCATCTCACGCTCCTGGTCGCCGGTGCCGAGGGATACCGGAACCTCTGCCGGCTGCTGACCCTCGCCCACGCGCGGACACGGGACGGGAACGACCCCCGCCCGCCCGCCGTCACGACGGCGGACGTCGAACGTCATGCCGAGGGTCTCGTCTGCCTGTCCGGCTGCGCCCGCGACGGCGCTCTGGCCGGACGCATCGCCCGCGGCGATCGCGCGGGCGCCGAGTCGCTCGGCCGGTCCCTGCTCGCGGCCTTCGGCCCCGATCGCTTCCGGGTCGAGCTGCAGATGCCGTTGTGGCGCGGAGACCGGATCCGCAATCGGCGCCTCGCCGAGCTCGCAGGGCTGCTCGGCGTGCCGTGCGTCGCCACCGGCAACGTCCACGCCCACGATCGCTCCCGGATGCCGCTGCAGGACGCACTCGTCGCCGTCCGGCTCGGCGGGACGCTCGAGTCGACCGAGCCGGAGCGCCGCGGCAACGGATCGGCGGCGCTGATCTCCCCCGAGCGGGCCGCTGCGCGCTTCCGGGACCATCCGGACGCGGTCGCCGAGACGGAGCGGCTGGCCGAGCGGCTCCGCTTCGACCTGACCACCGATCTCGGCTACAGCTATCCGGGCGCCGAGGATGGGAGCGCCGACCGCAGGCTCGCCGAAGCGTGTCACGCGCGCTTCGGCGAGCGCTACGGCGGCAAGGCCGAGCGGGCCGAGGCCGAGCGACGGCTCGAGCAGGAGCTCAGCCTGATCGCGGGGCTGAAGCTCTCCGGCTTCTTCCTGCTCCATCGAGACATCCTCGAGCTCGCCCGCGAAGTCGCGGTCGAGGTCCGGGGCCCCGACAGCGCGCGCTCGTTGCTCCCCCCGGGACGCGGGCGCGGATCGAGCGTGAGCTCGGTCGTCTGCTACCTGACCGGGCTCTCGCATGTCGACCCGGTCGGGGCCGGGCTGTTCCTCGGTCGCTTCCTGAACGAGGAGATCGCCGAGGCGCCGGACATCGATCTCGACTTCCCGCGCGACATCAGGGAGCGCCTGATCCCGCGGATCCACGACCGCTACGGCTCCGACCGCTCGGCTCTCGTCGCCGCCTTCCCGACCTATCGCTCCAAGGGCGCGATCCGGGACTTCGGCAAGGTCCTCGGGCTGCCGCCGGGTGAGATCGAGCGGGCGGCGAGGTCGGCGAGCCATTACGAGCGGGCGGAGATCGAGGGCGACTCGCCCCGGCGGCGGGCACTCGCGAAGCTGCTCGACGATGCCTACGGGCTGCCGCGCCATCCCTCCCAGCACCCCGGGGGGATGATCCTGTCGACCCGGCCCCTGACCGACCTCTGCCCGGTCGTCCCGGCGGCGATGGAGGGGCGACAGATCGCCCAATGGGACAAGGACTCGTGCGCCGATGCGGGCTTTCTCAAGATCGACCTGCTCGGGCTCGGCATGCTGTCCGCGGTCGAGCGCACGGTCACCGAGATCGCCCGCGTCCGCGGCGAGCGGATCGACCTCTCGCGGATCCCGCTCGACGATCCCGAGGTCTATCGCCGGATCCGCGCCGCCGAGACGACCGGGGTCTTC
The DNA here is from genome assembly GCA_020438445.1 of Solirubrobacterales bacterium. Lineage (GTDB taxonomy): Bacteria > Actinomycetota > Thermoleophilia > Solirubrobacterales > 70-9 > RHKX01. Next base: position 2,506 of record JAGQUO010000150.1, read on the forward strand.
CAGATCGAGAGCCGGGCGCAGATGCAGATGCTGCCGCGCTCCCGGCCCGCGAGCATCGAGGACCTGACCGTCCAGGTCGCGATCGTCAGGCCCGGGCCGATCCAGGGCGGCGCCGTCCATCCCTACCTGGAGCGCAAGAAGCGGCTGCGGGAGGACCCCGGCTTCCGGGTTCCCTACGAGCATCCCTGCCTGGAGCCGATCCTCGCCGACACGCTCGGGGCGATCGTCTTTCAGGACCAGGTGATCCAGGTCGCGATGGCGCTGGCCGGATTCAGCTCGGGCGAGGCCGAGGGACTGCGGCGGGCGATGAGCCGCAAGCGGTCCGAGGAGGCGATGCGGGCCCATCGCGAGCGGTTCGTCGCCGGTGCCGTCTCCCGCGGCGTCTCCCTCGAGGTCGCGGAGCGCGTCTTCTCCCAGATCCACGGCTTCTCCGGGTTCGGCTTCCCCAAATCACACGCGGCCGCCTTCGGCCTGCTCGCCTATCAGTCCACCTGGCTGCGGGTCCACTACGGGCCCGAATTCCTCTGCTCGCTGCTGAACGAGCAGCCGATGGGCTTCTATCCACCCGATGCACTCGTCCACGAGGCCCAGCGCCGCGGAATCGACGTCCTGCCCCCCGACGTCAATCTCAGCGACGTGCTCTGCCACGTCGAGGGGAGCGAGCCCGAGCCGGCCGTCCGGATCGGGCTCGGCTACGTCAAGGGGCTGTCCGAGCGGGACGCCGAGACCGTCGTCGCCGCGCGGGAAGCCGGCGGTCGTTATGCCCACCTCGGCGATCTGGCGTCGCGGTCGGGCGCGAGCCGCGACGGGCTCGAGCGGCTCGCGTGGGCGGGCGCCTGCGGCGGGCTCGGCGGCGACGGCGACCGTCGCCGGGTGCCCCTCTGGCGGCTCGGAGTGGCCCGCGGGTCGGGCGATGGGCAGCTCTCGCTGCCGCTGCCGATCCCGGAGGCCCCGGCACTCGCGGAGCAGACGCCGTGGGAGCGGATCACCGCCGACTACGGTGCCTACGGAATCGCCCTCGAGGAGCATCCGCTGGAGCTCCTCCGGGGCGGCCTGGACCCGGGTACGGTCACCTGCGATGCGCTCGAGCGGGTCCGGGACGGGAGCGAGGTCCTCGTCGGCGGGCTCCTCGTGGCGCGCCAGCGCCCGGCGACTGCGAAGGGCGTCATGTTCCTCCTGGTCGAGGACGAGACGGGGGTCGCGAACGTGATCGTCACCCCGCCGGTCTACGAGCGCCACCGGCTGACCGTGCGGACGGCATCGCTGATCACGGTGGCGGGGCGCCTGGAGCGCCGGGAGGGGGTCGTCAACGTCGTCGCCTCGGCGGTGCACCGGATCGAACGGCCCGACGCGCCCCTCGCACGCGTTCGCACCATCGAGCCCTCCCCCGCGCAGGAGACCGGGCGCCAGGTGAGCGACCTGGACGCGGTCCTCCCCGCGGCTCACAGCTTCGGCCGGCGCGGGAGGTGACGGTCCGCCTGCAATTTCGCTTGCACGAACATTTGTACGTCCGGCGGCATTCCTATCTTGCCCCGCGATGACCAGCAAGAACGAAACGAGACGACCCAGGCGCGCCGGCCGGACCGGGCGCGCACTCGGCGTCGCGGCGATCGACCGGGTCGCCGACCGCATCGATCTGGCGATCGATCTGCTGACGCTCGGCCAGTACGGGCTCGAGTGTCGTGAGGTTCCCGCCGGGGCGAACGGATGCGAGGGGAGCAAGCGCCGGACCCGCAAGGAGTCCCGTGCCGCTTGGGAGGCCCCCCGCACGTCACGCCGCCCCGACTGCGAGTGGCAATGGCCGCGGCGGCCCGCTTCCAGCGGCCGCTCGCGCGCCTAGCCCCG
>JAGQUO010000151.1 GCA_020438445.1 Solirubrobacterales bacterium
CTCGCGATAGAAGCGCCCGTCCTCGATCTCGATCAGCTCGTCGCCCTCGAGGTGGGGGAGGGAGGGCTCGGTGCCGAGGAGCTCGCGCATCGTCGCGACGAGCTCGGACTTCGGCAGGTGGGTGTGGCCGCGGTTCTCGGCCTCGCGCAGGGCGTGGACCGCCGCCGCCCGGGTCCGCGACCGCGAGCCCGGCTCGACGCCGTGGTCGACCGCGAGCCGGTCGGCGCTGTGGAAGCCGATGCCGCTGATCCGGGTCAGCGAGTAGGGGTCCTCGAGCACCAGCTCCGCGGCCGCCGATCCGTGCAGCGCCACCACCTCGGTCACGTAGCGGGCGAGCCCGTAGGGGGCGAGCAGGGTGTAGAGGCGCCGCTCCATCCGCCGCTCGACCCACTCGTCGGCGGCGCGCTCGGCGGTCTCGGGCCCGACCCCCTTGAGCGCGCTGAAGACCGCGAGGGGGTCGCCGTCGATCACGTCGAAGACGTCCTCACCGTGCTCGGCGACGAGCTCCTCGGCCCGCTTCTTGCCGATCCCCGGCAGCGAGCGCAGGTACCGGCGCGCGCCCTCGGCCCCGGTCGGGTCGAGCGGCTGCGCCTCGGCGACGGTGATCTGCAGGCCGTGGCGGCTGTGGTGCTCGACGGTGCCGCGGACCAGCGCCCGCTCGTCCTCGGCGAGGTGTCCGAGCGGCCCGACCAGCGGCATCGCGGTGCCGTCGGCGAGCGTCGCCTCGCAGACCGCGAAGGTCCCGTCCTCGGAGACGAACCGGAAGAACTCGATCGTCACCTCGCCCTCGAACGGATCGCCGCCCGCCGGCCCGGCGTCGATCAGCGCCTCCTGTTCGGCCATGGGGTCGGTGGATCGGTCGATGGTCCGGCTCACCCTCCGAAGGTAAGCGACCGCGCGGCGCGGCTGCCCCGCCGATCCGCGGCTATCCCCGCAGCGTGCTGAATCCCGCGGCCTCGAAGTCGGCGTCGAACGCCAGCGCGGTGTCGACGCCGCGGTCCTCCATCGTCACGAAGCTGACCGCATCGACGTACGAGTATTCGCGCTCGTCGTGGCGGCGGAGCCAGTCGAAGGCCCGTTCCTCGAGCCTCTGCGCCGGGGTCGCGATGGTGTAGAGCCGGCTCGAGCGGACCGCGTCGAGCAGGCTCACCGCCGCCCGATGGCCGAGGCGCCGCCTGGTCAGCGTCCAGCTCTCGCCGACGACGTGGGAGGTCGTGAGCAGGCCCTGGCCTCCGGCGGCCGCGAGCGCGCCGACCGCGTCGGGGTGGCGCTCGTCGCGACTGTCGATCGCCGCGTAGAGGAACGACGTGTCGACGAAGATCACCAGCTCACCTCCCGCCGTAGAGGATGTCGTCGTGATCCTCGGCCGCGTTGCCGCCGGGACCCGAGAAGGAGCCGACGAGGGCCACGAACGGATCGTCCGCGGGCGCTGCCCCGATCCGCTTGCGGAGGCAGCGACGGACGACCTCGGCCTTCGAGACGCCCTCCGCAGCCGCGACCCGGTCGAGCTCCCGGTCGAGCTCGGGCTCGAGCGAAATCTGCAGTCGCTTCATCCTCGCCATGTTACATCGCCTCCTACTGGGTGATGTAACAATAGTGGAACGGAAGCGTGACGATTCACCGCCGCGGCGGAGCTACCGCCGTCGCACCCGCCACTTCGACAGCACCGCCGGCCCGTGGCCCCCGCCCGTGTCGACGGCGCGGATCCGCAACCGGTGCGGCCCGGGGCGTCCCCGCAGGTGCATCGGCGAAGCGCATGCCTCGTAGGCGCCGCCGTCGTAGCGGCACTCGAACGTCGTCCCGGCGGCCGGCTCGCCGGCGAAGGCGAAGCGGACCCGTCGTCGCTCGGTCACGCGCGGCGGGCTCGCGAGCATCCGCACGGTGGGGACCGGGCGCGCGACCGGCAGCGAGACGTCGTCGACGGCGAAGCCGTCGCAGGTCCACGAGATCGGCATCGACAGCCCATGGGAGCACTCGGCCTTGAACGCGATCTCGTGCTCCCCCGAGTACCCGGACATGTCGACGGTCTCGGTCGCATACGCGGAGACCTCACCGCTGGGCATCGCGAAGACCGGGGTCCCATCGACCTCGACCGAGGCGACCGCGGAGGTCACCGGGTTCTCGTAGCTGACCCGGATCGCGAAGCTGAGCGTCTTCGGCCCCGGGGGCAGCTCGACGGTCTGGCTCACCGTTCCCGTCATCGGGTTGGAATCCGCCATGTAGGCACCGCCGAGCGCAAGGAAGCCGGTGCCGCGCGCGGCCTGCCCGGCGCAGGCGGGCTGGCCGCAGATGCTCGCCTGCCAGTCGCCCGTCGTCCAGGCGGGGTCCTCGCAGTAGGGGAGCGGGCCGTAGGGGGTGTCGACGTCGTGGCAGGTCGAGTTCTCGAAGCCGCCGTCGGCGATCGCCTCAACCGGATCGCCCGAACGGGCGTGCCCGCTCGCTGCGGCGGGGAGAGCGATGAGCGCGAAGAGCGACGCGATCACGAGCCGGATGAGGAGCCGCGATCCCATGCCCGCAGTCTGACCCGCCGGGCCCCGTTGCGCAATGCCTCTTCGCTCGCTCGGTCGTCCCTCCGAACCGCGACACGGGGAGCCGGAATCCCCTAGGGTCGAGCCATGGTCTTCGTCCGGACCATGCACGTCGGATTCGTCGCAGCCGCCGTCGCGACCGTGGCGCTGATCGCGGCCGCCGTCGCTCCCGCCCGCGTCTCCGACCCGCCGCAGGCGGAGATCACCAGCGGCCCGCCGAAGCGGGTGACGATCAAGCGCCACGGGGTCGCGACCGTGACCTGGGAGTTCGCCGCCGACAAGGCCAACGCCCGCTTCACCTGCAAGTTCACCCACGACAAGGTCAAGCCCTGCAGATCGCCGATGACCTACTCCGGGCTCGGCCGCGGCCGCTACACCTTCACCGTCTACGCGATGAACCAGCGCGAGAACAACAGCTCGACCCGCGCCCGCGAGAAGATCCGGGTCGTCAAGAAGCACAAGCGCCACGGTTAGGCCGGCGGGTCCGGTGCGGCCGGCCGGCTGTGCAGAGCCACCGCGCGGCGCTAGGGTCGGGGCATGGCCGATCGACCAGGGGAAGCGGGGGCGGAAGGGGGAGCGAGCGCCGGCGCCGACCTGCGCGCCCGCCGCGAGGCGGTCGTCGCCGAGCACATGGACTCCGAGAACCGGCACGAGTTCGTCGCCACGCTCGATACCTTCGGCCACCCCCGCTACGAGATCGTCCCGACCGGCGACGTCTACGACGGCGCCGAGGAGGTGATGCGCTATTTCGAGGAGTCGCGTACGGCCTTCCCCGACCAGCGCAACACGCTGATCGAGCTCCACCACGCCGACGACTCGATCCTCGTCGAGTTCGATCTCGAGGGCACCCACCTCGGCAACTTCCGCGGACTTCCGCCGACCGGCCGCACCTTCAAGTGCCGGACGCTCTCGGTCTTCGTCTTCGTGCCCGGCACCGACCGGATCACCTGCGAGCGCGTCTACTTCGACAGCGCGACGATCCTGCGCCAGCTCGGCATCGCCCACGACCCGCTGACCCTGACCGGCCGCGCCGCGACCGTCCTCAACCACCCGCTCACCGTCGGCCGCGCCGTCGTCCGCCAGCTGACCGGCCGCTGACAGGCCCCGAAAGAAACCCACATGTCCGAACGCACCACCGTCACCGCCGAGGGCGCCCCCGAGGCCGTCGGCCCCTACTCCCACGCGGTCGCCCACGGCGACCTCCTCTACTGCTCCGGCCAGGTGCCGATCGACCCCGAGACCGGCAAGCTCGTCGAGTCCGGCCCCGGCGATCAGACCCGCCGCTGCCTCGAGAACCTGAAGGTCGTCTGCGCCGCCGGCGGCACCAGCCTCGATCGGGCGGTCATGGTCACCGTCTTCACGACCGACCTCAGCGCCGGGCCCGAGATCAACGAGGCCTACGGCGAGAGCTTCGACGCCGAGCCGCCGGCGCGGGCGATGGTCGAGGTCGCCGGCCTGCCGCTCGGCGCCGGCGTCGAGATCGCCGCGGTCGTCGCGACCGGTTAGCCGCTCCCATCCCCGGGTAGCGCAGCGGATCCGATGACCGAGCTCCCGGCCAGCCTCGCCGCCCCCGACCTCGACGCGCTGCGCGCCGTCCACGCGGCGTCGAGCGAGCTCGTCCGGACGACGCCGACGGTCACCTCGCGCAGCCTCAGCCGCGAGCTCGGCGGCGAGATCGTCCTCAAGGCCGAGAACCTCCAGCGCACCGGCAGCTTCAAGATCCGCGGCGCCCTCGCCAAGCTCCACCGGATCGAGGCCGTGGGATGCGCCGGCGTCGTCACCGGCAGCGCCGGCAACCACGC
>JAGQUO010000152.1 GCA_020438445.1 Solirubrobacterales bacterium
CACGACATCTACGGGCGCAATCGCTAGCGCGCCCGGGCCGACGCCTCCTTGAGCCGGGTCAGCTCCAGGTAGAGGATCACGACCACGAGCGCGAAGACCGGGTCGGCGAGGATGTTGGCGAGGATCGAGGCGAGCCACTCCGCGAAGAAGCCGTGGCCGAGCGCGTCGAAGACGACCTCCTCCGCGAGCCCTTCGATCACCGCCTGCAGGAGCACCGCGGGCCATACCAGCCAGGCGACCTGGCGGAAGTGCCCGCGGACCAGCTCGCGGCTCTTGCGAAACGCGCCGCGAACGGTGAGGTCCTCGTGCTCGATCACCGGGGCGACGAGGCTGAACCAGACGAGCGCGATCACACCGGGAACGATGAAGACGATCAGGCCGAGACCCGTGGCGACGACGAGGAGGATGTCGGCCGCGATCAGCTTCCAGTAGGGAAGGCTGCGGGCGAGGTCGATGACCCCGCCCACCTCTTGGCCACGGTGCCGGGAGACCGCGGAGGACGCGGCGCCGGCGAAGAGCACGGTGCCGAGCAAGGGGGCGACGACCTGGGCGACCCCGAGCGGGACCGCGGTGAGGAGATGGGGGTCGTCGAGGCGATCAACCTCGATCCCGTCACCCGGAGCGAGCGCGGTGAGCAAGCCGAGCGGGACGAAGAGCAGCAGACCGAGCAGCAGGAGCTCGTGCCAGCTCGTGCGCAGGACCGCGAAAGCCTCGGGCACGACGGCCCGGATCCGCAGCGAATCGACGGCGGCTCTCACGGCCGGGAGCTTGACGGACCCGGCTCCGGATCAGTCGCGCGCTGTTACTTCGAGCGCGTGGGAAGGCTCAGTTGCCGGCGAAGTTCGGGTAGTTCGCGGGGCGCCGCCGCCTGCGCCCGGGGATGCGCAGCGTGCGCTGCGGTCGCGAGTCGCTGCTGCCGCGTCGGCGGTCGAGCAGCGCCCACGTAGCGAAGACGAGCGCGCCGGCCACGCCCGTAGCGGTCAGCAGCGCTCCGGCGGCTGCCGTTGCGGCGACGCCGTTGGAGCCGAGGATGAGGACGGTGGTCGTCATCCCCAGGCCCGGGCCGATCGGGAGTAGGCCGAGGGCGGCGGTTGCGATCAGCAGCGCCATCGCGTCGAAGACCGAGATGTCGAGGCCGATGCCCTTGAGGATCAGCCAGTTGCGCGCCACCTGAAGGCTCACGGCGCCGATCGTCAGCGCGACGATGGTGTTCCGGTGGCGAAGGCCACGCAGCACGGCGAGGCCGTTCCAGAACCCGTGGCGCTTGCGGTCGGCGAGCGTGCTCAGCGAGGCGACCACGCCGACACCCGCCGCGAGCGCTATCAGCGGCACCCACCAGGGGATGCCGAGCGGGCCGACGAGGGTGAAGGAGCAGACAGCGGCGAGCGCGATCTCGACGACGACGATCGGCATCTCGGCCGCGACGAGCGTTCCCGCGCACGGCGACTTGTCGGGGGCGGTGCGGCGCAGCTCGGCGATGCGCACGGCGAGACCGAAGCTGGGCGTGAAGATGCTGCCGATGTTCCCGATCGCGGCGGCTCGGAAGAGCGGGCGACGGCCGCACTCGGCACCGGCGGCGTCGACGCACGTGTGCCATGCCTCGCTGCGGACGAGGAGCCAGGCGACCTGGAGAACGCAGGCGATGGCGAGCAGCCCCCAGGAGGCGGAGTTGATGGCGCTGGCGAAGTCCTCCTGCTTGCCGTGCAGCCCGAAGATGAGCGCCGCCGTCACGAGCGCCGCGAAGCCGATGCTGACCGCGCGCGAGTGCCGCTTCAGCCAGGAGCGTTCGGGGGCGGCGGCGGGGAGGCCCTCCTCGACGACGCGCAGCGTCGGATCGGTCTCGATCTCGGCGAGCTCGAAGGCTGTTGGCGGCGGCGCTGCGAAGACGTTCATGCGGTCAGTTGATCTGCGGTCCGGAAAGCTTGTTGGTGGAGATCGGTACCCATGCCCATTCGGGCTACCCCTGCACTTACCTTCGGCGCGGGTGCGGGAGAACCTGGAGGGACCCACGCGGGAGTGGACACGGTACCGATGTGAGCGTTTGCTAACTGTGATTCTTGGTCACAGACGCGGGCGACGGCGGCGCTCATGCGACGAAGCCCCACGCCCAGAGCAGCCAGGCCGCCACCGCGAGAGCCAGTTGCGCCGGCCACTGCCAGGCTCCCTCGTCGTTGGTCCAGCTCGAGCCACCACAGGCGTCGTCGCAGTTGCGGGCCCAGATCGCCAAAGCGAATAGCACGGCCAGGATCCCGCCGAGGGCATAGAGGGAGCTGACAGAGAGCGCCACCGCGCGCCACGCTGGGTTCCCTTCGCTGGCCTGAGCGCGGTGGCAGCAGAGGCCGATGACGGCGAGCGCGCCCAGCGCCGCGACGGTTCCGAACCAGATCGTTCCCATGCCCCGGTGAACCCCACGGGGCCGCAACGCGCCCCCGCGTGGGCGCTTGCGGCGACGCCCGCCACCCGGCGTTACGCGAGCGAAGGGTCGGGGTGGCGGCGCAGCGGGCGCAAGACCGACTTCCCGCTCGCCCTCAGACGCCGGATCCCCCCACCACGAGAAGCACGCGTAGCCGCTTCCGGTACTGCTGCAGCGCGCCGTAGTGGAGCGAGACGGGATCGCCGATCGCGTGGCCCTTGGCACCGGCGCGCCGGAGGCGGTTCACCGCCTGGGCGTCGAGCTTGGGGCTCGCGTGGGCGAAGGCGTTGCGGGCGACGGCGACCTCGGCGGCTCCCGCCTTGCCACCGTCGACCTGCTCCCAGGAGGCACCGGCGTTCTCGAGGAGCGTCGTTCCCCACTCCTCGATTCCGCCGAGCTCGCGCAGCGGAATCGCGAGGTGGGCCGCCGCCGCGGACTCGGCGAGCGCGTAGCTGTAGATCAGGACGGACGAGAAGAGGATGTCCTTGTCCTTGACGGTTGCGAGGTGCTGGTCGAGCGGTACCTCGTAGGGACCGGCGCTGCGGACCGTGAGCTGGTTCCCGCGCAGGGAGCTCAGCGATTGCACCTCGCGGTCGTAAGCGATCTGAGTGCTCTCGAGGAACCGCGTCAGCCGCTGCCATTCATCCCAGAAGGTGTCTCCGGCGGAGCTCATCCAGCCCCCCATCGGCCGCTCGCGCCGCAGCATGAGCGGCGAATGGTCCGATTCGGCTTCGCCTGGGCCGGAGGCGAGAGCGCTCCCGCGCGACCGACCTACAGATCAGGGTCGCTCAGTGTGACGACCACGCTGGCGAGGACGAGGCGGAACTCCCAATGCCTACCGACCCGCCAGCGGCTCGCGCTGAGCAGGTCCCTGCGCGACAGGTGCAGGTGATCGCCGCCGACGAGGAAGACCTGATCGGAGTCGTGTGGTCCGCCGAGCTCATCCCTCACGCCCAGCGTTCCACTCGTTTGGAGGAGCGGAGCCACCGCCGCCTGTGGTTGAACCACAAGTACCGCATCGAGTCCGAGCATGGAGCGCAGGAGGGCCGTCACCTCCTCGAAGCTGACTGGCGCGTACCCAGATTCGGTGCCGTCAGACGGCAACGCCACCCCGGTCTCGGGCGTCAGCGGGGCTAGCTCGTGCGTGAGGGCGCTGAGTGGCTGGACATGCTCGCCCGCCGCCACGTAGCGGATCAGCTGGGCGACTTCGTCGTTGCGGAGCGGGCAGTCGTCGAGATCCTCGAGTGACACCCACGCCGCTCCCAACGACTCCTCGTCCGGAGCCGACTTGAGCGGCGTATCGTCGGCGGGGCGAGCGAGGAAGATCGCCCTGCATCGGGCCCCGCCATCTGCTCGCGGGGAGTGCTCCACGCGGATCAGGGCCTCGGGGACGATGTGGATCCCCGCCTCCTCGAGCGTCTCCCTGCGCGCGGCGTCGACCAGCGCCTCGCCGGGTTCGGCCCGGCCGCCGGGGAGGTACCAGAGCTGACCGTGCTTGCGCTCGTGCACCAGGACGAAGCGATCGCCCCGGCGGACGACGGCGAGGGCGAAGAACCAGGTGGGGATGGGGTCTCTCGCCACGTTGGCGAGCCTACTCGCAGTACTCGGCCCAGCCGGGCGCCTGAGTCCAACATGTTGCACTGAGGCATCCCGCCGGCGCCGCAGAGGCCGAAGCTGAGTGGCGCGTGACGCTGCCGTCAGTCCCGCAGCGCGGCCTCGACCACCCGGGCGCAACGACGGCCCTCGGCGATCGCGGTGACGACGAGCGAGGCGCCGACGCGGGCGTCGCCGGCGGCGTAGACCCGCTCGACGCTGGTGGCGTGGGCGCCGGCCTTGACGTTGCCGTGTGAGTCGAGGGCGACGCCGAGGTCGTCGAGCAGTCCCTCGC
>JAGQUO010000153.1 GCA_020438445.1 Solirubrobacterales bacterium
TGACGACCCTTCCCGGCGCGGTAGCGGGCCGGGGAGTCACAGCGCCGGAAGCGATCGTCGTCCAGCCGGCACTGTAGGCGGGGCGATCCGGACCGCGGTTCGAAGCGGAAGGCGACCTTCGCCCTGCGCTCGTGCCGATGCAGCCGAATGCGGTTCCTCGGGCGCGACTTGATCCTGACCTTCGGCGCACGCGCATCGCCGAGGGCCTCGCGGATGAAGGACATGATCGCTGCGGTCTCGCCCGCGGGGTCATCGGCAGCTCCGACCGCGGCATTGATGCCCTCGTGGTCGTACGGCACCGACAGCAGGTTCGCCGCGGGACCCAGCGCATCCACCATCCGTCCCGCGGCGGCGGCCCGGAACGGAGCGTCCTGCTGGGTGACGACCAGAAGCGGCGGGTCCGACGGTCCCGCCCACTCGATCGGCGAGCCCAGACGCCAGGCGCCGTCGACCGCGTTCTCGGCCGGCGTCGCGAAGGCGTTGTAGAACATCGTCCGGGAGCGGTTCGAACCGGTCTCGATCCGGTTCGGGATGTCGTACTCGCCGTCGAGCGGGATCGCACCGAGCAGCTGCTTGGGCTTGACGCCCCAGCGCTGCACGTAGCCGGGATCGGTCGCGACCAGCGCGACGATCTGTGCCCCGGCCGAATGACCGATCATGATGATCCGCTCCGGATCGCCGCCGAAGGCCCCGACGTTCCGGTCGATCCAGCCGATCGCCTCGCCGACGTCGTCGGGGTGGTCGGGGAAGCGGACCCGGTCCGGCGGATAGGCCGGGTCGATCGGATCGGGCGAGAGCCTGTAGTTGATGCTGGCGAAGCCATATCCGGCGCCGGTGAAGAGGCCCACCTTGTCGCCGATCCTGTTGCCCTTGTCGCCCACCCGCCAGCCGCCGCCGTGCACGTAGACGACCACCGGGCGCCGGTCGGAAGGCTGCGCGCCGTCGGGCAGGTAGAGGTCGAGTCGGCCCAGCGACGCCGGCACCGGCACGGCGCTGCCGTCGAGGTCGTAGTCGACGTCGGTGACGGCGGTCGCCGCATCCGCCGCCGACGGCGCAAGCAGCACGGACGCCATCGTCGCGGTCAGCGCAATCACCCGCCTGAGCACGGCTCCCTTCATCTCGAAGAGCTGAAACACCGCTGCGGGCCCCCGGTTGCGGGCGGCCGCCGTGGAGGCGGCAAGGCAGCTCGCCGCAGCATCTGGCAGATTGCGGCCCGCAATGGCAGAAGAACTCAGCGAAAACGCAAAGCTCGTCATCGACAGCCTCGAGAACCAGCCCGCGCTCAACACGCCGGCGCTGATCGCCCAGAACGAGGGGATCGAGCGCGCCGACGCCGAGCAGGGGCTCGACGAGCTCCTCGCGCTCGGCCGCGTCAAGAAGCGCCCGACGGGCTGGCGACTGGTCAAGGACTGAGCGCGCCCGCAGGGCGGCGGCAGCGAACTCAGCGCCCGGCGGCCGCGCGCCAGTCGTCGCGCATCTGCAGGTACTCGGAGGGGAGCGTGACGTTGAGCCGCTCGGCCACGTCGAGCCAGCGCAGAGCCTCCTCGTAGTCGCCCTCGCGCGCGTCGATCTCGGCGAAGTCCAGCGCCAGGCTCAGCGCCGCCTCGTGCTCCTGCTCCTCGTCCTCGGCCGGCTCCAGGTCCTGAGTCAGCGCCGGCCCCGGCTCGTCCTCCTCTTCGAGACTCCAGCGCTGCGCCAGGTAGGGTCCGAGTCGCGGGCCGGCGACCTTGATCGGTGGCCACCAGAGCGGGCTGGTGGTCAACAGCGAGTCGGCGTCCTCGCCGACGGCGACGCGGAGGAACTCGGGCCGTCCGCCCGTGATCAGCGCCCCGCGGACGATCGGCCGGAACGGAGGCGGCTCGACTTCGGCGCCGGCTGCGCGAAGGATCCCCGCCGTCGCGATCTCCGCCTGCTGCGCTGCGAGCCCGCCCTGCTTGATCGGAAACCAGGTCGAGTCGCCGGCGGCCCAGACGTGGTCGAGCCCGTCGACGCGCATCTCGGCATCACAGCCGATGAAGCCGTGCCGGCCCTGGGGGATCCCCGGGATCTCGGGGACCGAGAGCCCCGGGAGGGCGACCACCTCGTCGGCCCGCACGTCCTTCCCGCCCTCGCACACGAGCCTTCCCTGCTCGAAGCGGACTGCGCCGGTTCCGGCGACGAGGTCCACGCCCCGGTCGGAGAGCAGCTCCGCGATGCGCGCGCTCACCGAGCCGCCGAGCACCTCGAGCGGCGCCTGCTCGTGGGTGACGACGGTGATCCTCCGATCCGTTCGGCCGCCCTCGCGAAGCCAGCTCGCGGTCAGCATCGCGAGCTCCCAGATCGGGAGCGTCCACTTCACCTGCCGAGGCACCGCGAAGGCGACATCGGTCACCGCCCCGCGGTTGAGCCGCTCGAGCAGGTTGCCGAACCAGGCGACGTCGGACGCGCCACGGAACGGATGCGAGCCCGGCAGGATCGAGGTGCGCCGGGCGCCGGTCGCCATCAGCAGGGCGTCGTAGAAGACCTCCTCACCGCGCTCGGTGAGGACGCGCTGGGGGCCGCCCCAGACCTCCGCCACCGCCTCCGGGCGATAGGCGACGTCGTGCTCGGCGCAGAACTGCTCGAGATCGAGCCGTCGCGGGTCACCGCCGAACGGCTCGGCCACCGTGAGCGCCTGGAGCTGGAAGTCGCGGCTCGGTGACAGGAGCTCGATCGAGGCCGGGGTCTCCTCCAGGGCGCGGATCGCCAGCACCGCCTCGAGCGCCGCGACCCCGCCCCCGGCGATCACGACCTGGAACTCCTCCTGCGCCATGCCGAAATCCTTCCGGCTGGCGATCGGCGTTTCGTCCGTAGCTCCTACTGACCGGGCTGCGGTGCCCTCCGCAGGATCGGACGCCTCAGGCCCTGCTCTCGCGCGTGATCAGCACCGGGACCTTGGCGTGGTGGGCGACAGCGGTCGCGACGCTTCCCATCACCGCATAACCGACGCTGCTGCGGCCATGGGAGCCGAGCACGATCACCGACGCTCCGACCTCGTCCGCCGTCTCGACGATCCGGGACCAGACCGGCGCCCCGAGCTCGACCCTCGGCTCGGCCTCGAAGCCGGCCTCGCCGATCAGAGCCACCCCCTCCGCGGCGACCTCCCGGGCCCGCGTGACGACCTGCTCGGTCATCTCCGAGGGCATCGTCGCCATCGGCACCCCCCAGAACGGGACGGCGTCGAGCGGCTCCCAGACCGTGAGGACGATCGCCGAGCGGTCGTCGCGGAGCTGCCTTCCGGCTTCGGCGATTGCGTCCTTCGAGCAATCGGAGCCGTCGTAGGCGATCAGGATCGGTCCGGCGTCGCTTCGGTCGGTCATCGGGCTCCTCTCGGTTCGGGCTCGGGCAAGGCGTCGAACCTTACGCTCTCGCTCCTGCGAACATATGTTCGATGGGCGTACACGGCTCCGATCATGGCCGGTTCAGGAAGGCGCTGTCCGCCGGCCACCTGACCACCGCCCTGATAATGGCCGCCGACCTCCCCCACATCGGGCTGGCAGACGCGCTCGAGATCTGCCGGCTCATGGCCGACGCCGGCGATCCTCGGTTCCCCCGTGCGGCCAGTCGCTGGCTCGAGCGCTTCAGCCGCGAGACCGGGGCCGGGCTGACTGAGATCCAGCTCGCCGCCGCCGCGCTCGGACAGCTCTGGGAGTCGCCGGACTCCGAGCTCGCCCGGCACACGCTCGCCGAGCTGATCCGGGCATGAGGCGCTACGGTCGGCTCCGATGGCAACGAGCGGATTCACTGCGGCCGACGGCACGGTCCTCGCCGCGGAGCGATTCGTGGGCAGTGGCCCACCGATCGTTTTGCTACATGCGGGCGTCGCCGACAGCCGCGCCTGGACCGCCGTCGCCGCGGATCTGGCCGGCCGCGGATTCGACGTGGCCGCCTACGACCGGCGCGGCTTCGGCGGGACGCCGGCGGCCGGCACGCCCGACCACGTCGCCGACCTCGGCGCGGTCATCACCGGGCTCGACCGCGGCCCCGCCTGGCTCGCCGGCAACTCACAGGGCGGCCGGATCGCGCTCGATCTCGCCCTCGCCGAGCCGGACCTGGTCGCGGGCCTCGTACTGATCGCACCGGCGGTCAGCGGCTCGCCCGATCCCGGCGAGGATGAGCTCGACGCCGACACCCTCCGCAT
>JAGQUO010000154.1 GCA_020438445.1 Solirubrobacterales bacterium
CGCCGCCGCGATCATCAGCTGCGCGCCGACCCAGGCGCCGAAGATCCAGTACTCGGGCCGCTTGACACGTTCGGCGATCTCGTCGGCGAACGCGAAGAACAGCCCGGCGAAGAAGAGCAGCGGCAGCGTCTGCCAGCCGATCCAGGGCCCGCAGGCGATGAACGCGACGGCCAGCACGCCGAACGTCAGCAGCCTCACGTTCTGCAGGCGCCGGTCCATCTCCAGCATCCGCTGGCGATCCTGGTCCCGTGCGATCAGCCAGCTCGATCCCCCTGTCTGCATGGAACACCTATCGGCCGGGCCTCGCCGAACCTGAGCGGCGCCCGGCTCCCCTTGGACGCGGGCTAGCCCGCGGGCCGGAGCACCTGCCGGATGCCCTCGGCGAGTCCGTCGGCGCCGACGTCGACCACGACCGCGTTGATCCAGACGTCGTCCTCCGCGGTCCGGAACCGGGCCGGCATCTGCGTCACGAACCTGCCGACGGCATCCTCGATCTCGACGCCGAGGACGCTGTTGCGAGCGCCGGTCATGCCGACGTCGGAGATGAACGCGGTCCCGCCGGGGAGCACCCGCGCATCGGCGGTCGGCACGTGGGTGTGGGTGCCGACGACGGCCGCCACGCGCCCGTCGAGGTGCCATCCCATCGCCACCTTCTCGCTCGTCACCTCGGCGTGGAAGTCGACGAAGACGATCTCGGCGCCGCGCCGGCGCAGCTCCGCCAGCTCGGCGTCCGCCGCCGGGAACGGCGAGCGGGCGACCGTGAGCTGGAGCTCGCCGCTGAGGTCGAGGACCCCGACCTGCGCACCCGCCGCCTCGACGATCGCCGAGCCGCGGCCGGGATTCCCCTTCGGGTAGTTCGCCGGGCGGACCAGCCGCTCGCAGCGGTCGATGAACCCGTAGGCGTCGCGGTGGCGGTAGACGTGGTTGCCGGTAGTGATCAGATCGACGCCGGCCGCGAAGATCTCCTCCGCGGTCCGCTCGGTGATGCCGACGCCCCCGGCGGCGTTCTCGCCGTTCGCGATCACCAGGTCCGGCGCGAGCTCGTCGCGCAACCCGGGCATCAGCTTCGCGAGCCCGCGCCGCCCGGGACCGCCGACGATGTCGCCGATGAAGAGGATCCGCACGCGACCAGCGTAGATCGATCGGGCCCCTCCCGAGCGCGAGGCGGCGAGCCCGCCCCGGCGAGGCACTAAGTTTCGCGGCCGTGACCGCTTCGCCGCCAGCTCCGGAAGCGCCGGCCGCCGCCATCGAGGCGCGCGGTCTGACCAAGCGCTTCGGGGACCGCGTCGCGCTCGCCGACGTCGGGTTCGCCGCCGCGCCCGGGGAGCTGCTCGCGGTCATCGGCCCCAACGGCGCCGGCAAGACGACCCTGCTCTCGCTCCTCGCGGGGATCCGCGAGCCCGACGCGGGCGAGATCCACCTCCCGCGTGGGGAGGTCGGCTTCGTTCCCCAGCAGGCTGCGCTCTACCGCCGCCTCACCGTCGCCGAGAACCTGCGCCTGTTCGCTCGGCTCGAGCGCGTCGACGACGTCGAGGGGACCGTCGAGCGGATGCTCGGGCAGACCGGGCTCGGCGAGCGGCGCGACGACCAGGCCGGGACGCTCTCCGGCGGCAACCAGCAGCGGATCAACATCGCGATCGGCCTGCTGTCGAGCCCCGCCGTCCTGCTCCTCGACGAGCCCTCGACCGGCCTCGACCCGCGCCAGCGCGGCCGGCTGTGGGAGTTCGTGCTCGCGCTCGCCGGTCGCGGGACGACGGTGATCTTCACGACGCACGACATCTCCGAGGCCGAGCGCTACGCCGAGCGCGTCCTCGTGCTCGCCGACGGCCAGGGGCTCTTCGACGGCACGATCGGCGAGCTGCACGCGGCCGCTCCCGCCGGCGGCGCCGAGTCCTCCGACTTCGAGTCCGCCTTCGTCCGCTTCCTCGCCGAGCGCGGGCACTAGATATAGGGACGGCGGCGGGAACGCGGGACCGAGATGCGCTGGCTACTGCTCAAGGACCTACAGATCATGCGGCGATCGCCGCTTCTGACGGTGCTCCTGATCGCCTACCCGATCGTGATCGCGGTCCTGATCGGGTTCGCCCTCAGCCGCGGCCCCGACAAGCCCCGGGTCGCCTTCCTCAACGAGGTGCCCCCGGACTCGCCGCTGAGCGTCGGCGGAGAGGACTTCGACCTCGCCGGCGCCAGGAGCGAGCTCTGCGAGCGGATCGAGTGCGTGCCGGTCTCGAGCGAGGAGGAGGCCCGGCAGAAGGTCGAGTCGGGGGACGTCCTCGGAGCGCTGATCCTCCCGGCGGACCTGATCGACAAGCTCCAGACGCTCGCCGGCCTCGACCCCGAGAGCCCGACGGTGAAGATCCTCGTCAACGAGGAGGACCCGATCAAGGCCGGCCTCGTCGACGACCGGATCAGCGCGCTGCTCGCCGCCGCGAACCTGCGGATCTCCCAGGAGGTCTCCGACGTCTCGACCAGCTACCTGAACATCCTGCTCAACGGTGGCGACTTCAGCTTCCTCGGCGACGACGGGTTCAACGTCCTCGGCCTCCGCAAGTCCGAGCAGATCCTCCGCGGCGTCCGCAGGCAGCTGCCGCCCGACAGCCCGGACCTCGACGCGCTCGACTCGGTCATCCGCTTCAGCCATCTCGCCTCCGAGAACCTCGGCGTCGCGGGCCAGCTGCTCAGCTCCGTCTCGCAGCCGATCAAGGTCGACAAGGAGGTCGTCTCGGGCGACACGCCGAGCCTCGACACGTTCGCGATCGCGGTCGCCGCGACGATCACGCTGATGTTCGTCACGGTGCTGCTGGTCGCCGGGTCGCTCGCGCTCGAGCGGGAGGAGAACGCCTTCGCCCGGCTCACCCGCAGCCTCGTCTCGAAGTCGGCGCTGCTGTGCGAGAAGATCCTGCTGGGGGTGGTGGTCTCGCTCGTCGTGACGCTGCTGATGCTGGCCGGCCTCGGCCTCTTCGTCGACCTCGACTGGGGACGGTTCGGCCTCTGGATCCCCGCGATCCTCGCCGGCGGCGCCGGCTTCGCCGCCTTCGGCGCCGCGATCGGGGGCGCGGCGAAGGAGGTCCGGGCCGCCTCGCTGCTCGCGTTCATGATCAGCCTCCCGGTCGCGTTCCTCTCGCTGATCCCCTCGGGGACGGTGGCACCGGGCCTCTACGACGCGATCGGCGTGGTCACGGCGCTGTTCCCGTTCGACCCGGCGCTGCGGGCGCTCACCGGCGCCCTCGATGCCGGCGGGCCCGCGATCGGGATCGCGATCGTCCACCTGGTGATCCTCGTGGTCGCCTACGGAGCGCTCGCCCGCCTCGCCGTCCGCCGCTTCGCCTGAGCGGGAGAGCGAACGGCCGGGCGCGCCCGCGTCACGAGATCGCGGGGCCACCCGGCCGTTGTCGCTTCCGCCCGATCGCGGCGACCGCCGCGATCAGCTCGTCGCTTACGACTCCAGGTCGTCCGCCCTGGCGGTGGCGGAGACGCACTTGCCGTACGCGTTCTTGCCGTTGCCCCAGGCCACCGCGAAGGCGTCGGGGTCGTCGGCCTTGGCCGCCTTGCACTCCTTCGCGGCGTTCTTGAACTCGCTCACGTCCGCGCGGTTCTCGGCCCGCACGGTCCCCGAGACGCACTTGCCGTACGCGTTCTTGCCGTTGCCCCAGGCCTCGGCGAACGCCGCCGGATCGTCCGCGCGCGCCGCCTTGCACTCCTTCGCGGCGTTCCTGGTCTCGTCTCGGGCCTCGGGCACCTCGCCCTTGATGCAGGCGCGCATCGCGTGCTTGCCGTAGGCGGCCCGGAAGGCGGCCCGGTCCGCCTTCTTCTCGGCGGCGCACTGCTTGGCGGCGGCGTCCTTGGCCTTGACCGGGTGATCCGGCTTGCCGGCGGTCGCCTGAGTGACGGGGACCGCCATGGCGGCGATCGCCGCGCCGGCGACGATGAGCTTCTTCACGTTCATACCTCCTCGTGACCGCGCTTCGGGCGCGGTCCTCTGGTGGGTTCGGAGGTGGAACGGATCCGGCCCCGCTCCGTCAGGGGCTACTTCGAGGAGCTCCCGCCGTTCGCGTTCGGGTTGGCGTTCGCTCCCGCCGTCCCCGTGGCTGCCGGGGTCGACCCGGCCTGCCCCGGGGCGCCCGCCGAGTTGCCCGGCGTGC
>JAGQUO010000155.1 GCA_020438445.1 Solirubrobacterales bacterium
GCCGTTGAGGCGGGTGCTGGATTCAGTTCCCGCGGAATGACTTCGTCCGGCCGAAACGGCGGATCCCGATGCTGAGCTACGCCCAGGCGATCGTGATCGCCCTCGTCCAGGGCGTCACCGAGCTGTTCCCGGTCTCGAGCCTCGGCCACTCGGTCCTCGTCCCCGCCTGGATCGGCGGCGACTGGCAGACGCTCGTCACCCAGTCATCCCAGCCGTCGAGCGAGGCCTCGTTCTACCTCTCCTACATCGTCGCCCTCCACGTCGCGACCGCGCTCGCCCTGCTCTGGTTCTTCCGCGCCGACTGGGTCCGGATCATCACCGGCTTCTTCCGCAGCAGCCGCCGCTCGCTCGCCGCTCGCCGTCTCACCGTCGATGGTGCCGACGAGCGCCTCGCCTGGATGATCGTCATTGCGACGATCCCGGTCGGCATCACCGGGCTCGCGTTCGAGCACCTCTTCCGGACGATCTTCGCGAAGCCGGTGGCGGCGAGCACGTTCCTGCTCCTCAACGGGCTCGTCCTCTTCGCCGGCGAGCGGATGCGCCACGCTCGCGACGACCTCGCCCCACATACGCCCGAGGGCGAGCTCGCGCGGAGCTCGATCGGGCGCGCGGCCGCGTCGGGCCGCTCGGCGGAGGAGCTCGCCGAGGCCGAGGCCTCCGACCGGCGCGTCGCAGCCCTCCCCTACGCCGATGCCCTCCGCATCGGCTCGATGCAGATCCTCGCCCTGTTCGCCGGGATCAGCCGCTCCGGACTCACCATCGTCGGAGGGCTCTGGCGCG
Organism: Solirubrobacterales bacterium; assembly: GCA_020438445.1. Taxonomy (GTDB): domain Bacteria; phylum Actinomycetota; class Thermoleophilia; order Solirubrobacterales; family 70-9; genus RHKX01. The sequence goes on from JAGQUO010000155.1 coordinate 781, forward strand.
GGCTGACCCACGAGGACGCCGCCCGGTTCGCGTTCCTGCTCGCGACCCCGGTGATCCTGGCGGCGGGGATCCTCAAGATGCCGAGCCTCTTCGGCAGCGCCGCCGCCGACATCCACGGCCAGGTCGCGGTCGGGTTCGTCGTCACCGGCATTACCGCCTATCTGTCGGTGCGGTTCCAGGTCCGCTACTTCGAGACGCGGACGCTGACCCCGTTCGCCTGGTACTGCCTGATCGGCGGCGCGGTCAGCCTGTTGCGCTTCGCCCTCGGCTAGCCGAGGGCACAGAAGGCCCCGGTCCTCGCGCGGCCCGTCCCGCCGGACCGCCCGACCGGAATCGCCGGGAGGGGGCCGGCATCAGATCCCCCGACCGTCCCCCTCCCCGCCATCCCGTGGCGCCGCTTCCGTGCGGTGACCGTGATGTCGGAGCCGGCGACGGGTTTCTGACGCGGCGGGCGCCCTCGACCCTCGCTCCCTTGCTCAGCGGTTCTCGAGCAGCGCCTCGCGGGGGAGGTGCGCCGCATCCATGTCGACGCGCTTGCCGGCGAACGGGATGCCCTCGCGTCGCAGCAGGCGCCGCTGGCGCTCACCCTGAGCGAACGAGCCGTCGGCGCGGACGATCCGGTGCCAGGGCACCTTCTCGCTCGTCGTCGCGAGGATCCGCCCCGGCAGCCGCGGCGCCTCCGGGCAGAGGTCGCCGTAGGTGGTGACGAAGCCCTCGGGCACCGCGCGGATCAGGTCGATGATCGCCCGCTCGCGCTCGGCGCCCGCCGGGTTCCTCTGCTTCTCGGCCATCCGGCCCTCCTCCTCGCTCGCTTCCACCTCACACCCTGGCGGCGCCGGGCATACGGGTGGGACGACGAATGTGTCAGAGGGTCGCGGATCGACGGCGACTCCGCCACCCGGTCGCCGAACAGCCGGAAGCGCGCGCTCGGCGAGCGCGCGCCTCGGCGACCAGAGGAGGGCTCAGGAACCGGCCTTGCCGTCCCGCAGCTCCCGGGAGGGAGCGAAGTGCGGGAGGGTGACCGAGCGCTGCGAGCCGAGCCAGAGCTCGATCACGCGCCGGTCAACCAGGTCGAACGAGTGCCCGATCGGGGCATCGCCGACGCGGCTCAACCGGTCGCGAAGGTTGTTGCTGCGGTTTTTCACGCGGACCCCATCGACACCGGCTATCGATCGCTTGAGTCTGAAAGCGAACGCCCGGGCGGGGCCCGGCGCGCGATCAGGGGAAGACCACCTGCCCGGTGTCCGCGTCCGTCAGCGTGATCGCGAGCGCCGGACAGGCCTCGGCCGCGGCGATCAGCTCCTCGTCGGTCGCCTCGCCGATGACGACGGCGGTCTCCTCGAGCGCGAAGGCTCCGGGCGCGATCGCAACGCAGTCGCCGTGGGCGCTGCATGCGCCTTCGTCGATTGTCGGGATCAGGGTCATGGCATTGCCTCCTCAGGGGCGTTCGTGGGGGTCTCGTAGGTCTCGGTGGCGACGGCATCGCCTTCGTAGGAGCTCTCGATCAGCCGCCGCATCGCGGCGAGCTCGCGCGGGCGGTCGACCGTCAGTGCCGCGACCGGGGTGCCGGCGCACTGGTAGAGGACGTGGAAGTCGCGCTCGCCCGGCTCTCCGCAGACCCGGATCTCGTCCGCGCCCTCGGCGTGGCCGACGTACTGGATCCGCAGCCCGTACTGGTCGCTCCAGAAGCTCGGCAGCGCCGGTGGGCGCGGCGTCTCGCCGAGCATCGCCGCGCCGGCGGCCACGCCCTGGCGGCTGGCGGCGTCCCAGTGCTCGGTCCGGACGTGGTCGAACAGCCGCGGGTCGAACGGGCGCGAGACGTCGCCGGCGGCGTAGACGTGCGGCAGTCCGGTCCGCCCGGCGTAGTCGGTGGCGATTCCGGCGGGATCGAGCCCGCTGCCGGCGACCCACGCCGCGGCCGGCGCGACGCCGACGCCGACCACGACCGCGTCGCACTCGAGCTTCTCGCCGCCCGCCAGGGTCAGCTCCTCGACCCGGCCGTTGCCGGCCGCCGACTCGAGCATCGCGCCGGTGAGGACGCGCACGCCCTCGTCGCGGTGGAGGTCGACGATCCAGCGCCCGACGCGTTCGCCGAGGATGCCCGCGAGGGGAACGTCGAGCGCCTCGACGATCGTCACCTCCACGCCCTGCCGGCGAGCGGTCGCCGCCACCTCCTGGCCGATGAAGCCGGCGCCGACGATCACGAGGTGCGAGCCGCCGGCGAGCGCCGCCCGCAGCCGGCCGGCGTCGGCGAGGGTCCGGAGCGGGAACGCGTTCGCGAAGCCCGAGAGCATCGGCAGCTCGCGGGGGGCGGCTCCCGTCGCGATCAAGAGCTCGTCCCAGCCGAGGCGAGTGTCGTCGTCGAGGAAGAGCTCGCGAGCGTCGGGGTCGAGGCCGGCCGCCCTGCGCCCGAGGATCAGCTCGACCGCGTTGTCCGCGTACCAGTCCGCGTCGCGGAAGCGGACCGCCTCGCCGTCCGCGGTGCCCGCGGCGACGTCCTTGGAGAGAGGCGGCCGGTCGTAGGGCGCCTCGTCCTCGGCGCAGACGATCCGCACCGGTGCCTCGAAGCCGCGCTTGCGGAGCGTCTCGGCACAGCGCTGGGCGGCGAGGCCGCCGCCGGCGATGACGACGCCGGCCTCGCTGCGCCGGCTCACGACGCCGCCTCCGACGGGAGGGCGGTGCGGGGCCGGGACGCGGGGGCGGCGCTCCGGGGACGCGGCGGACGGGCAGCCGCCCGCCGCTTCCGCCGCCAGGGCTCCGTCATCCGGATCGCCAGCAGCACCGCCACGACCGGCGCCGTCGCGTACAGCCAGGCCCGCAGCCACGGGGTCGAGGCGTCGGTGCCGGCGCCGAGCGTGTGCATCACCGCCAGGACGTAGACGACGATCGTCGCCCGGTGCGCCTTCCGCCACCGGCGGGCGCCGATCCGGCGCCGGCCGTAGTAGCTCAGCCCGAGGGCGGCGGCGAGGTAGCCGGCACCGATGCCGAGCCCGACCCACAGCGGCCGGTAGTCGATGAAGCCGGGGATCAGGATGCCCTTGAGGCCGGGGTTGAGGAAGGCGTCGCCGAGCAGCGTGATTCCGTGGATCGCGATCGCCAGCAGGCCGCCGAGCGCGAGCTGTTCGTGCAGGGCGACCATCTTCGCCGCCCGCCCGGGCTTGCGCATGATCCGCCCGGACATGATCAGCCCGAGGATCACCGAGGCGGTGATCAGCCCGAGCGCGACCAGGCCGGACGCGCGGCTCGCAAGCCACCAGATGTGGTCGTGGACGGCGGGGGTCATGCCGCCACCTCCTTCTCGAGTGTCGCCGGGACCCGGACGGTCAGGCG
>JAGQUO010000156.1 GCA_020438445.1 Solirubrobacterales bacterium
AGCTCGTCGCGGCGGGCGAGGTCGATCGACCGCTGGGCCTCGGCGTGGCTCGACCGGGCCAGCAGCGCGACCGGGTCGGCACCGGGGCGGGTCGGGAGCGGGGTCCGGGTGGCTGCCGGACGGGCGGCGGCGGTCGCCGGCCCGCTGAGCGCGATCGCAGCCGTCGCAGCCGTCGCGGCGATCCGGCGCTTGACCCGCCGGTCGCGTGGATCCCGTGATCTGCGTTCCGCCATCGACCCGTGATGGTCGTGCCCTCTCCTAAGGCTCCGCTCAAGCGCCGGAATCCCTGGGCCCGTCTAGCCTTCCGCCCGTGTCCGACCCGGCCCCCGAGCCCGCCGACGCGACCGCGCTGAGGGCGGACGGCCTCAGCCATGCCTACGGGGACCGCTGGGTCCTCCGCGACGTCAGCCTCGGCCTGGACGAGGGTCAGACGCTGGCGGTCCTCGGCTCCAACGGTGCCGGCAAGTCGACGCTGCTGCGAATCCTCGCGACCCTGCTTCGGCCGACCGAGGGCGGGGTCGAGGTGCTGGGCTGCGAGCTGCCGCGGGAGGCCTGGAAGGTGCGCGGCCGGATCGGCCTGCTCGGTCACCAGCCGTTGCTCTACCGCGACCTCGACGCCCGCGAGAACCTCCACTTCCATGCTCGCCTCTTCGCCCTGCCCGGCGGCGGCGAGGAGCGCGCCGCGGAGCTGCTCGAGCGGGTCGGCCTCTCCCACCGCGCTTCGACCCGGGTCGATGAGATGTCAGCCGGGATGATCAGGAGGCTCGCCGTCTGCCGGGCGCTCCTGCACGAGCCCGATCTCCTGATCCTCGACGAGCCGCTCGCCAACCTCGATCCGGCGGGTGTCGAGGAGGTGGCGCCGCTCCTGGGCCCGGCCCCGGGCCGCACCCGCGTCCTCGTCACCCACGACGTCGACGCCGCGCTCGCGGAGGCCGACCGGGTGCTCGGGCTCGAGCGCGACGGACGGGTGGCGTTCGCGCTGCCGGTCGGCGAGGTCGACGCCGAGCGTGCCCGCCGCGTCTACTCCGAGCGGGCGGGGGCGCGATGACGCGGCCGTCGCCGTCCACCGCCGCGGTCGCGAGGGCGATCCTCGCCAAGGACCTCCGGGTCGAGCTCCGCACGCTGCAGTCGGTCCCGGCGATGCTGCTGTTCGCGACGACGGTGTTCGTGATCTTCCGCTTCGGGCTCGACCGGACCAGGCTCGACGGCGGGCTCGCCGCCGGGGTGCTGCTGGTGACGATCCTGTTCGCGGCGCTTCTGGCCATCAACCGGATCTTCGTCGCCGAGCGCGAGCAGGGGGGCTTCGAGGCGATCCGGCTCGCCCCGGCCGACGCGACGGCACTCTTCTTCGCCAAGGCGGCGGCCCTGCTCGTCTACCTGGCGGTCCTCGAGCTCTTCGCGCTGCCGGTCTTCTGGCTGTTCTTCCTCGACAGCGGGGCCGGCCTGGCGCCGTTGGTCCCGGTGCTGTTGCTGCTCGACATCGCCCTGGCGGTGACCGGCGCTCTGATCTCGCCGATGGCCACGAACTCCCGGGCGCGCGACCTGATCGGCCCGCTGATCCTGCTGCCGCTCCTGATCCCGGCGATGATCGCCGCGGCCGGCGCCGGGCAGCATCTGCTCGCCGCGGGCGGCGTCTCCTACGAGCAGTTCGGGACGTGGCTGGCGGTGCTCGGCTTGTACGATCTGGTCTTCCTGCTGATCGGCTGGGCTGCCTTCGACTTCCTCATCGAGGATTGATCCAGGGGCGCCCGGGACACGGTTCGCGACCGATGAAATCGTCCAGCCTGAGGACACTCGCCCTGCTCACCGCCCTCCTCGTCGGGGCCGGCTTCGCGCTCGTCTTCTTCTACGCGCCCAACGACGCCGACCAGGGCTTCATCCAGAAGATCTTCTACCTGCACGTCCCGCTCGCGATCGTCGCGCTCGCCGGCTTCGTCGTCGGCGGCATCCATGCGATCAGACACCTGCGCAGCGGTGATCCCGTCCATGACGCCCGCTCCTACGTGTCGATCCACGCGTCGGTGATCTTCGGCGTCGCGGTTCTCGTCACCGGCGCGATCTGGGCCAAGGCCTCATGGGGGAAGTGGTGGGTCTGGGACGAGCCGACGCTGGTCAGCTTCCTGATCGTCTTCCTTCTCTACTGCACCTACTACCCGCTGCGGTATGCGATCGAAGACCGCGAGCGCCAGGCGCGCTACGCCTCGGTGTTCGCGATCACGGCCGGCGCCTTCGTGCCGCTCAACTTCATGGCGGTCCGGGCGGCGCAGTCGCTCGTGCATCCGCGGACCTTCGGGACCGTCGACGGCGGCCTGCCGGGTGACATGTGGCTGACGTTCCTGGTCTGCTTCGCCGGCATCACGTTGCTCTGGGTGACGCTGGTCAGCTTCGAGCTGACGGCGAAGCGGACCCGGGGACAACTCTCGCGGCTGCGCCGCGCGCTCGATGACGACGACCGCCTGCCCGACACCGGCGTCGCCGGGCGGATCGCGCCGAGCGGGGTGAGCGGTCGCTGATGCCGGCGCTGCCGCTCGACGAGGCCGGGAAGTACGTCGCCGCGGCGTACATCGTGTTCGTGGCGCTGCTGCTGGTCTACATCGCGATCATGGCCGCCCGCCTGGGACGGATCTCGCGCGAGATCGACGAGATCGCCGAGGCCGCCGAGAAGGGCAGGACCGAGCCGGGCTCCGAGGCCGAGCCCGAGGAGGCCCGGCCGGAAGCCGAGGAGGTCCCGTCGTGAGCGACCTGCTCGCGCTCGGCATCTCTCACAAGACGGCGCCGATCGAGCTGCGCGAGCGCCTGGCGCTGACCGAGGGCCGGGCGGCCAGCGTCCTCAACGACCTCCGCACCCACGAGCAGGTCAGCGAGGCGGCGGCGATCTCGACCTGCAACCGGACCGAGCTGTACCTGGTCGTCAGCGATCCGGTCGAGGCCGAGAGCGTCGCGCTCGGTGCCCTCTCCCGGCAGGCGGGAATCCGGCCGACGGAGTTGATCGAGAGCCTCTACTCCTACCGCGGGATCGAAGCCGCCAAGCACCTGTACCGGGTCGCCGCCGGGCTCGACTCGATGATCGTCGGCGAGGCCGAGATCCAGGGGCAGGTGAAGCGCGCCTACGAGCTCGCGCTGGTCGAGGGCGCGACCGGGCCGATCCTCAACCGGCTCTTCCGCGGCGCGCTCGCGGCCGGCAAGCGGGTCCGGGACGAGACCCGGATCGGCGAGGGCGGCATCAGCGTCCCCTCCGCCGCGGTCGAGCTCGCCACACGGACGCTGGGCAACCTCGACGGCCGGCACGTGCTCCTGATCGGCGCCGGCGAGACCGCCGAGCTGACCGCGCGGGCGCTGACCGCGCGGGGAGTCGAGACGGTCTTCGTCGCGAACCGCCGCTACGACCGGGCGATCGGGCTCGCCGAGCGCTTCGGCGGCAAGGCCGTCAGGCTCGAGGATCTGCCGGCCCAGCTCGAGCAGGCCGACATCGTCGTCTCCTCGACGAACTCCCCGCATCACATCGTCGAGCGCGAGGAGCTCGAGCTGGTCGCGGCCGCGAGGGGGTCGCGGCCGCTTCTGATGATCGACCTCGCCGTTCCCCGCGACATCGACCCCTCCTGCCGCGACGTCACCGGCGTCGTCGTCCGCGACGTCGACGACGTCCAGCAGGTCGCCGACCGCAACGCGACCGGCCGCGAGGTGGAGTCGCGCGGCGCGGAGGTCATCGTCGCCGCCGAGCTCGCCCGCTTCGAGCGCTGGCTCGGCTCGCTCGAGGTGCTGCCCACGGTGGCGTCGCTGCGGGTCCGGGCGGACGAGATCGTCGCGCGGGTGCTCGCCGAGAACCTGGGCCGGTTCGAGGAGCTCAGCCATGCCGACCGGGTCCGGGTCGAGGCGATGGCGCGCTCGATCGCCGGCCGCCTCCTCCACGAGCCGACCCTGCGGCTGAAGCGCGCGGCGGAGGAGTCGGACGCCTACCAGCAGGTCGCCGCCCTGCGCGAGCTGTTCGGGCTCGATGCCGGCACCGAGCCGGAGGGCGCCGGCGCGAAGGTCACGCCGCTGCGCCGCGCCGAGCGGGCCGGAGACTGAGGGGCTGAGCGGGTTGCGGATCGGAACCCGCGGC
>JAGQUO010000157.1 GCA_020438445.1 Solirubrobacterales bacterium
GGCCGCGACGACGACCAGCGCCGCGAGCGCAACGGCGGCGGTGGCGGCGTGCCCGGGCAGGCGGATTGCGACGCCGGCGAGGACGAGCATCGCGGCGAGGCCGTAGGCGGGGGCCAGCCAGCTGAACCCGAGCGGGCGCTCGCGGTCGGCGCCGGCTCCGAGGACCGCCAGGGCCTGCCCGACGATCAAGGCTCCGAGGAGGACGACGAGCAGCGTTGCGTAGGCGGCGATCATCGTTGTGCTCCGGTCGGGAGCGGCCCGCGGGGCGCCGCGGAAGGCTCGCTCAAGCGGCGTCCAGCGCCGGCTCCGGGACCCGCACGAGGCCGCGCTCGATCAGCACCTCGGCGACCTGAACGGCGTTCGTGGCCGCGCCCTTGCGCAGGTTGTCACCGACGACCCAGAGGTTGAGGCAGCGCTCGTGCGACGGGTCCCGGCGGATCCTGCCGACGAGGACCTCGTCACGCCCGGCTGCCGCAGTCGCGAGCGGATAGATGCCCTCGGCCGGGTCGTCGAGGACGACGACCCCCGCCGCGGCGGCGAGCAGGTCACGGCACGCGGCCGGGTCGAGGTCGCTCCGGGTCTGCACGTTCACCGACTCCGAATGGGCGTTGAAGACCGGGACTCGGGCGCAGGTGGCCGAGATGCCGACCTCGTCGCCGACGCCGAGGATCTTCCGCGTCTCGGCCATCATCTTGCGCTCCTCGGTGGTGTAGTCGTCGCCCCCCTTGAAGGTCTCGACCTGCGGGAGGACGTTGAAGGCGATCTGATGGGGATAGACGTGCGGCTGCGGCCGTTCGCCGGCGAGGACGGCCGCCGCCTGGGAGCGAAGCTCCTCGATCGCGCGGTTGCCGGTCCCGGAAACCGACTGGTAGGTCGAGACGACGAGGCGCTCGATCCCGACGGCGTCCTCGATCGGCTTCAGCGCGACGACCATCTGCATCGTCGAGCAGTTCGGATTGGCGACGATCCCGCGATGGCCGTCGGCGGCCTCCGGGTTGACCTCGCTGACCACGAGCGGGACCTGCTCGTGCATCCGCCAGAAGCTGGTGTTGTCGACGACGACGGCACCCGCCGCGACGATCCGCGGGGCCCACTCGGAGCTGACCGCTCCGCCCGCCGACGAGATCACAAGGTCGAGGCCGCGGATCGATTCGACCGAGAGCTCGCGAACCTCGACCTCGTCGCCGCGCCAGGCGAGCCGACGCCCGGCCGACCGTGCCGAGGCCAGCGGCACGAGCTCGGCGACGGGAAAGTCGCGCTCGGCCAGGACCTCGATGACGGTGGTGCCGACCGCGCCGGTGGCGCCGAGCACGCCGACCCGGAGCCCGGGCGGCGCGCTCATCGGCTTCCCGCGCGAGCCTTGTGCTCGCCGGTCGAATCCTCGTAGTGGATCGCGTCGTCGCCGAGGTCGAAGGAATCGTGGAGCGCGCGGACGGCGTCCGGAACCCGGTCGGCCGCGATCACGCAGGAGATCTTGATCGGCGAGGTCGAGATCATCTCGATGTTGATCCCCTCGTCACCGAGCACCTTGAAGACCTTGGCGGCGACGCCGGGGTGACTGCGCATGCCGGCGCCGACGATCGAGACCTTGCCGATCTTGTCGTCGGTGAGGATCTCCTCGGCGGCGCTGACGTCGACCGCCTCGATCGCCTCGACGGCGGTCGCGAGGTCGTTCCGGCCGACGGTGAAGGAGAGGTCGGCGCCGTGGCTGGTCGAAACCGGCTCGTTCTGGATGATCACGTCGACGTTGACGTTCGCATCGGCGAGCGCGGTGAAGATCCGGCCCGCCATGCCCGGCTCGTTCCGAACTCCCGCCAGGGTCACGCGCGCCTCGTCCGAGGAGTGGGTGACTGCTGTGACGAAAGGGTTCTCCATGGTTTCCTCCTCGGCGACTACGAGGGTACCGGTGCCCTCCTCGAACGAGGAGCGGCAGTGGATCCTGACACCGTGGTTGCGGGCGTATTCGACGCTGCGAAGCTGCAGCACCCCGGCGCCGGAGGCCGACATCTCGAGCATCTCCTCGAACGAGATCTGGACGAGCTTGCGGGCGGCCGGGACCAGGCGCGGATCGGCGGTGAAGACCCCCGCGACGTCGGTGTAGATCTCGCAGACGGAAGCGCCGAGCGCAGCGGCGAGGGCGACCGCGGTCGTGTCGGATCCGCCGCGCCCGAGCGTGGTCACGTCCTTGGAGTCGGTCGAGACGCCCTGAAAGCCGGCGACGAGGACGATGTCGCCTCGATCGAGCGCCTGTTCGATCCGGCCCGCCCTGACGTCGACGATCCGCGCCTTGGTGTGCGACGAGTCGGTCACGATCCCCGCCTGCGAGCCGGTCAGCGAGATCGCCTGATGCCCCAGATCCCAGATCGCCATCGCGCAGAGCGCACAGGAGATCCGCTCGCCGGTCGACAGGAGCATGTCCATCTCCCGCGGGCTCGGGCGATCCGAGATCTCGCCCGCCATCGTCAGCAGCTCGTCGGTCGTCTTGCCGCGTGCGGAGAGGACGGCCACGACCTTGTTGCCGCGCTCGCGCTCGGCGACGATCCGCGCCGCCGCGCGCTTCAGATCCTCCGGCCCGGCGACCGACGTGCCGCCGAACTTCATCACCACGGTCTCGCCGCCCGCGGCTACTCCCGGGGTGCCCTGGGAGGTCTCGACATTCACCTCGGCCATGGCGGATCAGGATAGAGCGCCCATCCTCCGGCATCGTGCGTCGCACCGGGGTCGCATCGCGCGCTCGGGCCGGGCGCGGCGATCGCGGGAGGGGTCAGACGCTGCGGCGCCCCGTCAACGCCCGGCCGAGCGTGACCTCGTCGGCGTGCTCGAGGTCGGCGCCGACCGGCAGCCCGCTGGCCAGGCGCGTGAGCGTCACCCGGCCGCGCAGGAGCTCGCCGATGTGATGAGCAGTGGCCTCCCCGGTTGTGGTCGGGTTGGTCGCGATCACGACCTCCTCGACCCCGCCCGCATCGATCCGGCTGACCAGCTCGGCGATCTTCAGGTCCGAGGGATCGATGCCGTCGATCGGCGAGAGCGCGCCGCCGAGCACGTGATAGAGCCCCCTGTACTCGCCGGTCCGCTCGATCGGAATGACGTCCTGCGGCTCCTCGACGACGCAGATCAGCTCCCGGCTGCGGCGGGAGTCGGCGCAGATCTCGCAGGTCGTGCCCTGCGCGAGGTTGAAACAGGTCTCACAGAGCCCGATCTGCTCCTTCACCTCGCGGATCGCTGCGGCGAGCGCGAAGGCGTCTTCGTCGCTCGAGCGCAGGATGTGGAAGGCGAGCCGCTGAGCGGTTCGCCGGCCGATGCCCGGCAGCTTGCCGAGCTCGGCGATCAGCCGATCGACGGGTGCCGGGTGCAACTACATCCCGGGCAGGCCGAGGCCACCGAGGCCGCCGGTGATGCCGCCCATCTTCGACTCAGCCCGCTCCTGTGCGGCGCGGATCCCCTCGTTCACCGCCGCGAGGACCATGTCCTGGAGCATCTCGACGTCCTCGGGATCGACCGCGTCGGGGTCGATCGCGATCTCCCGGACGACCAGGTCGCCACTCACCTTGACCTTGACCATTCCACCGCCGGCGCTGGCGTCGACGACCTCGTCCTTGAGCTCCTCCTGGGCCTTCGCCATGTCGGCCTGCATCTGCTGGGCCTGCTTCATCAGCGCCCCCATGTCGAGGCCGCCCGGTCCACCGGGCATCCGTCCTCTCGCCATCAGCTCGTCTCCTCCATCGGTTGGTCGGGTTCGTCGTCGACGACGACTTCGGCATCGAACTCGGCGATGAACCGCTCGACGAGCTCGTTCTCGTTGCTGACCGGAGTCCCGTCGCCGCCGGTTGGCTCAGCGGCCGGTCCGGGCTCGGAGTCGAGCATTGCGTAGACCGGCCGGAGCGGTGCGCCGAGCACGGCCAGGAGCGCCTCACCGACGACGACGCGGTTGTCCTTGTCGTCGGCTTTGCGAAGGTTGAAAGCGGATCCGGGAGGGAAGGCGATGGTCACCGTCCCGGCCCCGGTGTCGATGCCGATCGGCTTG
>JAGQUO010000014.1 GCA_020438445.1 Solirubrobacterales bacterium
ACGGCGTGGGCGGCGGCGACGGCGGCGTTGTTGAACAGGCAGAAGCCCATCGAGCGGTTCGACTCAGCGTGGTGCCCGGGCGGCCGCAGGCCGCAGAAGACGTACTCCTGCTCTCCGGCCAGGAGCATCCGGGCCCCCTCGGCGGCGGCACCGGCCGCGCGCAGCGCAGCCTCCCAGGACGCCTCGACCACCACCGTGTCGAGGTCGATGGCGCCTCCACCCGCCGCGCAGAGCTGCTCGATCGCGTCGACCAGATCCGGTCCATGCACGCGCGTGAGCCAGTCGATCTCGGCTCGCGGCGGCTCGGCGCGCTCGAGGCCGGGCCAGCCCGCTCCCGCGAGGACGCCTTCGATCGCCGTGATCCTCCCGGCGTTCTCCGGATGCGGGCCGGTGTCATGCAGAAGCGACGCCGGATGGTGGAACCAGAGGCCCATTGCAGCCGGATACGGTACTGCCGCCTTGGCGAAGAGCGATTCGCGCAACCACCGGATTCCCGAGCCCGCCGATGTCGCCGTCGTCGGCGCCGGCGCCGCCGGGCTTCACGCGGCCCTCGAGGCCGCGGAGGCCGGCGCCGGCGTCGTGGTGATCTCACGCAAGCCGCTGACCGAGACGGCGAGCTTCCGCGCTCAGGGAGGCCTGGCGGCGGCGATCGCGGCCGACGATTCGCCGGCTCGGCACGCCGAGGACACGCTGATCGCGGGCCGTGGGCTCTGCTACCCGGCTGCGGTCGAAGTGCTCGTCGGCGAAGCGCCCGCCGCGGTCGAGCTCCTGATGCGGCGCGGCGTCGCCTTCGACCGGACGGTCGGCGGCGAGCTCTCGCTCGGGCTCGAAGGAGGACACTCGGCCCGCCGCATCGTCCATGCGGGAGGCGCCGAGACCGGCCGGGCTCTGACCAGCCGGCTGGCCGAGCTGGCGGCTCGGCACGAGCGGATCGAGGTCCTCGAGGGAGCGTCGGCACTGGCCCTCTGGTCGGCGGGCGACCGCTGCCACGGGGTGCTCACCGACCGAGGCCCGGTCGCAGCGGCGGCGACGATCCTCGCCACCGGAGGAGGGGCGGCCCTCTGGGAACGGACGACCAATCCGCGCGGCGCGATCGGTGCCGGCTCGATCCTCGCGCACGAGGCCGGTGCCGACCTCGCGGATCTCGAGCTCTGTCAGTTCCATCCGACGGCGATCTCCCTCCCCGGCCGACCGCTCGACGGATGGCTGATCACCGAGGCGGTGCGAGGCGAGGGCGCACTCCTGCTCGGCGCCGACGGCGAGCGTTTCACCGACGAGCTCGCGCCGCGCGACCAGGTGACGGCGGCGATCCTCGACCGCATGGCGGCCGACGGGACGACGTCGGTCGACCTCGATCTGCGCCCGGTGCCGATGGCGCGGTTCCCGACGATCGCGCGCACCCTGGGGACGCTGGGGATCGATCCCGAAGCCGACCTCGTGCCGGTCGCACCGGCGGCGCACTACCTGATCGGGGGAGTCCACACCGACCTCGACGGGCGCAGCTCGCTCCCGGGGCTGCTCGCGGTGGGCGAGGCGGCGTGCACCGGGCTGCACGGGGCGAACCGGCTCGCGTCGAACTCGCTCAGCGAGTGCTTCGTGTTCGGCAGCCGCGCAGCCGTCGCGGCGCTCGCCGGCCCCGGCGCCGACCCGTCGCCCCCGGCTCCGGACCCCGATCCCGCCTTCCCGGCCCCGGCCGAGGAGACGCGCTCAGCCGTCTGGGATCTCGCCGGCCCGGTACGGGAACCGGAGCGGCTCGAGCGCCTGCTCGGCGACCCCTACCCGCTCGCGCGGCTGATCGCCGCCTCCGCCCTGGCCCGGCCCGAATCCCGGGGAGTCCACCGCCGCACCGATCGGCCGCTCGTCGATCCGGCGCTCGACCTCCGCCATACGGTCGTCGGCGCCGGCGAGGAGGTGCGGATCGACCGCTGGCCCCCGCAGGAGCGTCCGGCTGCCGCTCCCGGCTTAACCCAGGCTTAACTTTCAGTGACACCGGGTCAACGTGCCGGCCGTCACACTTCCGGGTGCGGGGGGGTAACCGCGGACCAAGGAAAGGTTCAGGGAACCCATGTACCAATTCAGTCGCTCGATCTACCGGGAGCTTGCCCCGCGGATCGCCGAGACCAGCAGAGCGGGCTGCACGAGCAAGCAACAGATCCTCGACGCCTGCGAGGGAACGATGCGCCGGCTGCTGACCGACCGTCGCTACTTCGCGCGGCCGACGAAATCGCTGTTCTCGGAGCTGCGCGGCCACTTCCCGATCAGCGAGCAGCTGTTCGTGTTCCAGGTCGTAGATCGCAACGTCAAGCTCGCGCTCCGCTACCTCGACGAGGTGCCGGCCGAAGAGCTGGCCGGGCTCGTCGAGCGGGAATGCAAGGCTCATACGCGCCGCGGGACCCCATGCCAGCGCGAGCCGCTGCCCGGCCGCGACTACTGCCCCTCCCACAAGCATCTCGAGGAGGACGTCGTGATCGACGAAGCTGAGCTGGTCCGCGAGGAGGACCTCCAGCTCATCGCCTGAACCGCCGGCCCGATGTAATGGGCAGGTGCTGCTCGGAGTCGACGTAGGAGGAACGTTCACCGACGCGGTGCTCGTCGACGACGGGCGCGTCCACTCGGCCAAGGCTCCGACCACGCCGGACGACCAATCCGCCGGCGTCGACGATGCGATCCGCGCGGTGCTGCTCGCCGCCGGTGCCGAGCCCGGCGCCGTGCGCCGCTTCGCCCACGGGATGACGGTGGGAACCAACGCGCTGCTCGAGCGCCGCGGTGCACGCACCTCCCTCGTCGCCACCGCCGGCTTCACCGACCTCCTCGAGATCGCCCGCCAGAACCGCCCTTCCCTGTACCGCCTCTGCGCGGACCGCCCGCCGCCGCTCGCCCCTCCCGGCCTTCGCGTCGCGGTCGACGAGCGCGTCGGTCCCGAGGGCGTCGTCAGGCCGCTGACCGACGAGGAGGTACGCAGGGTCGGCGACGAGATCGAGCGGCTGGCGCCGGATTCGGTTGCCGTCTGCCTGCTGTTCGCATTCGCCGACCCCGGCCACGAGCAACGGCTCGCGGCCTCTCTGCGCGAGCGCTTCCCCGGACTCCACGTCTCGGTCTCCTCGGAGGTCCTGCCCCGGTTCCGTGAATACGAGCGCTGCGCCACGACCGTCCTCGACGCGTATCTCTCACCGCTGCTCGGTGGCTACCTCCGCCGGCTCGGCCGCCGCTGCGAAGAACTCGGCGTTCCCGGCCCGATGGTGATGCAGTCCTCCGGCGGCGTCGCCGACGCGGAGGAGGCCGCCGGCGGCGGCGCCTGGAGCGTCCTCAGCGGACCGGCCGGCGGCGCGGTCGGCGCCGGGCTGATCGCCGCAGCCTCGGGCAGCGGCGACGCGCTCGGGCTCGACATGGGCGGAACCTCCTGCGACGTGTCCGTGATCGAGGCCGGAACCGTCGGCCGCACCGAGGCGCGCGAGTTCGACCACCGCCCCATCCAGCTCCCGATGGTCGACGTGCACACGGTCGGCGCCGGCGGCGGCTCGATCGCGTGGCGGGACCGGGGCGGAGCGCTGCGCGTCGGGCCGCGATCGGCGGGGGCCGAGCCCGGGCCCGCGTGCTACGGGAAGGGAGGGACGGAGCCGACGGTCACCGATGCGGATCTCCTGCTCGGGTACCTCGACGGCGACGCGGGCCTGGCGGGCGGGATCGAGCTCGACCCCGATGCCGCGGAATCGGCGGTCGCGGGCCTGGCGAGCGAGCTCGGGCTCGGGACGCTCGAGACGGCGGCGGGGATCCACGAGGTCGCCAACCAGGAGATGATCCGGGCCCTCCGCGTGATCACCGTCGAGCGCGGGATCGATCCTCGCGCCTTCGACCTGCTCCCGTTCGGCGGGGCCGGGCCCCTGCACGCCGTGCCGATCGCCGCCGAGCTCGGGATCGGCCGGGTTCTCTGCCCGCGGACCGGCGGAGTGCTCTCGGCGCTCGGGCTCGTCTGCGCGGAGCGCCGCCGTGACACGACGCTCACCGTGATGCTCGCGGGCGACCGTCTGACCCCGGCGGGCATCGCCGAGTCGGTGGCGGCGGCGCGCGAGTCACTCGCACCCGGGCCGGGCTCCGCCTTGGAGGCCGTCTACGAGCTCCGCTATCGGGGCCAATCGTTCGAGCTCCCCGTCCCCGGTCCCCTGGACCCGGACCCGGCCGACCTCCTCGAGGCCTTCGCGGCCGAGCACGAGCGCCGCTACGGCTATCGCGAGGAGTCCGGGGAGGTCGAGCTCGTCAACATCAGGCTCGCCGCCCGCGAACCGCTCTCCGGCTTCGAGCCGCCCCGCGCCGAGCCGGGAGAGCCGGTCCGATCCCGGAGGTCCGCCCGGTTCGGCGGCGTCCCCGCCGAGATCGAGGTGATCGCCGGCGAGCCGCCCGCGGGCACGCAGGCCGCGGGACCGTGCGTCTTCGACCTCCCCGAGACGACCTTCCTGGTCCCGCCGGGATGGTCGGCGGAGGTGGACGCGATCGGGACGATCGTCGCGCTCCGCGAGGAGGCGGAACGATGAGCGCGGGTGCGATGGATCCGATCGCGCTCCAGGTCCTCAGCGGCGGCCTGCGAGCGATCTGCGACGAGATGGGCGCGGTGCTCGTCCGCGCCGCGCACTCGCCGAACATCAAGGAGCGCCGCGACTGCTCGACCGCGCTGTTCGACGCGGGCGGAGAGCTCGTGATGCAGGCCGAGCACATCCCGGTGCACCTCGGGTCGATGCCGGCCGCGGTCGAATCCGTCGCCCGGATCGCCGCCGAACATGGAGTCCCGGGTGAGGAGCAGTGGATCCTGAACGACCCCTTCCGCGGCGGCACGCACCTGCCCGACATCACCCTGGTCGCTCCGATCCTCCTCGGCGGTGATCTCTGCGGCTGGGTCGCGAGCCGGGCCCATCACGCCGACGTCGGGGGGCCGACGCCGGGCGGGATGCCGGCCGGCTCCACGTCCCTGCGGGACGAGGGCACGGTGATCGAGCCGCGGCCGGCCGGCGACGACGTGCTGACGGCCCTGGCCGCCGGGATGCGGCGCCCCGATCAGCGCCTTGCCGACCTCAGGGCACAGAGGGCGGCGAACCTCCGGGGGCGGGTCCGGATCGGAGAGCTCGCGGAGAGCCTCGGCCGCGAGCGGCTCCTCGGTGGCATGGCTGCCGTCCTCGACTACGCGGAGCGGCGCAGCCGCAGCTCCATCGCCGCGCTCGAGGATGGCGTCTTCGAGGCCGCGGACGAGCTCGAGGCAGCCGACGGAAGCCCGATCCCGCTGCGGATCCGTGCCGAGATCTCCGGCGAGGAGATCGACGTCGACTTCGCCGGGTCGGCCCCGCAGGTCGGCGGCAACCTGAACTGCCCGCTCCCGGTCACCCGGGCCGCGACGCTGTTCGCGATCCGGGCGCTGACCGACCCGGATGCGCCGGCCTCGGCGGGAGCATTCCGGCCCGTCCGGATCTCGGCGCCCGAGGGATCGGTGCTCAATGCCCGCCCGCCCGCCGCCGTCGCCGGCGGCAACGTCGAAACCTCGAGCCGGGTGGCCGACCTCGTGTTCGCGGCACTCGCTCCCGTCGCCGACGGGCCCGCACAGGGGCAGGGAACGATGAACAACCTGACGCTCTCGGGATTCGCCTCCGGCGAGGAGTTCACCTACTACGAGACGATCGGCGGTGGTCAGGGGGCATGCCCCGGGGCCGACGGACCGAGCGCCGTCCACGTGGCGATGTCGAACACCCTGAACACACCGATCGAGGCCCTCGAGGCCGACCTCCCCGTCCGTATCCGGGAGCTCGCGGTCCGTCGCGGCAGCGGCGGCGAGGGTCGCAACCGCGGCGGCGACGGCGTGATCCGCTCCTTCGAGGCGCTGGCCCCGATGCGCTACACGCTGATCACCGAGCGCCGCTCGCGCGGGCCGCGAGGCCGCCTCGGCGGCGGCGACGGCGCCCCCGGCCTCAACCTCCTCAACGGCGAGCCGCTCCCGGCGAAGTGCGAGGGCGAACTCGAGCCCGGCGACGTGTTGCGGATCGAGACGCCCGGCGGCGGAGGGCTCGGTTCCGGCGGGTGAGCGCGGCTCGCGAGCGCGCTCCGGGCCCTGCAAGAGAATGTGCGACTCGTAACTTATTTGCCGTTGAGGGAAGGCTGGTCTAGACTCGCGGCCCTCCGACGGGCCGAACTGCGGCCCCGGCCGGGTCGCCCTCGTCCGAGCCTCGCGACCCCGCCCTGAACCACGACCCCGGACGAAGAAACACCATGCCAATCGCTTTCAAGGAATGGTCCGTCACCGTGCGCGCGCTTGCCGAGGGGGAGCAGCTCGTCACCCTTCGCAAGGGCGGAATCCGCGAGGAGAACAAGCACTTCGAGCTCGAGCACGAGCAGTTCTTCCTCTACCCGACGTTCGACCACCAGCGGAACGACCTCGTCCGTGAGTCCCACCATCCCGAGCTCCGGCGCGCACTCGAGGAGGGTGTCTGGCCCGACGAGGAGCCGCCGCCGCGGGCGCTGCTCCAGGACGGCGGGATCCCGCAGCCGGACCGGGTCCGGATCCGGGCATGGGCCGAGGTCGCCGACCACTTCACGACCGACGACCCCCGGATCGTCGATGCGCTCAGCCCTTACCACGTCTGGACGCAGGACTACGCGCGCAAGCGCCTGCGCTGGAAGCGGACCCACCCGCTTCACGTCCTCCTGCTCAAGGTCCACCGGATTCCGCGCCCGGTGACGGTGCGCGTCCGCGACGAGCACATCGGCTGCCACTCCTGGGTCGAGATCGATCGCGACCTGCCGTTCGAGGGCGTGCCGGTGATGGCGGACGAGGAGTTCGAGCGGGCGGCCGCATCGATCCGCGAGACCTGTCAGGCAAGCCAGGCCGAGCAGGAGCCGGAGCCGGCGCTCGCGTAGCGCGCCCGGCCGACGGTTGAGCCGGCGCGGTGCCAGCCACCTGCCCGATGAGCTCGGGCGGGGCGAGGGCGGTGCGCTCGTCGTCGGCATCGGCGGCGGCGGCGACGTCGTCGGCGCCATCGCCGTCGCCCGCGAGATCGAGCGCTCCGGCCGTAGGATCGAGCTGGGCGGAGTCGCCTGGGAACGGTTCGCGGTGGACCCGCACCACGCGGGCCCGCGTCCGCTCGAGCACCTGAGCGGGATCGACCGGGTCGGCGCCGCCTCGGCGGTGACCGGGGCCGACGGGCGCACGCCCGAGGGCGTCCGTCTCGCCGAGGCGGGCGTCGCCGCGCACCTCGGCCGCCCCGTCGCACTGATCGATGCCAATCCCGGCCCGGCGGCGATCGCCGCCGGGCTCGAATCGGCCGCCGACCGTCTCGGCTGCGACCTGATCGTCCTGCTCGACGTCGGCGGCGACGTGCTCGCAACCGGATCGGAGCCGGGGCTCTCGAGCCCGCTCTGCGACGCCATGCTGCTCGCCGCCTCCCGGCACCTGCCGGAGCGCATCGACGTGCTCGGCTGTGCCTTCGGATCGGGCTGCGACGGTGAGCTCACCACCGCGGAGGTCCTCGACCGGGTCGCGGCGCTGGCCCGGTCGGGCGCCTGGACCGGCACCCTGTCCCCCACCTCCGAAGCCGCACGGGAGGTCGTGCGGGTGGCGGCGGAGGTTCCGACCGAGGCGAGCCTGCTCGCCGCCCGGTGCGCGCTCGGCGAGACCGGCACCGTCCCGATCAGGGGCGGGCGCCGCAGCGTCGAGCTCGGCCCGCTGGGTGCGCTGGGTTTCGTCTTCGACGCCCGCAGGGCGATCGGACCCGCGGCCCCGCTGGCGGAGCTGATCCACGCGGCGGACTCGATCGAGGAAGCCCGGGCGCTGATGGAGGCCGAGGGCATCCGGACCGAGCTCGACTACGAACGGGAGCGGGTCGGCCGCGCGTGACCTAGACTCGGCCGCGATGACACCGGATCGACCCGAGACCTCACGTCCCCGCTTCCCGCTCCCGGCCCTCGCCGCCCTGGCCGCCGCGCTCACGGCGCTCGCGTTTCCCGCTCTGGCGGCGGCGGCCCCGACCGACTGGACGAAGCTCCGGACCCTCAACATCGCCCACCAGGGCGGCGAGGACGAGGCGCCCTCGAACACGATGTACGCCTACGACCGCGCCCTGCGCCTCGGCTCCGACATGCTCGAGACCGACATCAACACCTCCGCGGACGGTCAGCTGATCGTCATCCACGACGGGACCGTCGACCGGACTACGAACGGCACCGGCAGCGTCGGCGACATGACCCTGGACCAGCTCCGGCAACTCGACGCCGGCTATTGGACGGTCCCGGGCAAGGGCACCGACCACTCCGACCGCCCGGCCTCCGACTACCCGTTCCGCGGCGTCGCGACCGGCGACGTCAAGCCCCCGCCGGGCTCCAAGCCCTCCGACTTCCGGATGACGACCCTGCCGCAGGTGATGGAGAAGTACCCGCACGTCCCGATCAACATCGAGATCAAGGGCCAGGCCGACGAGACCGACGCCGACTACCTGCACAACGCCGAGGTCCTCGCTGCCTTCCTGAACGACCTCGGCCGGACCAAGGGGATCGTCGTCGCCTCCTTCAACGACGCCGCACTGGCCCACTTCCACGAGCTCGCGCCGCAGATCGACATGGCCCCCGCTACGGGAGGCGTCGCCGGCTACGTCCTCGCCGACACCCCGCCACCGGAGGGATCGAAGGTCTTCCAGGTCCCGATGACGTTCAGCGGCATCCCGGTCGTGACGCCGGAGTTCGTCGACAAGGCGCACGGCGACGGCTACGCCGTCCACCCCTGGACGATCGACGACGAGCCGACCATGAAGTATCTGTTCGGGCTCGGAGTCGACGGGATCATGTCCGCGCAGCCGATGCGGCTCGAGAAGACGATGTGCAATGAGGACGTCTCGCGGCCGCCCGTTCCCGGGGGCTCGCCCGGAAAGCACTGCACGAAGAAGTCATCGGTCGCCTGCGACGTCCGGGGGGCGAACGGCGGATTCGACTTCGACGGCAACGGCGCAACGGTCGCCGTCAAGCGGCGAGACGACTTCAACAGCCGCTGTGCCGGGACCGTCGTCCTCGAGACGAAGGCGGGCAGGCGCCTGGCGAAGGGCCGGTTCAACTTCGGCTGGCAACCGCCCTCGGCGGGAGGCCCCGACCGGCGCGAGGTCGGGTTGGGCCAGACCACGAAGCTCGGGAGGGCGATCGCGAACGGCAGGCCGATCCGGGCGGTCGTTCAGCCCTACGACGCCTTCGTCCGCCGGACCGTCTACAGCGACTACCGGTAGGCGCCCGGCTCAGCCCGCCAGCGCAGCCCGGACGAACTCGACATCCGCGCGGAGGGCGTCGGTTTCGCGCGGAGTCTCGAGGACCGACGGCGCCGCGGCAGCGCGGATCATGTGCCGGAGGACATCGAGGTCGATCGTCCCGGCGCCGATGTTGGCGTGGCGGTCGGCCCCGGTCCCGGCCGGGTCGCGGGAGTCGTTGACGTGCATCAGGTCGATGCCGCCGGTTATCGCGATCGCACGCTCGACCGCGTCGGAGAGGTCCTCCCCGGCGGCGTGGGCGTGACAGGTGTCGAAGCAGAACCCGATCTCGACGGCGGTCGTCGCGCCCTGCACCTCCTCCCAGAGCCGGGCGAGCGCGTCGAAGCGACGGGCGACCGCATTGTCGCCGCCGGCGGTGTTCTCGAGATAGACGGGGACGTCGGACTCGAGCATCTCCAGGGTCCGCGACCAGCGACCGACGCCGGCCTCGAGCCCGTCCTCGGCGTGCCCGGGATGAACGACCACGGCGAGGGCGCCGACGTCCGCGGCGGCCTCGCACGTCTGCGACAGGATCTTCCTCGACCCGTAGCGCACGTTCGGCTTCGGCGAGCAGACGTTGATCAGGTACGGCGCGTGGACGTAGATGCCGACGTCCGAGCTGCGCAGGTCGTCGGCGTCCTCGCGCTCCGCCGGCTTCTCCCACCCCTGCGGGCTCGAGAGGAACAGCTGGATCACGTCGGCGCCGACCGCCTCCGCCTCGGCGAGCGGATCGATTCCCTGCACGTGTGCGCCGACCGGCGGCGAGCTCATCGCCGCGGAGGATAGGCGCAGCGCGGCTCCGCCCGGGCCCGGCGCGCGGGCGCGCCCGCGATCGCGTCTCCGTCGGCAACGGCGGCTGCACCGCGGCGCGGGACGAACGGGGCCGGGGAGCCCGCCGCTCTACTCTCGTAGACCGTGCCCTGGACCGAGACAGACTCGCTCAGCTTCACCGTCCGCTTCGAGGAGGGGGACGAGGAGTGCGCCGAACGGACGCTCGACCGCCTGGAGGAGCTCCGCCTGAAGCTGGAGGAGCGGTTCGAGCGGGTGCCCGGGGGCGTGACCGCCATCCTCCACCCGAGCTCCGGCTGGCTGGCCGCGGCCCATCCCTTCCTGCCGGCTGCCCGGATCGCCGCAGCTCCGGCGGGCAGGCGCTATCTGGCGGGATGGGCGACCCGGACCGAGCTCCACACGCTGACCGACTCGGCGCTCGAGCGCCGAGCCGGCGGGCCCGATTCGCTGCGGGCGCTGCTCGGGACCTCCGAACGCCTCTATGCCCAGCTCGTGATCGCGTCCAACAACCCGAAGATCCCGCCGCCGTGGGGCCCGCGCGCCTTCCGCCGCTACCTGCGCTGGGCGTGGCTGATCGAGGGCGGCGCGCAGTTCTACGCGGGCCAGTACTCGAGCTTCCGCCCCGCGGTGCTGCGGCGCCTGAACGAGGGCTCCGCCCCCACGTTCCCGCCGTCGGCACGCGACGCGATCATCCTCGGGGGCTCCGTCTTCGATCTTCTCGACCACGAGGTCGGCCGCCATGCGTGCGACCTGCTGGTGTCGAGGCTGCCGAAGGCGGGGCCGGTTGCCGCGCTCGAGAACGCATTCGGAGCCCGCCTCCGCGAGATCGAGCCGGTCTGGCGGGATCACGTCGAGATGATCGCCGCCGGTTCCGCGACGGGATCCTTCGAGCGGCTCGCGGGCCCATCGCCGCTGCGGCCCTAGGCGACCAGCACCCAGATCAGGCCCGCGAGCGCGCTGAACAGGAGCAGGGCGGCGAGCATCGCCGCGGCGAGCCTGAGAGCGGTCCTGCGGGGATCCACCGTAACCGGCTCGGATGCCGTCAGCCCCTCGGGGTCCAGCAGCTCACGGGCGGCCTCGGCCCCCGACGCGGGAACCATGATGTCCCGGGGGCCGGCGGCGAGGAAGTCCGGCACGTCGAAGCCGCCGGAGCGACGGAGGATGCTCGGGATGCCCTCCTCGAGGAGGATGTTCTGCATCAGCTCCGCCTCGGCCTGGTTCTGTGCCACGGCGACCCGAACGGTCTCGCCCCGTGCCAGTCGCGGCTGGATCTTCCGAGCCCGTTCGACCCGCTCGTCGACGGGGCCGACCTCGCTCGCATCCGCCGGCGCGAGCGGCATCCCGCAGGACCCGCAGAAGCGCTCGTCTCCCGGTCGCCCCTGCTGGAGGGCTCCGCAGCCGCGGCAGACGAGGGGGTCCTCAGACGACGTCGAGATCCTCCTCCTCGATCTCGCCGCCCTCGATCCGGAACGCCCGGACCACGGGATCGTCGTAGTCCTCGAGCGAGCAGATCAGCCAGAGGACGCCGGGCCAGTTGGCGGCGAGGTTGACGTCGGTCTGCGACGGGTAGGCGGGGCTCTTCGTATGGGAGTGGTAGATCGCGACGAGCTCCTCCCCGTCGGCTTCGATCTGATCCATGATCCGGATCTGGTCGCTCGGGTGGACCTCATAACGGAGCCAGGTGGCGGCGGCATTGCGGGCACGGTGCACCGAGGTCAGCTCCCCGTCGCCGCCGCCGATCAGCCCGCAGCATTCCTCGCCCTGCTCGCCGCGCGGCCGCGCGGCCCGCGAGTGAGCGACGATCTCGTCGATCAGCTCCCGGCGGATTCGCATCCCGGGGTTACCACCAGTTGGTGGTCTCGAGCCCGTCCAGCTCGTCGACGTCGGTCGTGTAGACGCCCGAGGACAGGTACTTCCAGCCGTCGTCCGGGATCAGGAACACGACGTTGCCCTCATCGAGCTCGCCGGCGATCCGGTTGGCGACGTAGGCGATCGCACCCGCGCTGACTCCGGCGAAGATCCCCTCCTCGCGAAGCAGCCGCTGCGTCCAGACGATCGAGTCGCGGTTGGAGACCATGATCTTCCGGTCGAGGACCGAGAGGTCGATGATCGGCGGGATGAAGCCGTCGTCGAGCGAGCGGAGCCCATCCACGAGCTCACCCTGCATCGGCTCCGAAGCGACGATCCTGGTGTTCGGGTCATGCTCCTTCAGCCTGCGCCCGACCCCCATCAGCGTCCCCCCGGTGCCGAGCCCGCTGACGAATGCGGCGACCTCGTCGAGCTCCTCGAGGATCTCGACCGCGGTGCCGTTGTAGTGGGCGAGCGGGTTGGCCTCGTTGCCGTATTGGTAGGGCATGTAGTAGGAGGGGTCCGACTCGGCCATCTCGAGCGCGAGCTCGACGGCGCCGTTGGAGCCCTTCGGGCCCTCCGAGTAGACGATCTCGGCGCCGTACATGGCCAAGAGCTGCGAGCGCTCGCGGGTCACGTTGTCGGGCATGACCGCCTTCAGCCGGTAGCCCTTGCGGCGGCAGATCATCGCCAGGGCGATCCCGGTGTTGCCGGACGTCGGCTCGAGGATCGTCTGCCCCGGTGCGATCAGGCCGTCCGTCTCGGCGCGGTCGATCATCGCCTTCGCGACCCTGTCCTTGACGGAGCCCGTCGGGTTCCGGCCTTCGAGCTTCGCGAACAGCCGCACGTCGGGGTTCGGGGACAGGCGCTGCAGCTCGACCAGCGGAGTGTTCCCGATCGCCTCGAGAATGCTCTCGAACTGGCCGCCGCAGGGTCGGTTGAGCAGTTCGCCACCCATACTTCAGTAAGTGTAGTGGAGTGCGGACGCCCGGAAGCGGAAAACCCCGGAGCCCGATCCGGATTCACCCCTGAGGCCGGCGACGTCGCCGCGGGACGGATTCGGGATATGGTGGGGGGGCTTCACCGGCATGGGGCAGGTGCGGCATTCAGTGAGAGAAAGGGAACGACCAGTGCAGAGGAAGACGAGAACTTGGTCGCTGCTCGTACTCGCGATCGGGCTGATCGCGGCGTTCGCGGTTGCCGGTTGTGGAAGCGACGACAGCACCGACAGCAGCGACAGCTCGACCGCCGGCGGCGATCTGAACACGATCACGGCCGGGACGCTCACGGTCGGATCGGACATTCCGTACCCGCCGTTCGAGCAGGGCGACCCGCCCGACTACGAAGGCTTCGACATCGACCTGATCAACGCGGTGGCCGACAAGATGGGCCTCGAGACCGAGATCAAGGACCTGCCGTTCAACGTCGTCCTGGCGGGCGGCAACGGCCAGTTCGACGTTGCGATCGCCGCGACGACGGTCACGCCGGCGCGGGCGAAGAAGGTCGACTTCTCCGACCCGTACTTCAACGCATCCCAGGGCCTGCTCGTCCAGCAGGGATCCGACATCCAGTCGGTCGACGACCTGAGCGGGAAGATCGTCGGTGCGCAGGACGCGACCACGGGCGAGACCTACGCCCAGGACAACACCGATGCGTCGGAGGTCAGGCCCTTCCCGCAGATCGACCAGGCGTACAACGCCCTCAAGGTCGGGCAGGTCGACGCGGTCATCAACGACCTGCCGTCGGTCAACGATGCAGCAGAGCAGATCAGCGGGCTGGAGGTCGTCGACGACTTCCCGACCGACGAGCAGTACGGCATCGTCATCCCGAAGGGCCAGGACGACCTGGTCAGCGCGATCAACTCCGCCCTCCAGGAGGTCAAGGACGACGGCACGCTCGCGGACCTGTACCAGGAGTGGTTCAAGACCGACCCGCCCGAGGATCTCCTCCAGAGCGGCCCCGCCGCAGTACTGGAAGGGGACTCGACGACGTCGGGCGGCTGAGCCATCCGGCGGACAGAACGACTGCGAGAGGGCGCCCGTTCGGGCGCCCTCTCTCGTTAGAAGGACCGAACGCTTCCCAGGACCACTAGGGTTTTCCGCGGGCAGCGAGGAGGCGACATGGAGCAGCGATCGTGCAGCAGATAATCGATCAGTTCTTCGACTTCGGGATCATGTTCGATCCCGACAACTTCGACAAGGTGATGGCGGGGTTCTGGTTCACGATCAAGCTCGCGATCATCGCCGGGATCCTCTCGCTGATCTGGGGATTGGTCCTCGCGGTCCTCCGGCAGACCCCGGGAAAGCTCGGCCGGATCGTCCGCTGGCCGACGATCGCCTACATCGACGTCTTCCGCGGGATTCCGGCCCTGCTCGTCATCCTGATCGTGTCGACCGCCCTCGGAGCCCTGTCCCAGCCCGACCTCGAGACCGGCGCCGGCGCCCTGCTGCCGCGCTGGATCGGGGTCCCCGACTGGTTCGGGCAGCCGGCGCCCTTCTGGTACGGGGTGATCGCGATCACGATCACCTACGGCGCCTACATGGCGGAGGTCTACCGGGCCGGGATCGAAGCCGTGCCGAGCGGCCAGATGGAGGCCGCCCGCTCGCTCGGCATGAGCCATCGCCAGGCGATGCGGCGGGTGATCATCCCGCAGGCGATCCGCAAGGTGATCCCGCCGCTCCTGAACGACTTCATCGCGCTGATGAAGGACACGACGCTCGTCAGCTTCATCGGGCTCATCGAGGTCGTCCAGGCGGGCTACGACATCGCCTCCGAGACGTTCAGCAGCTCCGCGCTGACCCTGGGCGCGTTCCTGTTCGTGCTCGTGACGATCCCGCTCGCCAGGCTCGTCGACTACATGATCGGCAGACAGCAGGCCCGCTATCAGAGGGGGCTCGCATGACCGCCGCCGGCGACCCGGGCGCGCCCACCGGAAGCGAGCCGCGGACGGCCGCGGACGGCTCGATCCTCGGCCTGCACGACGTCCGCAAGCGATTCGGTGACCTCGTCGTCCTCGACGGGCTCGAGATGACCGTCGACCGCGGCGAGGTCGTGTGCGTCCTCGGCCCGAGCGGCTCCGGCAAGTCGACCCTGCTCCGCTGCATCAATCTGCTGTCCCCGCCGGACAGCGGCAGGATCGTGCTCGAGGGCGAGGAGATCACCGGACGCGGCAACGCCGGAATCGACTTCGTCCGCCAGCGGGTCGGCATGGTCTTCCAGCAGTTCAACCTGTTCCCGCTCCAGAACGCCCTCGAGAACGTCACGCTGGCGCCGCGGACGGTCCTGGGTCGCTCGGCCGCCGAGTGCACGCGCCGCGGCGAGGAGCTCCTCGGACGCGTCGGGATGGCCGACCGCATGCACGAGTACCCGGAGCGCCTGTCGGGCGGTCAGCAGCAGCGCGTCGCGATCGCGAGGGCACTCGCCATGGATCCGCACGTGATGCTCTTCGACGAGGTCACCAGTGCGCTCGATCCCGAGCTCGTCAAGGAGGTCCTCGACGTGATGCGGGAGCTCGCCGACGAGGGCATGACGATGATCGTCGTGACCCACGAGATCGGTTTCGCCCGCGAGGCAGCCGACCGTGTCGTCTTCATGGACGGGGGTGTCATCGTCGAGCAGGGGCCGCCGTCGCAGGTCCTCGACGATCCCCGGGAGGAACGAACGAAGTCGTTCCTGGGGCTCGTCCTCGAGCACTAGGGCCGGAAGCGGATGCCCCTTGTGGGCGTCCGGGCCGAGTCGCTACCCTTCCGCGGCCGTGTCCGCTCTCCCGAGATCCGGGGGATGGCCGAGGACCCGGGCCGCTCGCCTGACAGCGTTCGCATTCGCGCTCGTGGCACTGGTCTCGGCTCTCGCCCTGCCCCACACCTCCGATGCCGCCCAGGCCCCGAAGGGGTTCTTCGGCGTGCATCCGCTCCGGCCCGCCGACGGCGACTACCCGCGGATGGCCGGCGCCGACGTCGGGATCATCCGCACCGGCTTCGTGTTCGCCGCGACCGCTCCGCCCTCTCCCCTGCCCGACGGCTGGAGCGGCTACGACTGGACCAAGTTCGACGAGATCGTCAAGGGCGCAGCCGAGCAGGGAATCGACGTCCTCCCGGTCCTCCTCGGCGCGCCGGGCTACCCCGCCAAGGGCAGCACCCCACTCGATTCCCCCGCCTCCACGAACGCCTGGAAGCGGTACCTGAAGGCGCTCGTCGGACGCTACGGGCCCGGCGGCGACTTCTGGGCCGACCCTGCCACCGACGGCATCCCCGACGACCCGATCGACGACTGGCAGGTCTGGAACGAGCCGAACTCCTTCAACAACTGGACCCATCCGAACCCGAAGCAGTACGGGAAGCTCCTCGCCCTCTCGGCGAAGGCGATCCACTCCGAGGACCCCGCCGCCGACGTCGTCTCGGCCGGCGTGATCTCGCAGCCGGTGAATCGCCGCGCCGACGACGGTGACGTCTACCTGAAGAAGATGCTGCGGTCGAAGTCCGCCGCCAAGGCGGCCGACACGATCGCCATCCACCCGTACACGGGCACGGTCAAGGAGGTCAAGAAGCAGATCAAGCTCACCCGTGAGGTCCTCGACAAGGCGAAGCTGAAGAGGACGCCGATCTGGGTGACCGAGATCGGCTGGGGCGAGGGCAGGAGCCGCAATCCGCTGATCGTCCCGGCCTCGAAGCAGCGTAAGAACCTCCGTGAGTCCTTCCGGATGATGCTGAAGGAGCGCCGCAAGCTGAAGATCGGGAAGGCCGTCTGGTACCAGTGGCAGGACAGCCCCGACACCGTCTGCGGCTGGTGCAGCACCGCGGGGCTGCTGAACAAGCACGGCTCCGACAAGAAGCTCCTCGACGAGTTCGCCGCGATCATCCGCGTCGTCGTCGCCATCGCCGTGGTCCTGGTCCTCCTGATCGCCTTCAACTCGACCGCGATCAACGCCGACGAGCGGGCGCGCGAGTACGCGACGATGTTCGCCTACGGCCTCCCCGTCAGGACGGTGGTCCGGCTCGCGGTCACCGAGAGCATGATCATCGGCCTGCTCGCGACCGCGCTCGGGATCGGGCTCGGAGTCCTGATCCTCGGGTGGGTCATCAACGTCAGCATCGAGGAGGTGCTGCCGGAGCTCGGAATCATCGGCTCGCTGTCGGTGGGCACGGTCGCGCTCGCGGCGCTCGCGGGGGTCGGGGCGATGGCGCTGGCGCCGGTCCTGACGATCCGCCGGCTGCGGCGGATGGACGTCCCCTCGACCCTCCGGGTCGTCGAGTGAAGCCGGGGCGCGGCGGCACCCTGCTTCGTTCACACTGACCTGATCGACACGGGGTTCACCAGCCAGGACGCGCAGAGCGACTTCAATCGGGCGCGCCGGCGCGCGGCGCTGCGGCGGCTCTCGGCCCGGCTGCGGGGGCAGGCCGGAGACGTCAGCACCCTGTTGCCGTTCAGCGAGGTCGTCGACGCGCTGGGCCGCACCGGCGAGCGGCGCGTCGGCCTGAAGACGATTCCGCTCGACACGATCGTCGGCTCGGTCGACCGGGCCGAGGAGTTCGACCGCGATTTCCGGCCGCGCAGCGACCGCGTTCGGGCGCGGTGGCAGCGGATCAACGCCGCCCAGCGACGCGGTGAGGGAATGCCGCCGATCGAGGTGCTCCGGGTCGGAGGCCTGCACTTCGTCGTCGACGGCCATCACCGCGTCTCGGTCGCACGTCACCTCGGGCGCGACGCGATCGAGGCCTACGTCACCGAGATCACCACCCGGGTCTCGCCTGAGGACGGCCTCAAGCTCGCCGACCTACCCGCCAAGGGTCACGAGAGGCTGTTCCTGGAGCGGGTGCCGCTGTCCCCCGAGCAGCGGCGGCGGATCACTTTCAGCGACCCGGCTCAGGGGTTCGCCGAGCTGGCGGAGGCGGTCGAGGCCTGGGGATTCCGGCTCATGCAGGGCCTGAACGAGCTGCTCGACCGCCGGGAGGTCGCGCAGTCGTGGTTCGAGGACGAGTTCGCGCCGGTCGTCCAGTCGCTCCGCGATGCCGACCTGATCGGGAGCGGCACCGAAGCCGACGCCTACATCCGCGTCGTCCGCGAGCGCTACATGCTGCTCCGCACGCACGAATGGGACGAGGACGTGATCGCCCGTCTCCGCTCGGTCCTCGACTGAGGGCCCGCTCAGCCCTCGCCGGCGGGAGCGATGCGCTCGCCCGAGTCGAGATCGAAGAAGTGCAGCTTCTCCGGGTCCATCCAGAGCTCGAGGCGCTCGCCCCGGCGCGCCTCGCTCGTCGCGTCGAGCCGGGCGACCACCTGGCCCTCCTCGGCGGTCGACTCGCTGCCGACGTCGGCGGCCAGCTCGTCGAGCTGCTCGGCCCTGACCTCGGCGTCCATGTCGAAGTAGATGTAGAGCTCGGAGCCCATCGACTCGAGGATCGAGACCTCGACCTCGAACGTCGGGCCGGGCTGGTCGCCGACGAGCTTCGCGTCCTCGAAGTGCTCGGGTCGCACCCCCACCATCAGGCTGCCGGCGGAGTGCGATTCGAGCCCCTGGGCCATCGCCTCGGTGATCTCGACCTCGCAGAACGGCAGCTTCGCGGTCCGGCCGCTGAGCTCGACCGGCATGAAGTTCATCGACGGTGAGCCGATGAACCCGGCGACGAAGAGGTTGACCGGACGCTCGTAGAGCTCCTGCGGGCTGCCGACCTGCTGCAGCTCGCCCTTGCGCATCACCGCGACGCGGTCGCCGAGCGTCATCGCCTCGGTCTGATCGTGGGTGACGTAGACGGTGGTCGTCTCGAGCCGGTTCTGGATCCTCGAGACCTCGGCCCGCATCTGGACCCGGAGCTTGGCGTCGAGGTTCGAGAGCGGCTCGTCCATCAGGAACGCCTTGGGCTCGCGCACGATCGCCCGGCCCATCGCAACGCGCTGGCGCTGGCCCCCGGAGAGGTTGGAGGGCTTGCGGTCGAGATGCTCGGTCAGATCGAGGATCTTGGCCGCCTCCTCGACCTGATGGTCGATCGTCTCCTGGTCCACCTTCGCCATCTTCAGCGGGAACGCCATGTTCTCGCGCACGGTCATGTGCGGATAGAGGGCGTAGTTCTGGAACACCATCGCGATGTCGCGGTCCTTCGGCGCCTTCCCGTTGACGACGTCCTCGCCGATCCGCAGCTCGCCGTCGGAGATGTCCTCGAGCCCGGCGATCATCCGCAACGCGGTCGACTTGCCGCATCCCGACGGGCCGACGAGGATGAGGAACTCCCCGTCCTCGATGTCGAGGTCGAGCTGCTTGACGGCCTCGGTCCCGTCCGGGAACCGCTTGGTGATCTTGTCGAGGGTGATCTCTGACATCTGCTGTCTGTCTCCTCTCTAGCCCTTGACGGCGCCTGAGGTCAGTCCGGCGACGATGCGCCGCTGGAAGATGAGTACGAAGACGATGATCGGGATCGTCACGATCACGGCCGCAGCGGCGATGTTCGCGAACGGCTGGGTGAACTGCGAATCGCCGGTGAAGAACGCGAGCGCCGCCGGGACCGTGCGGGACGCATCGGAGCTCGTCAGCGAGATCGCGAACAGGAAGTCGTTCCAGGCGAAGATGAAGACGAGGATGGCCGCGGTGAACATCCCGGGCGTCGCCAGGGGGACGATCACCTTTCGGAATGCCTGAAACGGCGTCGCGCCGTCGACCTGCGCCGCCTGTTCGAGGTCCCAGGGGATCTCGCGGAAGAACGCGACGAGGGTATAGATCGCGAGTGGCAGCGAAAAGCTGAGGTAGGGGATGATCAGCCCCGGCCAGGTGTCGTAGAGCCCGAGCGACCGCCACATGTCGAAGAGCGGCCCGACGGTCGAGATCGGTGGGAACATGGCGATCGCGAGCGCGCCCCCGAGCACGAGCGTCTTGCCCGGGAACTCGAGCCGCGCGATCGCGTAGGCGGCGAACGATGCGAGCACGATCGCGATCAGGGTCGCGATCAGGGCGATCCCGATCGAGTTGATCAGCGGCTTCAGGAACGGGCCGTCGAGCCCGTCCTTGAAGAGCGCCTCGTAGTTCTTGAAGGTCGCGTCGCTCGGGACCAGCGTCCCCCAGAAGCCCTCGTCGGGCTTCACCGTCACGGTCGCCGGCGTCTTCAGCGACAGCGAGATGATCCAGAGGACCGGGAAGAGGGCGTAGAAGATCACGACGATCAGGCCGAGCAGCCAGATGATCCGTTCCTGCGGGCTCCGGGTCTCCATCAGCGCTGGTCCTTTCCGGGCACCGACGTGCCGAAGCCCTTGACGAACAGGATCGCGATCATCAGCACGGCGAGGAAGATCAGGACCGAGACCGCCGATCCGAGCCCGAGGTTGAGTCGCGCGATGAGCTGGTTGTAGCCGAGGATCGACACCGATTCGGTGTCGACCGAGCCGCGCGTCATCACGAAGATCGAGTCGAAGACCCGGAACGCGTCGAGCGTCCGGAACAGCAGCGCGACGAGGATCGCCGGCTTCATCAGCGGCAGGGTGATCCGGAAGAACCGCTGAACGGCGTTCGCCCCGTCGACCTTCGCCGCCTCGTAGAGCCCGTCGTCGATCGTCGTCAGCCCGGCGAGCAGCAGCAGCGCGATGAACGGGGTCGTCTTCCAGACCTCGGCGAGGATGATCACGAAGAAGGCGCTGAACCGGTCCCCGAACCAGTTCATGTCGTCCGCCACGAACGGAAGCTGGTTGACGAAGCCGGTGTCGGGCTGGAAGGCGAACTGCCAGGTGAAGGCGGCGACGACGGTGACGATGCCGTAGGGGATCAGCACCGAGGTCCTGACGACTCCGCGGCCGAAGATCGCGCGGTGCATCAGCAGCGCGATCGCCATCCCGAGGACGAACTCGATCGTGACCGAGACGAGCGTCACCCCGAGGGTGTTCGCGACGTCGGTCCACCACAGGCTCGACGTCAGGACGTCGACGTAGTTGCTGAGCCCGACGAACTCGCGCTCGTCCGGGAAGCGGAGGTCGAGCCGCTGGAGGCTGAGGACGAAGGCGTAGATGATCGGATACGCCGTCACCAGCAGCATCGCGAGTACGGCGGGCGCACAGAGCAGCCAGCCGAGGCGCCGCTCGGATCTCGCCCGCTCGCTCAGGGGCCGCTTCTTCGGCTCGTTCTCCTCCCCGGCGCGGGCCGGGACCGATGCCGCTTCCATCAGAGCAGTCCCTCCACGTTGAGCGCCTTCTGGACGTTGTCCCGGAGCTCGTCGACCTTGTCGGGGACCTGGTCCGGGGAGATGTCGCCGAGCGGGTGGATCGTCCGCTGAATCGCCAGCGAGAGGTCCTGGTAGGCCGGCGTGACCGGCCTCGGCGCGGCCTGCTTGATCGACTGCCGGATCAGATCGGCGAAGCCCGGATACACGTCATCGATCTGCTTCTCGTCGTAGAGCGACTCGGTGACCGGCGGCAGCCCTCCCGCGGTCGCGATCTTGATCTGGTTCTGCGGCTGGATCATGCACTTGATCGCATCGAACGCCTCCTGCTTGTGCTCGGAGTAGCTCGACACGCCGAGGTTGATGCCGCCGAGCGGCGGTGCCGAAGGCCGGTCGGCGTCGACCCGCGGGTAGAGCGCCTCGCCGAGGTTCTTGAACACGTCCGGCGCGTTGTCCTTGGCGCTCGGGTAGACGAAGGGGTAGTTGAGCATGAAGCTCGAGGAGCCGGCCTCGAACGAGAGCCGTGCCGTGTCCTCGTTCGAGGTCGACTGGGACGGATCGGCGGCCTCCGAGTTCGCGAGCTGGACCATCAGCCCGAGCGCCTTGTCGGTCTGGGGGCTGCTGAGCGCCACCGCCTCGGCGTCGTCGGGCTGGACGATGCTCGTGCCCGCCGACTCCACCATCGAGTTGAGCCAGACGACCAGGCCCTCGTAGCGATCGGCCTGCACCTGGATCATGCCGTTCTTGCCGATCTCGGCCGCCTGGTCGAGCATCTCCTCCCAGGTCTTCGGCGGCTTCGGAACGCGATCCTTGCGATACCAGAGAAGCTGGGTGTTGCTCCAGATCGGCGCCGCCCAGAGCTTGTCCTCGAAGCGGGCGGTCTCGGCGACGCTCGGGAACACGCCGGTCGTGGCGGCCTTCTCGTTCGCGCCGGTCCACTCCTCGACCCAGCCGGCGTTCGCGAACTCGCCGGTCCAGATCACGTCCATGCCCATGATGTCGATCGAGCTGTCCTCGGCCCCGAGCCGGCGAACGAGCTGCTCGCGCTGCTGGTCGGCCTCGTTCGGCAGGTACTCGAAGGAGATCGTGTACTCACCGTTCGAGGACTTCGAGCAGGCGTCGGCGATCTTCGGGAGGATGCCGCTCGGCTCGTTGAAGATGAAGAAGCTGAGCTCGGTCGGCCCGCCGGACTCGTCGTCGCCGCAGGCGCTGAGCACGATCGCGGCCGCCGCGAGCGCTGCAATCAACAGCGTTGCGACCGATCGGCGTGCTGGACGTGACGCTCCCTCTCCCAAGGGCCTGCCCCTTCTCCTGCTTCCGGCGGCGTTCCGTTCTCGCCGCCTTGCGCCCACCCCTACCCGGGCGTCCCGGGCCGTAAACGGGCGTGGCTCAGCGCTCGCAGGTGACGGCGGCCGCGTGGGCCCCGATGCGGAGCTCGCCTTCGTGGAGCTCGGCGGCGCCGGGCGCGGTGCAGAGCACGAGCTCGGAGCCGGCGGGCGCGGGCACCACGGCCGGCGATCCACCGAGGTTGATCGCGACCCGATGGGCTCCGCGATCGAAGGCGAGCGTCCCGTCGGGGCTCCCGATCCGCGCCGGCGTCCCGTGGATCTCACGGCGCACGCCGATCAGCTCCCGGAAGAGGTTGAGGATCGAGCCGGGGTCGGCGCTCTGATCGTCGGCGTTGCGGGTCGCAGGATCGACCGGGGACAGCCACGGGTCGCCCCGGGAGAACCCACCGGACGGAGTCGGGTCCCATTGCATCGGGCGCCGGCAGGCGTCGCGGCCGTAGCGGTCGCGGACCGGATCCGCGGCCGGCCCGTCGACCATGCCGAGCTCCTCCCCCTGGTAGACGAACGCGGCGCCGCCGAGCGTCAGCAGCAGCACGGCCGCGGCGCGGGCGTTCTCCTCGCCCCAGCGGGTCGCCACCCGCGGGAAGTCGTGGTTGGAGGTCACCCAGGCGATCCCGCCGGCGGCGCTCGATCGGTCGATCGCCGCGGCGAGCGCGTCGGCGTCCCACTCGGCGTGGAGGAGGTCGAAGCCGAAGACGGCATCGAGGTGCTCGAGATAGGGCAGGACGCGCGCGACCGGCAGGTACACCTCGCCGATCAGCGGCGCCCTGCCGGCGGCCTCGCGCAGCGCGGCGAGCGCGATCCCGATGTCGGGAGCGTCGCGCGAGTTCACGAGGTCGCGCCGCAGCAGCGCCTCCGGCATCGGCAGCGGGAAGGGCTCGCGGGCCGGTGGGTCGTCGCGGAGCTCGGCGTCCTTGACCATCCGGTCCACCGCGTCCACCCGGAAACCGTCGGCGCCCCGGCCCACCCAGTGGCGGACGACGTCGGCCATCGCCTCGCGGACCTCGGGATTACGCCAGTCGAGGTCGGGCTGCTCGGGGTAGAAGGAGTGCAGGTAGAGCCGGCCGGTGGCCGGATCTCGCGTCCAGGACGGGCCGCCGAACGAGGCGAGCCAGTTGTTCGGCGGCTCGGGACCGTCGGACCAGACGTAGAAGTCGGGCCGCTCGCGGAACCACGGATGCTCGATCGAGGTGTGGGACACGACGAGGTCGAGGACGATCCGGATCCCGCGATCGTGAGCGTCGGCGACGAGCAGGTCGAAGTCCTGATCGGTGCCGATCTCGGGCGCGATCGCCTTGTGGTCGGTTACGTCGTAGCCGTAATCGGCGAGCGGCGAGGGATAGATCGGGGCGAGCCAGATCGCGTCCACGCCCAGCCACTCCAGGTACGGGAGGCGGCTGCGGATTCCCGCAAGATCGCCGATGCCGTCGCCGTCGCTGTCCTGGAAGGACCGCGGGTAGATCTCGTAGACGACTGCGTCGTCGGTCCAGGGCCGTTCGCCCGCCCCGGGCGCCGATGCCGCCGGCTCTAGTCCTCGTGCCACGGAGTCAGGATCCGCGGGCCGTCGCTGCCGACGGCGACGGTGAACTCGAAGTGGGCTGCGAGCGAACCGTCCTGCGAGTAGACGGCCCAGTTGTCGGAGCCCATCCTGATCTCGGGAGAGCCGATGTTGACCATCGGCTCGATCGCGAAGGTCATCCCCTCCTCGAGCCTCGGGCCCTTGCCGGGCTCGCCGAAGTTCGGGATCTGCGGATCCTCGTGCATCCGCCGGCCGATCCCGTGCCCGACGAGGCTGCGGATCACCGCCAGCCCGTCGCGTTCGACCCGCTCCTGGATCGCCGCCGAGACGTCCCCGAGATGGTTCCCGGTCCTGGCTTCCGCGATCCCGCAGAAGAGCGAGTCCCTGGTCGTCTCCAGCAGCTGCAGGGCCGGCTCGGAGACCGGGCCGATCGGGATCGTGAAGGCGGCGTCGGCCACCCAGCCGTCCAGGGTCACGCCGACGTCGAGCGAGATCAGATCGCCGCGCTTGAGCTCGTAGGACCCGGGGATCCCGTGGACGACCATCGAATTCGGCGAGGCGCAGATCGACCCCGGGAAGCCGTTGTAGCCCTTGAACGCGGCCTCGGCTCCCTGCGAGCGGATGAACTTCTCCGCCGCGAGGTCGAGGTCGAGCGTGGTCACGCCGGGCCTGGCGCTCTTCTTGAGCATCTTCAGGCAGCGGGCCAGGATGTCGCCGGCCGCCGCCATCTTGTCGACCTGCTCCGGCGTCTTCGGGACGATCAAAGCGGGATCAGAGCTCTTCTTCCATCCGCAGCGTCGCGAGCAGCGCCCGGATCCGGTTCCCGACCTCCTCGGGCTCCAGCTCGCCGTCGACCCGTCTCAGCACGCCGCGCTCCTCGTAGAAGTCGACGAGCGGCTTCGTCTTCTCGTGATAGGTCTCGAGCCGGTGGCGGATGACCTCGGGCTCGTCGTCGTCGCGGACGATCAGCCTGCTCCCGCAGACGTCGCACACCCCCTCGTTCTTCGGAGGGTCGAACTCGACGTGGAAGACGTGGCCGTTCCTGGCGCAGGTGCGG
Organism: Solirubrobacterales bacterium; assembly: GCA_020438445.1. Taxonomy (GTDB): domain Bacteria; phylum Actinomycetota; class Thermoleophilia; order Solirubrobacterales; family 70-9; genus RHKX01. Next base: position 24,957 of record JAGQUO010000014.1, read on the forward strand.
CGGCCGCCGAGGCGGCGGACGACCTCCTCGTCGCTGACGTCGATCAGCACCGCGGCGGTGATCCCGCGCCCGAGGTCTTCCATCTCGCCGCCGAGCGCCTCGGCCTGTCCGACCGTCCGCGGGAACCCGTCGAGGATGAAGCCGTCGGCCGCCTCGGAGCTCTCGACGCGCTCGGCGATGACGCCGATGATCACCTCGTCGGGAACGAGGTCCCCGCGGTCCATGTACTCCTTGGCCGTGCGCCCGAGCTCGGTGCCGTCGGCGACGGCGGCGCGGAGGATGTCGCCGGTCGCGTAGTAGGGCAGGCGGAAGTCCTCCTGCAGGCGCTCTCCCTGCGTTCCCTTTCCGGACCCGGGCGGGCCGAGGAGGATGAGATTCAGCTCGGACACGGCAGTGCAGGCTACAGCCCGTCCCGCGGGGCCGTTATCCGGGATTCCTACGGGCAAGGCCGGAGAGAAGGTCAGACGCAGCGCCGGCTTGGAGCCTCGCCCGAGCACCGGCACGGGAGACGAACGCCGGGCGGACGCCCCCGGGCGGCGGGTGGCGCGGGGGAGGGATCCCGCCGCACCGAGCAATGCCGGTGGCGCAGCCCCGGTGGGACACCCCCCGGCAGGACCCGCCGCGAGCAACGGTCCGCCTGGAACGTCGACTAAACCCCCTCCGGCACCAGGCGAGTATGAGGAGATCGCCAGGGCGCACCACGGCTCGCTGGCGAGAGAGGAGCGCCTCAAGGTCGAGGAGCTCCTGAAGTCCGGTCAGCTCCCGTGCATCGTCGCGACCTCCTCGCTCGAGCTCGGCATCGACATGGGGGCGGTCGACCTGGTGATCCAGGTGGAGTCGCCGAAATCGGTCGCCCGCGGGATGCAGCGGGTCGGCCGCGCCGGCCACGAGCTCGGCGCGGTGTCGAAGGGCCGGATCTTCCCGAAGTTCCGGTCCGACCTGCTCGAGTGCGCCGTCGTCGCCAAGCGGATGCGGACGGGCCAGATCGAGGAGACGGTCATCCCCCAGAACCCGCTCGACGTCCTCGCTCAGCAGATCGTCGCCATGGTCGCCGACGAGGAGTGGGACGTCGACGAGGTCGAGCGCGTCGTCAAGTCGGCCGAGCCCTACCGGGAGCTCTCGCGCGAGCAGCTGGAGAACGTGCTCGACATGCTCGACGGCCGCTACCCGTCGGAGCGGTTCGCCGAGCTCCGGCCGAGGATCGTCTGGGATCGCTCGGCGGGCACGATCCGCGGGCGCAAGGGAGCCCGTCAGCTGGCGGTCACCAACGCCGGCACGATCCCCGACCGCGGTCTCTTCGGCGTCCATCTCCCCGACGGCCGTCGCGTCGGCGAGCTCGACGAGGAGATGGTCTACGAGGCGCGGGCGGGCCAGGTCTTCCTCCTCGGCGCCTCCTCCTGGCGGATCGAGGAGATCACCCGCGATCGCGTGATCGTCACCCCCGCACCCGGCGTTCCCGGCGCGATCCCGTTCTGGCGCGGGGAGGGGATCGGCCGCCCGGTCGAGCTCGGCCGGGCGATCGGGGAGTTCTCGCGCGAGGCGGTCGCCACGGAGCCGGAAGAGCTCGCCTCCGCCTACGACCTCGACCGGCTCGCGGCCGAGAACCTCGTCACCTACCTGCGCGAGCAGCAGTCGGCGACCCGGGTCGTTCCCTCCGACCAGACGATCGTCGTCGAGCGCTTCCGGGACGAGATCGGCGACTGGCGGCTCTGCGTGCTCTCGCCGTTCGGCGGGCGCGTCCATGCCGCGTGGGGCCTCGCCCTCGCCGCGAAGATCCGCTCCGAGCACGAGCTCGAGGCGGACGCGATCTGGTCCGACGACGGGATCGTCATCCACCTGCCCGACTCCGATCAGGCTCCCGCCTCCGACCTGGTGCTGCTCGAGCCCGACGAGGTCGAGGATCTGATCGTCGGCGAGCTCGCGGGCTCGGCGCTGTTCGGCGCACGGTTTCGCGAGGCCGCCGGCCGGTCCCTCCTCATCCCCCGCGCCTACCCCGGCAAGCGGACCCCGCTCTGGCAGCAGCGGCTGAAGTCGCAGTCGCTGCTCGAGGTCGCACGCGACTTCCCGCGCTTCCCCGTCACCCTCGAGACCTATCGCGAGGTCCTGCGCGACGTCCTCGACCTGCCCGCGCTCGGCGAGCTCCTCCGCGATCTGAAGTCGCGCCGCCTGTCGCTGGTCGAGGTCGAGACGAAGACCGCTTCGCCGTTCGCCTCGTCGCTTCTGTTCGACTACGTCGCGACCTACATGTACGAGGGCGACACGCCCAACGCCGAGCGCCGCGCCGCCGCACTCGCCCTCGACCGCGACCTCCTCCGTGAGCTGCTCGGGCAGGAGGAGCTCCGCGAGCTGATCGACCCGGTCGCGCTCGCCGACGTCGAGGACTCGCTCCAGCACCGGGTCGAGCAGGCGAAGGCGGTCGACCGCGACCAGCTGCAGGTGATCCTCCGGCGGCTCGGGGACCTCTCCGACGACGAGGTCTCCCAGCGGGTCGCCGAGGGCTACTCGGCGCAGTCGATGCTCGACAAGCTCGAATCGGAGCGGCGGGCGGTCCGGGTCCGGGTCGCCGGCGAGGAGCGCTGGATCGCCGCCGAGGACGGCGGCCTCTACCGCGACGCCCTCGGCGTGCCCGTTCCGTCGGGCCTCCCCGACGCCTTCCTCGATGCGGTCGAGGAACCGATGGAGACGCTGCTGCGGCGCTACGCCCGGACCCACGTGCCCTTCCCGACCGCCCAGGCCAGGCAGCGCTTCGGGATCGATCCGACGCCGGCGCTGAAGCGGCTCGAGGCGGCCGGCGAGCTCGTCCGCGGTGAGCTCCTGCCCGGTGGCAGCGAGCGCGAGTGGTGCGATCCCGACGTCCTCCGCCGCCTCCGCCGGGCGAGCCTCGCGGTGCTCCGCAAGGAGGTCGAGGCGGCGGACACCTCCGAGCTCGCCCGCTTCCTCGTCTCCTGGCAGAACGTCGACGCCTACCGCTCGGCCGGCGCCGGTCCCGATCGGCTCCGCGAGATCCTGGTGCCGCTGCAGGGGGTCGCGCTGACGCCCGAGGTCTGGGAGCGCGACGTGCTGCCGCGCCGCCTCGGGGCCTACTCGCAGACGTGGCTGGACCAGCTGTCGACCGGCGGCGAGATCGTCTGGATCGGCGCCGGGCCGGTCGGCCGCACCGGGCGCGTCGCCTTCTACTTCCGCGAGGACGTGCGGATCGCCGGCCCGCCGCCGGCGAACGCGAAGCTCGAGCCGCCGGAGGGCGAGGTCCACGACGCGATCCGCGAGCTGCTCGCCCAGCGACCGGCCTTCTGGCTCGACCTCGTCGTCGACCTCGCCGCTGGAGAGACGACCTGGGAGAAGGAGGAGCTGCACTCGGCGCTCTGGGACCTGGCCTGGGCCGGCGAGGTGACCAACGACGCCGTGGCGCCCCTGCGGGCGCCGCGGCTGAAGGCCTCCGAGAGCGCCGCCGCCCGGCGCGGGCGCCGGTTCAGCGCCCGCCGCAATGCGACCGGCCAGGCCGTCGCCGGCCGCTGGTCGCTGACCGAGGCCCTCTTCCGCGACGCGCCGCCCTCGGGTCCGCGCATGCGCGCCCAGGCGGAGCTGATGCTCGAGCGCTACGGCATCGTCACCCGCGAGACGGTCCTCGCCGAGGGGGTGCCCGGCGGCTTCTCGGCGCTCTACGGCGAGCTCTCCAACCTCGAGATGCTCGGCACCGCCCGCCGCGGCTACTTCGTCGAGGGCCTCGGCGGCGCCCAGTTCGCCCTCGCCGGGGCGGTCGAGCGGCTGCGCTCGCTGCCGCGGGTCGACGACGAGCACGTCGTCCTCGCCGCGACCGATCCCGCTCAGCCCTACGGCGCCACCCTCGCCTGGCCCCGCCTGCCGTCGCGTGAGGAGGACGACGACGGCCGCGGCGGCCGCCGCCCGAGCCGCGTCGCCGGCGCGTACGTGGTCCTCCGCAACGGTGAGCCCGTCCTGTACCTCGAACGCGGCGGCAAGGGCCTGTTGCGTCTGGTCCGCTTCACCGACGAGTCGTTTGCGACCGCGCTCGGCACCGTCGTCGACGCGGTCGCGGCCCGGCAGGTGCCGCGGCTGGGGATCGAGCGGGTCGACGGCGACGCCGCGATCGGGCACGAGTGCGAGCAGGCCCTCGTCGAGGCGGGTTTCGAGCGCCAGCCGCGGAGGCTGGTCGCGGCACCCTGACCGCGCTCCTCAGCCGGGGTTGAAGGCGCTGACGATCCAGGTCGATGCCGGCGCCCAGACGCCGTCGTCGCGGACCAGATCGGCATAGGCGTCGCGGAGCTCGGCCTCGAGCTGCGGCCGGATCCTCTCGGCATCGGCCCCGACGAGCCGGATCAGCTCCCCGGCGGGGCCGATCGCCATCACCACCTCGATCGCCTTGTCGATGTCATCTCCCATCAGGTAGTCGATGTCGCAGCGGCGGAGCGCGATGTCGTCGAACCCGGCGGCGGCGACGATGTCGGTGGTCGTGTCGGCATTGGCCATCGAGAAGGGCCCCGGCCCGCAGGTCGGCTCGTCGGTCTCCTCCGGGCGCTCGAGGTACTTGTCGACCACCAGCTCGCCGCGATGCAGCCACTCGTTGGCGAGCTTGTTGCGCCAGACGACCATGCAGAGCCGCCCGCCCGGCCGGAGCGACGAGCGCACGTTCCGGAGCGCAGCGACCGGGTTGCCGAAGAACATCGTCCCGAAGCGCGAGAACGCGAGGTCGTAGGGCCCGCCGAGGTCCGCGACCTGGACGTCCCCGGTGATGTAGGCGACGTTCCCGGCCCCCGCGGCCGCGGCCTCGTCGGCCGCCGCGCCGGTGAATCGCTCGCCGGCGTCGATCCCGACGACCTCCCCCTCCGCACCCACCATCTCCGCCAGCGCGAGGGTCGTCTCGCCGAGCCCGCAGCCGACGTCGAGGACCCGCTCGCCCGGCTGCGGGCAGCAGAGCTCGTAGGCGGTGTCCGAGAACGGGCGGATCGAGAGCGCGAGGACGTCGCGGTGCTCGGCCCAGCGGTCGAACAGGACGCCGCTCCACGCCTCGACCGCCTCCTCGTTGTCAGCGGCGACAGGCTCCATGGCTCACTCCCCTCGTAGCTCCCGGCCGATGGTGCCAGAGGACGTGTCCGGCTTCAACTGACGCGAATCCGTTCGAGCGCTCAGCTGTGCCGGTCCCAGGTCCTGAGGTAGGGCTCGGGGTCGACCGGATCGCCGTGGATCCGGACTTCGAAGTGGAGGTGGCAGGGGGTCGAGGCCGCGTTGCCGGTCCTGCCGACCCGGCCGACGAACTGCGATGTGCGGATGCGGTCGCGCCGGTCGACGGCGGGCGGCGCGATCAGGTGCGAGTAGAAGTAGTCCTGGCTCGTCTTCAATCCGTCGATCAGGACGTAGTAGCCGTAGAGCACCGGGTCGTACCCGACCTTCTGCACCCTTCCGCCCCGGGCGGCGAGCAGCGGCGTCCCGCAGTCGGCGGTGATGTCGAAGCCCTCGTGGACGCGACCGCCGCTGCGCGGCGCGCCGAAATCGCCGATGGCTCCGCGCGTTCCGTGCGGCCCGTCGACGGGGAAGACGTGGGTGCGGAGCCGGAAGCGGCCGGCGTACCTCATGGCGCCGCCGACCGGCCCGACCCGGAACTCGTACCGACCGTCGCCGGCGACGCGGCCGCGGCGGTTCAACCCGTTCCAGACGCGGGCGAGGCGGCGGCCCGGTCGCGCGTCGCGCTCGCGGTAGACGCGGACGACCCTGCCGCTCCCCGCTCGCCGGACCTCGATCCTGAGGTCGGTCCCGCGCGCGGCCGCGAACCCGTAGTGGAGGCGGATCTCGCGCTTCGCGTCGAACGTCGGGTGCCTGGGCGAGATCGACGTGCGCTTGAGCTCGAACCCGACCCCGCGGTGCGTGGCGGAGCTCGCGCCGGCGGCGGCGACCGGAAGCAGCGCGGCGGCGAAGAGGAGGAGAAGCAGGCGGATCCGCATCGCGGGCAGGTTAGGGCCGGAGCCCGCTCAGCGCGCCGCTGCGGCGCTTGCGGCCGCATCGCAGGTGGCGAGCTCGCCGTCGTGCGGCATCTCGCGGCGGAGGCTGAGGAAGCAGACGGCTCCGGCCACCAGCGGCAGCCAGAACAGGATCACCCGGTAGGCGAGGACGGCGGCCGTGACGACGGCGGCCGGCGCGCCGTAGACGATCAGGGTGCCGATCAAGCCGCCGTCGATCCCGCCGATCCCGCCGGGGATGGGCAGCAGGCCGCCGAGCTGGCCGATCAGATAGCCCATCAGCACGATCGAGATCTCGGGCGTGTAGCCGAAGGCGTGGAACGTCGCCCAGAGGACGGCGTTGTCGAAGGCCCAGTAGCCGATCGCGCCCGCGAGGACGCGGAAGTTGCCCGACCGGAAGATCTCGATGGCGCCCTCGCTGCCGGTGATCAGCGCCCGCCTCGAGGCGGCGATGAACCTGGTCGCCCGCGATGCGTCTCCGTCCGGACGGTCCCCGAGCGGAAAGCGGGGGATGATCAGCACGGCGGCGATCACGAGGATCGACATCAGCGCCGGCAGCAGGGTCAGCGTCCACGGCTCGTCGACGCCGAACAGGCCGAAGAACATCAGCAGGCCGATGATCGCGACCGCGAAGAAGTTGACCGAGCTCTTGATCAGGAAGAAAGCCACCGAGCGGTGAGCGATCCGGTCTGCGTCCATGCCGCCCTCGTGCAGCACCCAGGCGCCGAAGGCGAGCCCGCCGGCTCCGCTCGCGGGGACGATCGATCCGACCGCCAGCTCGGAGCCGCCGATCTGCCAGCTCCGCCTCCAGCTCAGCCCGCGGCAGAAGACGGGGGCGAACATGACGACGTAGGACGCGAACGAGAGGGCCTCGAAAGCGATCGCGATCGCGACCCACCCGGGCGCCGCCTCCGGCAGCAGGTCGCGGACCTCGCCCAGGCCGGGCGCCGTCCAGGCGATCAGCATCAGGACCGCGATCGCGACGAACGCGGGAATGCTCCTCTTCGCGAGGTTCTTCAGCTCCCACTGGGACGAGTCGTCGGACGGATCGCCCGTGCCCTTGGAGCGGGTCAGTCGATCTGCACCCGCCATGGCTGCTCATCGTTGCACAGGCATCTGGCGGTCCCGCGCCCGCGGCTCACTCCGGCAGGCCGCAGCGCCCGCGGCCCGCGGTCACGCATCCGGGAGTGCGTCCCACTCCTCCCAGCTGATGTCACGTCCCGGATAGCGGACGTTCTCGAACGGCCAATCCGCGTCGAGCCAGGACCGGACCTCCGCCTCGAGCACCTCCTCGAGGTCGCCCCCTTCCTCGTCGGCGCGGACCCAGAGGAAGACGTCGGCGTCCGCTCCCCGCTTGTCCGGGGGATCGACGTAGACGCAGCCGAGCAGGCGGCTCTCGTCGGGAGCCATGACGGCGTAGTTGAACGAGCGCCGGAGCATCGCCTCCTTCTGGTGCCAGCCGAGGTCGATCAGGTCGTCCTTGATCGTCATGCCCGGCTCCGGCCACCCCCAGTAGGGGAATCGCTCGCGGAGCCGCTCGGCGCTGCTCATCACCGCCTCGTAGTCCTTGATCAGATCGTCGACCGTGAGGATGCGGAGCCGGAACCGCTCGTGGTCGATTCCGGGCGGGATCGGATGCTCGAGTGGGATCAGTCTCACGCCCCCGCTTCTAGCACGGTTTGCCCCGCTCCCTAATCTCCGGGGGGTGAAGAGCGGGACTACTGCACTGAGGATCGAGGGCCTCGCCAAGACCTACGACGACGGCACCGTCGGGCTCGATGCCCTCGATCTCGAGGTTCCCGCCGGCGAGTTCTTCGGCCTGCTCGGACCGAACGGCGCCGGCAAGACGACCCTGATCAACTCGGTCTGCAACCTGATCCGGACCACCGGAGGCCGGATCTCCGTGTTCGGGTTCGAGCACGATTCGATGGAGGCGCGGCGGCTCGTCGGCGTCGCCGAGCAGGACCCGAACCTGGATCGGTTCCTCACCGTCCGCGAGTCGCTCGTCTACCACGGCGGCTACTTCGGGATGCCGGCCGACGCGGCCGCGGCACGCGCCGACGAGATGATCGAGGTCTTCGATCTGCAGGCGAAGTCGGGCACGCGCACGAGCAAGCTCTCGGGCGGCATGAAGCGACGGCTGCTCCTCGCCCGGGCGCTGCTGCACGAGCCGCTGCTCGTGATCCTCGACGAGCCGACCGCCGGCGTCGACGTCGAGCTGCGGCATGACCTCTGGCGCTACATCAAGCGCCTGCACCAGGAGGGGACGACGATCCTGCTGACGACGCACTACCTCGAGGAGGCGGAGTCGCTGTGTGAGGACGTCGCGCTGATCTCGAGGGGGCGGATCGTCGCCCGCGACACCCCCGACGGCCTCAAGGCCCGCTACGACGCAACCACGCTCGAGGAGGTCTACCTGCAGACCGTCTCGACGGCGCTGCCGATCGCGATGGCGGCGGAGACCGGCGAGGAGGTCTCGTCGTGACGACGCCGCCCGAGGTCGC